>NZ_CP038469.1:1815189-2117720 GCF_004684345.1 Citrobacter tructae
AACACATTGTTTATTAACCCCTGCGCCGCCTGCCGTTCCGTGATAGTTTTCCCCGGTACCACCCCGGATGTATTGCCAATTCCGTCGGTCCAGACACCTGCGCTGCACTGATACGGCTGCAGACGACACCCCTCGTAATCGGCAATCAGTTTCAGCCCTTCAACGGAGGTTTTTAGCGACTGAAAACCGGGCAGCGTGGCGGCGATAGCCAGCACAGCCCCGACAAGGCAGCGCTTAACGATTGAAGGATTCATATTCCCCCCGTGAAATTTTGCCATCGCGCAGCAACCTGAAAGACTGGTGTTTGTAGTACCAGTTGATAGCCAGCATCAGCACACCAATCAACACGCCGCCAACCGTTGATGCATCCTTGAGCGACAGATCGCCCAGCCATGCCAGCAGTACGGCGATGCAGTAAGTAATAAAGGCGCTGATTCGTTCAAGCGTCATAATTCAGTCCCATAGCTGGACGGTCTGCGCCTTGGTTGACGCCGTAATGTCCGGCAGTTCCACCTGCAGCCCGTGCGGTAAAAATGGGCCGTACTCTGCCAGCCCCGGATTTGCCTGCAGAACCTGCTCCGTGACACCCTGCGTGCGCCCGTAATGACGCCAGCAAAGCGCGTCCACCGTGTCATACTGGTGTGCACGCACTTTCATCAGATAAGCTCCACCGTACAGTGCGGTGCATCCTGCACCCGGCTGATAGCCCAGCGGGCATCGCGCCACAAATCACCGCTGGCCTCCGCCAGTTCTTCCCCTCGCTTCACGCCGGACGCCGTGGCGTCATAATCCTGATAACGCTCATTGAGCACGGAGCGCGCCCAGCAAAAGACGGCGTTGTGGTAGTGCCGGATACGCTCGCTTTTGCCGTCCAGCATGTCCGCCGGAACCTCAGCCAGTGCCCGATAACCCTGCATCTGCTGGCGGTTGCGGAAGTCGTACAGCTCAGCGTTAACCTCAGAAATCGCCGTCAGCAGCACCTGCTTTAAACGCGGCTGCGTCACCGTGCCGTCAGTGCGCATCACACTGCGAAATTCCGACAGGTCCACATCAGGCCAGAACGGCGTATTTTTGATGACCTCCGCCTGTTCCGGTACCTGTTCGGGCGCAACAAACTTCATGCGGCTTTCTCCTGAAATAAGTGGGCGGTGGACGGAATTTTGATGTGGCAGTGCCTTTCGCCATCCCGTGCCGCCCGTGCGCGGGGCACGTTCGTTAGCGGCTGTCATTGCGCAGTCTGCGCTCCAGCTGCTGCTTTTCTTTTTTCACACCGCAGCGGGGATCAAGCTGCAGCGCATGGGTAAGGTGATTCAGGGCAGACGCCGGGTTGCTTTCGCTCAGTACAGCGCCGATGGCTTTATGCAGGCGCGCCCGCGACTGGTCCGGCATATCCAGATCGGTTGTCAGGTCCAGCGTCTGCAGAAGCAGATCGGCATCAAAACCGGCAGCGGCTAGCAGAGCGCTTTGCGCCGCATCTGCCATTTCTTCTGCCAGCACGGTCTGCACGTTACGGTTGCCCAGCGGCATCACCCAGCCATGGCGCAGCGCATGACGCCCGATTTCGAGCGCACCGGCATAATCACCGGCGTCGATACGCCACAGCATCACGTACATCAGCACGTCATCCTGCTGCGCACCTCCGGCAGCCAGCACGCCCTCCGCCCAGGCGGAATATTTCGGCAGCAGCTCCACCTTGATTTCCGCCTTTTTCACCGTGGACTGGACACCCTTGAGGCGGCGGCGGTCTTCTGCCAGTTGCAGCAGCATCAGGTCATACCCCGACGCATGGCGAACACTGCCGCCCTCACGGGCGGCCTGTTCGGCCTGAATGCGCAGGCGGTGCTGCCGTGCGGGACTCAGGCTCATGCATTACTCCCCGTTTCCTGTTTCTGCTGCAGGCGGGGTGAAATCACCGATTTCGATGTTTTCCACCAGTGCCGCGCAACGGTAGTCCTCGACCACATACGCCTCGTTGACGGATTCAAAGTTTTCAATCCGGTCACGTTTCGGGTTGTCGATAACAGAACGGCGGCGGGTGTCTTCCTGCCAGTAGATGGACAGGTTATCCAGACGGGTGATCAGCAGGGCATTCGCCGGGAAGAAAGGCGCGCGCACAGCCTGCAGGCCACCCATGCGTTTCTGGCTGATGATCAGATCGGCGGCGATTTTCTCGCTGTTGTCCTGCTCTTTGTTGACCAGCGGGAAATACTTGTCAGACAGCAGTTCACGTCCGCAGACAACAACCAGCTCGTCATCATCCTGATACTCCACATCGATCAACTCGTTGACGGTATCCATCACCACCGCGTCAAGATTTACATACTTACCACCCGGACCTACTTTTACCGGTTCTGCAGTAGTGATGCCGTCTTCTGCGGTTTTGCTGCCCATGACGTGATCCGGCGCGTCTTCGCGGATTTTCTGCAGCCAGCCTTTATTGACGTCCTGCAGCAGCGGGTTTTCAGCACGGTTGGAGGTTTTGGCGCGCTTCACGCCGTTAAAGCCGATCATGATGCGGTCCAGCGCCTGACGCTTGACGATGGCGTTGCGAATACGCACCTGGAAGTCCTGGAATTTCGCCCACATGTCCAGTTTTGCGTAGGTCAGCACCGTATCAAAATTGGTCTGCTCACATTTGTATTCCACGTTTTCCATCAGCGTCGGATCGGTAGGCTCGCGCTCTTTGGTGGTGGTATCGGTGGTTCCGGCAATGGTGCTGCCAACGCCCAGCCCCAGCAACTGACCGGACTGCTCAGTGACCGGCGTGATGTTAATCAGCGTCAGGAAAGCGGCGGACTGCTGGATCTGGTCTTCCAGCGTCTGCTGCACGGACGGCTCCACGGTAAACTTGCTGGACAGTTCTTCAACCTCCACACCGTTCAGGCGCGCCAGTTGCTGCAGGTAAGCGTTAAAGGCAAAGCGGGTTTTCTTTTTCATCGGGTTTTATGCTCCATCAGCAATTGGTCAGGGTGCCTGCCGGTGCGTCACCGCCCGGCGCGCGCTGGCGGTAATCCTTGCGGCTGTCTTCACGGCTCAGTTGCTGCTGTAACTCGGCAAAGGCGGTCTGTTGTTCCCGCAGGGAGTACTCCAGTTCAGAAAGGCGCTTGTCCTGTTCGGACAAGGATTTATCGGTGCGTTCGCTCAGGTTCTGCTGCTCAGTGGCGACCAGCTCCACGGCTTTATGCACGTCGGAGAAACGCGCCTCATCGGTCTGCTCTTTTTTGGTGAACAGCGCGGTGACGCGGGCAAACAGGGACGGTTTATCGTCGCGGGTTTCTTCCAGTTCGATCAGCGTTTCTTCGGCGGCAGTAAATAGGTTTTCAGGGTTCTGCTTGCGGTTCGCCAGCGGGTTATGTGTGGCACTGGCGCTGAAGGTCAGCATTTCAGTGCCGAGGCTCGCCGGATCGTCAGTCGCCGCCAGTCCCACAAGATAGGCTTTACCGGTGTCGGCAAACTTCGGGCTGACCTCCATGGAGGTAAACAGCTTCTGGCCTTTTTTCACCAGTGCCACCAGGGAGTCCGTCGGTTCAACATCGGCGTAAAGTGCCATCTTGCCCGCCAGCGGACCGTCCTGGATTTCCTCTGCAACCAGCGCCGTCACTTTGCCGTAACGGTTGAAGGCACTGTCCGGGGAATAAGACTTGATGTGCTCCAGGTTAATCAACGCGGTGTAGACCGTCGGGTTGTAGCTGGCAGCCATCTGTTCCAGCCATTCACGCTGGATTTCGCGCCCGTCGGTGGTGGCACCTTCCACCCCGATACGGAAACGCTTTGCTTTCACTGTCATGAGCCGTGCTCCGTTAGAAAACTTACTGGAGCCTTATGTTTGCGGCGATGGGGGGAGTGAGACAACGCACTGTATTTGTACGGTAAACCACACAAACCGCAGCCGGGGAAAGCCGCCATCCAAGGCCGTATGTTTGGGCCATGAACACGACACTGACCCCCGCAGACCTCGATCCCCGTCGGCAGGCCATGCTGCTGTACTTTCAGGGATACCGCGTAGCCCGCATTGCTGAAATGCTGGGTGAGAAAGTTGCAACCGTTCACAGCTGGAAGAAGCGCGACAAGTGGGGCGACTATGGGCCGCTGGATCAGATGCAGCTCACCACCGCCGCACGTTACTGCCAGCTCATTATGAAGGAGCAGAAAGAAGGGAAAGACTTCAAGGAAATTGACCTGCTGGCACGCCAGTCAGAGCGCCACGCCCGGATCGGCAAATTTAACGATGGCGGGAACGAAGCTGATTTAAACCCGAAAGTCGCCAACCGTAACAAAGGCCCACGCCGTCAGCCGGAAAAGAATGTTTTCACCGACGAACAGATCGAGAAGCTGGAAGAAGTCTTCCACGCCTCTATGTTCGACTATCAGCGCCACTGGTTTGAAGCCGGGAAAACAAACCGCATCCGCAATCTGCTCAAGTCGCGCCAGATTGGCGCAACGTTTTATTTTGCCCGTGAAGCATTGATTGACGCCCTGCTGACCGGGCGCAACCAGATTTTCCTTTCTGCCAGTAAGGCGCAGGCGCACGTTTTTAAGCAGTACATCATCGACTTTGCAAAAGAGGTGGGTGTTGAGCTGAAAGGCGATCCCATGGTGCTGCCCAATGGTGCAGCTTTGTACTTCCTCGGCACCAACGCCCGTACTGCGCAGAGCTACCACGGCAACCTGTATCTTGATGAGTATTTCTGGATACCGAAATTCCAGGAGCTGCGCAAGGTTGCCTCCGGTATGGCCATTCACAAGAAATGGCGACAAACCTATTTTTCCACGCCGTCCAGCCTGACCCACAGTGCCTATCCGTTCTGGTCCGGTGCGCTGTTTAACCGGGGCCGTGCCAAAGCGGACAAGGTGGATATTGACCTGACCCACAGCAACCTTGCGCGCGGCCTGCTCTGCCCTGACGGACAGTACCGCCAGATCGTCACCGTGGAGGATGCGGTGCGCGGAGGCTGTAACCTGTTCGACCTCAACCAGCTGCGCACGGAGTACAGCCCGGACGAATATCAGAACCTGCTGATGTGCGAATTTATTGACGATCTGGCGTCAGTATTCCCGCTCAGCGAGCTGCAGGCGTGCATGGTGGACAGCTGGGAAGTCTGGACCGATTTTCAGGCGCTGGCGCTGCGCCCGTTTGGCTGGCGAGAAGTCTGGATCGGTTACGACCCGGCGAAAGGTACGCAGAACGGTGACAGCGCAGGCTGCGTGGTTATGGCGCCGCCCACTGTACCGGGCGGAAAGTTCCGCATTCTGGAGCGTCATCAGTGGCGTGGGATGGACTTTCGCGCCCAGGCGGACGCTATCAAAAAACTAACTCAGCAGTACAACGTGACCTATATCGGCATTGACTCAACGGGCGTAGGCCACGGCGTATATGAGAACGTGAAAGCGTTCTTCCCTGCCGTGCGGGAGTTTGTCTACAACCCCAACGTGAAAAACGCCCTGGTGCTCAAGGCGTACGACATTATCAGCCACCGCCGCCTGGAGTTCGACGCCGGGCACACAGACATTGCGCAGTCCTTTATGGCAATCCGCCGTGCCACTACCGCCAGCGGCAACCGCCCTACCTATGAAGCCAGCCGCAGCGAAGAAGCCAGCCACGCCGATTTGGCCTGGGCAACGATGCACGCACTGTTTAACGAACCGCTGCAGGGCGAATCCGCCAATACCAGCAACATTGTGGAGATTTTTTGATGAGTGAACTCGAAGCCTTAACCAGCACAACGCCAACAGAAGATACGGCGCCTAAAAACGCAGGCGTAACTGCCGAGGCTTTCAGCTTTGGTGATCCAATCCCGGTGCTGGACCGCCGCGAGCTGCTGGACTATGTGGAATGCGTACAGATGGACCGCTGGTATGAGCCGCCAGTCAGCTTTGACGGACTGGCCCGCACCTATCGCGCCGCCGTGCATCACAGCTCACCAATTGCGGTGAAGCGCAACATCCTGACCAGCACGTTTATCCCGCACCCGTTACTGAGCCAGCAGGCATTCAGCCGCTTCGTACAGGACTACCTGGTGTTTGGTAACGCCTATCTGGAGAAACGGACGAACCGCCTCGGCGGCATTCTGTCGCTGGAGCCATCACTGGCGAAATACACACGACGCGGGATCAATCTCGACACTTACTGGTTTGTGCAATACGGCATGACCACGCAGCCCTACGAGTTTACCAAAGGCAGCATCTTTCACCTGATGGAGCCGGATTTAAACCAGGAGATTTACGGCCTGCCGGAATACCTGTCTGCCATCCCTTCAGCCCTGCTGAACGAGTCCGCCACGCTGTTCCGCCGGAAGTACTACATCAACGGCAGCCATGCTGGCTTCATCATGTACATGACCGACGCCGCCCAGAACCAGGAGGACGTGAACAACATCCGCCAGGCCATGAAAAGCGCCAAAGGACCGGGCAACTTCCGCAACCTGTTTATGTACTCACCCAACGGCAAAAAGGACGGGATTCAGATCATTCCGCTGTCAGAGGTAGCGGCAAAGGATGAGTTTTTGAACATCAAGAACGTAAGCCGCGATGACATGATGGCGGCACATCGAGTTCCGCCGCAGATGATGGGAATCATGCCGAGCAATGTTGGGGGATTTGGGGATGTAGAAAAAGCCAGTAAGGTATTTGTAAGGAATGAACTGCATCCCTTACAAAGCCGACTTAAAGAAATAAACAATTGGATAGGAGAAAATTTGATTGAATTTTTACCTTATCACCTAGAACACCCCTAATAGCGATAATACACCTTACCCAAAATAAAAAGGTAGGGTGTACATTTTCACTTGGTTTTTTTAAACCTTAAAATATTCATTTTAAAATCGTCTTCCTGGAAGATAGATCTAAACTTTCCTACTGCATTCTTGAGTAAGAAAGTTGGATTTTTATAGTCTCTACTATACCGCCCAGATTTTGAATTAATAGACAATACGCCTTTAACTCTTCTTATTTCCCCAGCAATCCTAGCAGGTTTAAACCCGGTTAAACTCGGATGCCCGACATCTCCAATTTCCTTTCCAATTAGAAGTACGCCATCATCACCAATCGCCCAAATTAAGAAAGAGTCCTTGTCATCGTTTTTCAGTCCTGCGCAAATACTGGAAAGAGCAATATCACTTTTCCCATAAAACCTTCTTGTGGTTTCATTCTCGTTAACTCTCCCCCCCTGAAACTCGCCGGCCTTTAACGATTTTGGTGCTCTCAACTTCCCAAAATTGAAATCCAAATAGTGTGAATAATCATCTTCATTTTTATTTATCTTTTTCATGAATGAATTAAAGAATTGCTCATCACTTTTGAATTTAGATATCTCACTTGCATAAGGCTCTAATTTTACAATTCTCTTAAGTGTTTCAAAAACTGCATCACAGCAATCTTTATTTTCATAAATAATGGCTGAAACAGCATTCCCTTGCGGAATATCAGTCGCATCAAATAAGACTTTGAAAGCATCCTTTTTATTTAGCTTAAAAGAAGCGACCCATTGAAATCTTGCATAACTTTTAGACAGGAAATCAACCCTTGCGCTTTTCAAAAAATCCTCTGATATACGAGGATTTGAATCATTTTGATAATTGAATTTATATTCTAAGAAATTCTGTCTTATGGTCGAAATTTCCTGCAATTCAACATCATAAGTTAACGCGCAACTCTTTTTCTCCTGCTCCTGCTCCTGCTCCTGCTCCTGCTCCTGCTCCTGCTCCTGCTCCTGCTCCTGCTCCTGCTCCTGCTCCTGCTCCTGCTCCTGCTCCTGCTCCTGCTTCTTAGCAACAACTACCTCGAGGAAACTGCAATATATCAACTCAATCAATTGACAAGTATTATTTGCATAATTATAGGGTAACCGTACTTTTGGAAACTGAACTGTGATTAATATATTCGGAATTAAAATCTCGTGCGGATCACTCCAACCTCCTTCATCATTTTTTTCTTGGAGTACCAATCCCCATTTTGATAAAGATCCATCATTTAAATTTTCAGATGAAATATCTTTAAAGGTGGCTCGAACATAAGGCCCAAGTCTATCATCATGAATATAAAGAGCACGTTCCCCTTCATCTTTATAACCTAAAATTGGAACAGCATGCCCAGCTTTTTTAATAAATTCACTAGATTTCTCCAAAGAATATATTTCCCCACCTAATATAAGTGGAAGGCCACTATTTATATGTATTCTGATCTTGTTAAAGAAAACATCCTGTGTTGTATCCTTTAGATACTCAGTTTGATGTTTTAACCTTTCTGAATCAATAGCTCGTAATATTTGTTTGTTATTAAGTTCTTTATTCGGAAAACTATTGCTTGAGTCGTTAATATGATTAATTGCGTTTGTTGTAATTACACCACGAGATGGAATATCCCTGACATTTTTCCATGAAATAGCATGCAAAGCCGACCAAATAGAAGTGGTTGCACAAGCAGATATAACTTTATCTTGCTCCTGAAAAGCAATCGATTCAACAGTCAAACTAATGCCAAAAAGATCCACGGAATATTCACGGAAGAGACATTTTTTATTACTATCTGAAATAATGCTATTATATATCCTTAAGCATGTGCGCCCTATAAATGTTTTCGGCAGCGGCTTAATTATCATGAAACCTAAATATGAGTCTTGAAGTAGTTTTTTTTCTTTTTTATTTATACCTTTATAAAGGTATTTATCAATATTACTGTGGTCAAATTCCATTGAAAAAAAATGCAATCTCGCTGATTTATAACCGGAGTTATTAAACCCTTTAACATAATAGCGAGCATAATCTTCTAAATAATCCTTATCCATATAATCATATTCAAGTATTACAGTTTTACATTTAGCATCTTTTAAATATCTATAAATGTAATCGATCTGTTTTTTATTGAAGATATCTGGAAATTCCGTTTTAAAAGATTCCTTAACTAAGTTAGTTAAAGTCTGTTTCTCAAATTCACAAATAAGATATGGAGTCATTTTTTTTAAAAAAAAAGCAACCAAAAGGTTGCTTGTTGTATTAGATATTAGAGACTGTAGGTTTTAGCCAACAGCGCATCATCGATAGACGAAGAGCGAGACTCCGCTTCAAATTCATCTTCAGCTTTGGCAATTTTCGCTTTAATTGACGCAGCTTCAGCCTCAGTGATAACCACCGTACTTGCTGAACTTGCAATGCTTAACAACTCTAGAATGCTCATAACCGACCTCATCAGTACCAGCAGTCATACAATATTGCGCTAATAGTAGCCTATAGCGAATCTTCGTGCAACCAGCGCGCGCGCTCGTATCCCCGCCACGCCTGCCCGCTTTATGGAGTGGTTTTCATGCAGGTGCATGACGGGCCGGAAAGCGCGCCAGTTCTGGCGGCCCCGACCCGTTGCGATCCTTTTTGGATCATGCGAATCCATGCACCATAGACATGCACTGCGTTATCAAGTCGCCGTATGCTGTATGGGAGGGAGATTCCCACGGTGCAAAATCACTAGTGCGTGTTTTCATCTTGCCTTACTCCGTACTCGTTTAGCCTAGTAACCAGATCACTTGTCAACTCCGACAACCAGGAGATCGCCACCTCCTTGTCGTCATCGCTACAATCTGAGCTGGCGACCAGCCGGGCCATAAGTTCTATCCGTTGCAATGCAAGTGACTCCATGAACAAATCGTTCACAACTCCCTCCCAATATTACTGTTTATATATACAGTACATCATATGTATTTAAAGCTGAAATAGTTTTTTACTCAGCTAACCCTTTGATTAATAGATATCCTGATTCCAGTCCTCTTAGTACCACTGCCGCCATTTATCATCTTCCTGCAGGCGCTGATTTCGGTAGAACAAACGCAGCCCGCCCCCGGACGGGATACTGCCGCCACGCAGAAGCAGATCCACCTCGGTATTACTCGCATCAAATCCCCTAGACCTCAGTTCAGCATCAAGCTGCTGGCGCTGATGATTGCTAATCTGCTGTTTGTACCCTTTTCGCCGCTTAGGTTTTACCAGTCTCAACCTGGCGGTAAGCTCACGCCGTTCCTTCTGGCTCATGCTGTGGAGGTAATCATGCAATTCCTTCTCATCCATGGTTTTAATATCGGGTAAATCACCCCCTGATTTGTTCAGATTTTCAACAGGGGGACAGTTATTGCCACGAGTCCAAGGGGCGCAAGCGCCCTGGTCGGCTGTCGCCTCCTGAACGTCAACGGCTTTACGAACCTTTTTCCACTTCACCGCGTGCGTGCAAATC
Source organism: Citrobacter tructae (assembly GCF_004684345.1). Classification (NCBI taxonomy): domain Bacteria; kingdom Pseudomonadati; phylum Pseudomonadota; class Gammaproteobacteria; order Enterobacterales; family Enterobacteriaceae; genus Citrobacter; species Citrobacter tructae. Next base: position 1,825,405 of record NZ_CP038469.1, read on the forward strand.
TTGCCCTCTACAATCGGGGACCAGATGCCATAGATACGGATACCGTGATCGCCGTAGGCGCTCGGCTCGTCGTTAAGCTCATAAGCCGTGCGAACAAGGTGATGCTTGCGGGGAACCAGCACGCCGCCCTGTTTCATGATGTAGGTAGCAAAGCAGCCCGCATCAGCTGCTGCCAGCACCGCATCCAGACGCGGGTTATCCAGTACCGGCGCACCCGCTTTGTGCTCGCCCTGCGCTCTCGCGGCCTGACCAGCCAGTAAGCGCAGCTCGCGGTATGCCTGACGCCCCGGAATACCAAAGAAACGAAATTGCTGAACACGGTGCAGTGACGCCCAGGCGCTGACATGCTCGGCGCTGTCACGCAGTGATCTGCCGGTTTCTTTGCTGATTTCTTTAGCCAGCCCGCGCCCGTCGATGTTCTTACTGATGTATTTGGCGATGTAGCTGGTCGGCGTGCCCTTGCGCGGGTTGATTAGCTCAGACTTGAAGCGCGGCCCGGTATTGGTGCCCAGCTCCTCGCGGTCTTCACGGATGGCAAACTTACGCAGCAGTGCGGTGATGGAGCGACGGTCTTTTTTGCGCATAAAGCACAGAAGATGCCAGTGCACGGTGCCGTCATGGTGCGGCTCTGCAACGCGGACGCCGTACCAGCGCAGCCCGGCCTTGTGCATGGCCTTGCGGAAAGCGGCGAACGTATCAACCAGATAATCACTGCTCTGGCGGACCGTGGCGCTGGTCCACTTCGGATTTGGTCTGCCATTGTTGAGGGTTGCGTGGAAGCGTGACGGGCAGGTGATGGTATAGAACACCGCGCAGTCTCCGCGCATTTCCGCGATCAGTTCCAGCCCTTTAACACAGGCCATCATTTCATTACGGCGGTGTGCCGGGTTGCTGTTGCTGGCGTTCACCACATCTTCCATGTCCAGCGTGTCACCGTCTTCGTTTACCAGCTCATGCGAGCGGAAGAACTCCAGCGATTTGCGGCGCTGCTCGCGTTTGTGGATCACGGCTTCATAACTGGCATACGGGGACGCTTTCTTGTTGATCAGGCAGACGGCACGCAGCTGCTCCTCCCGCCACTCGCAGCGCATCTGCCATAATTTACGATACCACCAGTTCGCGCACAGCATGCGCGCCAGCGACGGCGGGATCAGTTCATAAGGCACCGGCTTGCGGCGGCGCTTTTTGCGGCGTAACTGCTCAAAGGCAGGCGGGATGACCTCAAGGCGCATGGCTTCTGCAGCAACCCTTTCCCATACCTGGCGGATTTCTTCTGGTTTAACATCGTCACTGACAAACAGATCGCCGCAGGCCGCATCAAGACACATGCTCATATGTGCCGCAACCAGCGTGGAAAGGCGCTTGACCTGATCCTGATTCATTTCAGGCAGTACCAGCAGCCCCTCCAGCCCGTCCTGGCTCGCCATAAACCGAAACGAGGTGGACATTTGGCTGCCCCGCACGCGCTCCAGCCGCTCAAGACACGGTCTGATTGTTTCGCGCAGATAGCGGGAATAAGCTTTAGCCCTGCCCAGGCTATGGAAGTATTTAATCCGCTCCAGCAAAGGCTTGCTGATATGGGCAGGCATGGCGCTTACATCGGCAATAATCACCAAATCTGGATTAACGCGCTGCTGTTCGCGGGCCATTTTGGCATGGCTAATCAGCCGATCCTGCTCCATTTCACGCTGGACAGGATCACGAGATTCATTGAAGAAATAACGTTCCCAAACCTTATCACTCATCACCTCACGGCGCAGATGCTCCTGCTCGTTATCCGCAGCGTACAGAGTAATGAGGTTTGAAAGCGCAGACTCCGGCGCAAATTCCGCCGGGTCCAGATATGGGTTAACCGCCTTTTTTGGGGTATTCCATGGAAAGGCCACGGCGGCCTCATTCGAGCCGCCGGTGGTTTGTGCATGATGTAATGTGAATTTACTCACTGCCACGCCCGCACCTCAGTTTCCACCGAGGTATCAGGACCGGACGCTAAATCAACACCAAACCAGCATGCCGATTTTGTGGCGATGATTTCTACTGCAGTTTTACTATCACCGGCAACCACGCCCATGCTGCGCTTAGCGGTTATACGATGGCGGGTAAAATCACGATAAAGCGAACGGGTCAGAGACGTATCGCTGTTGGACACGATAACCGGATGGCCTTCTGATGCCCTGCGTTCAAGAATAGACGCCAGATGGTACTGATCATCCTCTGTAAAACCTGCTGTGTGATATCCGTTAAACGTGCCGTCATATGGCGGATCACAATAAACAACATCCCCCGTCTGCAGCAGCGCAAGTGTCTCGTCATAGCTGGCGCAGATAAACGTTGCGCGTTTTGCTTTTTCTGCAAATGCGCGTATTTCGTTTTCAGGGAAGTACGGCTTTTTATAATTACCGTAAGGAACATTAAAATAACCGTCCAAGTTATAGCGACACAGTCCGCGATAACCATGGCGATTTAAATATAAGAAATACAATGCGCGTTCAATTGCGCCACCATGGCGCAAGTTAAACTCCTGTCTCGTCTTATAATATGCCTCTGGATCATTACGGGCTTCAAAAAGATATCTGCCCTCTTTGATGAAGTATTCAACATCATTCTTAATCACCTGATAGAGATTAATCAGGTCTGGATTAATATCCGCGACAAGATAATGAGGATAGTCTGTCGCCATCATCACAGCACAGGAACCCGCGAAAGGTTCAACCAGTCGCGGACCAACAGGAAGGTGCTTAATCAGTTCCGGCATGATGGCGGTTTTATTTCCCGCCCATTTAAGGATGGTGCTCATACAGCACCGCCTACGTAATGTTTGCCTTTCAGCTCTGCTATTTCCTGACAAGTGACACAGCACTGCACGCCCGGAATGGCGCGACGGCGTGCTGGCGGGATCGGTGCATCGCAATCAATGCAGAGCACACGGGAAACGCCCGGCGTTCTGTTGCGGGCGGTGTGGATATGGCGCTGACGTTCTTCTTCAACGCGCTGCTGTACAAGGTCCATTGAATCAGCCATCAGTGGATCTCCTGCTCTTCGTTCTGAATGTTTTCAGCCGCAATACGCAGCAGCTCCGCCGCTTCAACGTGATTAAGCTGGCGTGACGTTATATGGCAAGCCAGGCTATCAAGACGGGCTGCCATTGCCGCGGCACGTGCCCGGCGTTCTTCCATGCGTGCATCAGTCAGCATCTGGTTAAGGCCAGCATCATCTGGCCCTGTTTTAGTGATACGGGTTTCAATATTTCGCATTGTTGTTTCTCCTGAATTTGGGCAATAAGAAGCCCGGCGGGTTTACGCCTTTAATTTCGGTTGTGGGTTAATTCGGCATGGCTAGCCGATTTGGAAATAAACTCACCACTGTACGGAAATGGTTCATTGCTTTAATCAGCTCCCGCTTTTCGTCAGTCGTCAGCTCACTAACATTGACGCTATGACGTTCCGCCGGAATCTTTGCCATAAAGAATATTGCGGCTAGTGCGCGTTTATTCTGCTTATGGTTAATATCCCGTAGGTCCCGCATATCGCTAATAAAGCGCTCCAGTTCTGAATCAATATTTAAGCCAAACACTTTGGCCCTTAATTCCGCGATGTGGTTTAACCCATTAAGGCGGAGGCCAGCGCTTAGCGGGACAGTCGCAGCATCGCCTTCAATAGCCATGGTTTCCCCTGCTTTTTAGTGGATAGTTCATCCAGCAGCACATCCTGAGAGCGGCATGGATGCCAGCGCTTGCCATCCTTCCCCATAATCCAGCCATGACCGCAGTGCATTGCAGGACTTTGCTTAACGAGCAGTGATGCAAAAGATGGTTCTTTAGTCAGCATAGCCACCTCAGATCAGACCGAACGAAGCGCCGAGGCCCGTCACGGTGTCTACCGCGCTTGCCATCGCCGGATTCGCCTGCAAACGCGCATGCAATGAAACTGCAGTGAGTGCCATAAGGCGCGTAACAGAGTTGATGCTGTTGATAACATCGCGACGGCCTGCACTGGTTTTTACATCACCGGATACTGCACCTGCAGCTACTCGCCCAATCTCCGCAGTTGCACTCATGACGTAATGCGGCAGGTTCTCTTTTGCTACTTCATTCAATGGCACACACGGCAGGCAATGGATTTGAGCCAGAAAACCGTCAACCAGCGTTGAGTCTTCTGTGATATCAGTCAGCAGCCATATGTCAGGTGCAGTCAGCTGGTGTGGTTGTTCCGGGTTTAGCTTGTTGCGCAGAATCTGGACATTCATACCTGCACGTTCTGCCAGCTTCGCCATGTTATGACGCAAGGCGAAGGCACGACAGGCTTCATCGAAATGCGGGTGTTTGGAAACTCGATAGTCAAACATAGCAAGAGACTCCGATGTATCTCAAAATGGAACTAACTAATAGCGACATTGCAATCTGAAAGTGCATCAACAGTCAGCGCGACGATGTTTATCATCACCTTCTCGCGTTTCTTATCCTTACGCAGACGGTGGCGAGGCAGACGTCCATCAGCAAGCATGTCGTTAATGGTGTCTACAGGCAGTCCTGTCAGCTCGCTGTATCGTTCGATTGTGACGTGCGGCGTATTCAGAGTGATTGAAATGTTAGGGGCCATGGGGCAACATCTCCTATTGGCTTGTGGTGAGCCGGTAGTAACCGTGACAAGTACCCAAATGGGAACAAAATTGATATTAGGATCGCATAAGAGATATGTCAACATCAAAGTACCCAAGTGAGATCAAAATAAATCCCAATCAGGGTGGCAAGGCTGCGATTGAGCGATTGGTCGAGGCATATGGGTTTACGACACGGCAGGCCCTTGCTGACCACTTAGAAGTGTCAAAAAGCACTTTGGCTAATAGATACATGCGAGATACCTTTCCCGCAGATTGGATAATTCAGTGTGCCCTCGAAACAGGCACTTCACTCAATTGGTTAACCACCGGGCAAGGCCTTAAGCTAAGTTCTCAAACAGCAACCACCGAAGAGCTCGTGAAGTTTCGTCTGGTTGCGGGAAAAATGGTTGAAGATGGCTCATATGTTTTTGACGCGTCATTTCTTCCCGCGAAGCTTTCTGCCCCGATTGTTGTTCTCGACGGACCTACTACATACATCTGTGAGCAAAAATTTACAGAAGTGCTTGATGGGCACTGGTTGATAAACATTGATGGAACTTATTCCATCAGACTCATCACCAGGTTGCCTAAGGGCATGATTAAAATTTCCACTGCAGATAATAGTTTTGAATGTGCTTTTGCAGATATAGAAGTGATCGCATATGTGAGAAGCACAACTGTTTCAAATTGATAGAATAAAAGGACTTAGAAATGGATTTATTTCTTATAATAGTATTTTTCTTAGCATTATCCTCACCCGTATTGGCTATTATCTTGTACAAAATAGTCAAAAAGAACAAATTAACAGTCACAAACTTATCATTAGAGAATGATAACATAAAAAAAGAAAGAGATTCTCTAACAAATCAATTGAGCGAGTCCGATAAAAAAATAGCTCAAGCTATACGTGAACACTCTGAGTTAGAAGGAAGAGCTGCTCCCCTATGGCAATATGAAAAATTACATCGAGCTGTTTTAGATGCTGAGATGAAAATTAAAAATGCAGACTCCATATCTCTGGATAAAATTAGTGAATCACAAACCCGAGCGACTCGCATTGTTAATGACGCAAAACGCCAAGCAGAATTAACTATAAACAATGCAAACACTGAAGCAATATCAATAACAAAAGAAGCTCGTGAAGCTCGATTAAAAGCAAAAGAACGCCTAGATACTGCAAATAGTAAGGTTGAAGACATAATTTCGAATGCAAATGATAATGCAGTGAAGATCATTTCAGATGCAGAGGTTAGAGCAAAAGAAATTGCAGGTTCCGCATACGAGGCAAAAGAGTTCGCGGAGACCTACCAAGCTGTAGCCAAGTCAATGAAAAATAAAATTGAAGGGTACGGTGATGAATGGATAGTTCCAAACCGCAGCGTTTTGGACGAACTGGCAGAGAATTATGAATTTGCGGATGCAGGGAAAGAGCTGCAAAAAGCAAGGGAGCTAACTAAGTCTCTTATCAAAACAAGCAAAGCGGCAAGCTGTGATTATGTCGAACCGAACAGACGAAACACCGCAATCAAATTTGTACTAGATGCTTTCAATGGGAAGGTTGATAGCACCCTTTCGAAAATTAAACATAACAATTACGGTAAACTATCCCAAGAAATAAAAGATGCATTTGAGCTTGTGAATTTTAACGGTTCAGCCTTTAGATCCGCAAAGATCACCGACATCTACTTACAGGCTCGACTTAACGAGCTTAAATGGGGAGTAGCTGTAAATGAAATTATGCTCGAAGAAAAAGAAGAACAAAGACGAATTAAAGAGCAGTTACGTGAAGAAGAAAAAGCGCGTCGCGAGTACGAAAAAGCGATAAAAGAAGCCGAAAAAGAAGAGAAAGCCATTCAGCAGGCCATTGATAAAGCAACTAAAGAACTGATGCTCGCAGGCGAAGAACAACGTATAGCCCTCGAACAGAAACTAGCTGAGCTACAAATTAAATACGAAGAAGCAGAAGCTAAAAACCAAAGAGCCATCTCAATGGCACAGCAAACACGCTCTGGTCACGTATATGTGATTAGTAACATCGGCTCCTTTGGAGAAAACGTATATAAGATTGGGATGACACGAAGACTCGAACCGCTTGATCGCGTTCGTGAGCTGGGTGATGCAAGCGTACCTTTCTCATTCGATGTGCATGCAATGATCTACAGTGATGATGCCCCCTCTCTCGAAAATCATCTCCACAAAGTGTTTAACGATAATCAAGTGAACAAAGTTAACTCACGCAAAGAGTTCTTCAATGTTGGTATAAAAGACATCAAGTCAACGATTAAAGAAATGAGTATCGATGCGCATTGGACGATGTTTGCAGAAGCAAAAGAGTACAGAGAATCTTTAGCCATTGAGAATGAACGCAATAAGGCCGTAAAGGAAAGCGAGGAGTTAGTAGTCGCGTAGCTATGTATTAATCGTGGTAAACATACATTGACCACTGTTCAAACATACAGTTAAATTTAGCCCTCAGACATGAGGGCTTTTTTTATGACAGTACGAAAACTCGACACAGGAAAATGGATTTGTGAATGCTACCCCGCTGGGCGAAGTGGGCGGCGCGTGCGTAAGCAGTTCGCCACCAAAGGCGAAGCACTTGCTTTTGAGCGTCACACAATGGATGAGGCAGAGACTAAGCCCTGGCTGGGTGAATCGGTAGACCGTCGAACTCTAAAGGATATCGTTGAACTCTGGTTCAAACTGCACGGCAAATCCCTGACCGCTGGCGAGCATGTTTACGACAAGTTGCACCTGATGGTCGATGCTCTCGGAAATCCCCTCGCCACCGATTTAACATCCAAAATGTTCGCGCACTATCGCGATAAGCGCCTGACGGGTGAAATCTACTTCAGCGAGAAATGGAAGAAAGGAGCCAGCCCGGTAACTATCAATCTGGAGCAAAGCTATCTGAGTGGAGTCTTTAGCGAGTTGGCCCGACTCGGTGAATGGACAGCGCCAAACCCACTGGAGAACATGCGCAAGTTCACCATTGCCGAAAAGGAGATGGCCTGGCTGACGCATGAACAAATTACTGAGCTTTTGTACGACTGCAACCGCCAAAGTCCCCTGCTCGCCCTGGTCGTTAAGATATGCCTGAGTACCGGAGCACGCTGGCGCGAAGCTGTAAATCTCACACGCTCCCAAGTCACTAAATACCGAATCACGTTTGTCAGGACCAAAGGTAAAAAGAACCGCAGCATTCCTATCAGTAAAGAGCTGTATGAGGAAATCACTGCCCTAGACGGTTTCAAGTTCTTTACTGACTGCTACTTCCAGTTTTTATCTGTAATGGAGAAAACCTCCATCGTGCTTCCCCGTGGGCAGCTTACCCACGTTCTGCGCCATACGTTTGCAGCACACTTCATGATGTCCGGCGGGAACATCCTTGCGCTCCAAAAAATCCTGGGCCATCACGACATAAAAATGACCATGCGCTATGCCCACCTAGCACCTGATCACCTAGAAACGGCCCTACGCTTTAATCCCTTGGCAACTATGGATAAATTATCCTTAGATACTGCTCACGTACGCGTCTGACATTAGCGGAGTATAATTAGGGTCGTCTTGATTATCAGGGAAATATGATTATGAATGAGTTAGAGAAACATGGATTAGAGCTTCGTACTAAAGCGAAAGAATTGGCTCTTGCTGCTTTAGCAAAGCATCCGGATGGACAGAAAAATGGTAAAGGAATTAAACAATCTGAAGTATTCAATCTCTGCGGCTTCGGTTGGGGAGAAAAATCGAAAGCTACTAACTCTAATCAACAATATTGGGTTGTAGCGTTGTTACGTCAGTTGGAAGACGAGGGATTAGTCGAACAGATTAAAGAGAGTGGCCCCTGGCGTCTAAAATAAATCAGATAACGCCAAGTGGCGACAAAGTGGCGGCAGCGGTTGGCAATACCCCGTAATCGCCACCTTTTACCACCAAACTAACTTATTGATTATGTTACAACCCATTGTTTTTACTAACCCATTTACATAAATGGGTTTTTTGTTGCCTGAAATTCGTCGTCTCTCCCTCCCTTCATCCAATTTGCATCATGCCGGTTATGGCACATACTTTTAAACGGTGCTTTTGGTGATGGGGTGCGCAATGTTACTTGCAGGCAAAACCGCAGTGATCTTCGGTGGAAGCGGCGCGATAGGAAGTGCAGTTGCGCAGTCTATGGCCCGCGAAGGGGCGAATGTGTATCTTGGCGCACGCAGTCAGCAAAAACTCGACCAGGCTGCTGTTCGCATTCGCACGACGGGTGGCATGGCTGAAACCTTTGTCACCGATGTGCTCGACGATCAGGCTATGGCTGAACAGGTTAACTGCCTTGCTCAGAAAACCGGGGGGATTGACGTGGTGGTTAACGCCACTGGCTTTATGCATGATCAGGGTAAACGAATCGACGCGTTATCTCTGGCTGAGTTTATGCGCGGCATCACCCCTTTCCTCACAGCACAATTCAATATATCAAAAGCCGTCACCCCGCACATGGGGGGTGAGCGCGCAGGAACCATGATCACCGTCGTTGCCCCGGCAGCGTCCATGGCGATGCCTGGCCATCTGGGTCACATTGTTGGCTGTGTGGGAAGCGAGGCTTTTATCAAAGCGCTCGCCAGTGAACTTGGCCCGCAGAATATCCGCGTTCTCGGCGTGCGATCGCACGCCATTGTTGATGCAATGCAGGCAGGATCTTATACCGGGGACATATTCGCTGAAAAAGCACAATCAATGGGAATAACCGTAGAGCAATGGCTCGACGGCGCCGCACAAAGCACGATGTTAAAACGCCTGCCAACGCTGGCACAAATCGCCGAAGTCATCACGTTTCTGGCATCAAATCACGCCAGCGCGATGACCGCGACGGTGGTGAATGTTACCGGGGGCGCGACCATCAGCTGATAAGAAGTTAGTGCGACGACAATCCCGCAATCCGCGCCACCATCACCAGAATATCGTCTCGCCGCAGCGGTTTTTTATCGGTCACAAAATGCAACGTCATCCCTTCAATAAAGGCATCCAGCGCACGGGCCGTGGCGGGGTCGAACCACTGTTCTAAGGTTTGTTGACTGCGCTGCATCCAGTTCTGCATCACCGTTTTCAACGCGGGTTTGCGGCTGGCAAACGCGTACAGCTGGTACATAACCTCCATGTTATCCGGCGTGGTGACCTGCGAACTGTAAATCATCTCGGTAATGGCGTCGCAGGCCTGTGGCGCATTGGTAACCCCGACAAAAAATGCCTGATATTGCAGTGACATGGTGTCAGTAAAACGACCGAATGCCTCCATCAAAAGCTCATCGATTCCCGAAAAGTAATAGGTCATTGAACCCAACGGCACCTGAGCAATTGTCGCAATTTTACGATGTGTAACCGCATGAATACCATGGGTTATTACCGCTTCCAGAGTAGCCTGAACTATTTTTTCCCGCCGTTGTGGATCGTTCGCGCGTCGCACTGCGTTTCCTCTTCTTGCATTTGTGTACAAATGTACACAACCTTGCTAATGTTGTCTCCTTTCCTCTTTTCTTTGGCTCGAATTCATGACTGGCATCTCATCACGCAAAGCCTTAAGACGCCGAACCTGGGCGCTTTTTATGTTTTTCTTTTTACCAGGATTATTAATGGCCTCCTGGGCAACGCGTACTCCAGCCATCAGAGACATCCTCTCCGTTTCTACCGCTGAGATGGGGGCGGTACTGTTTGGACTGTCTATTGGTTCGATGAGTGGCATTCTTTGTTCGGCCTGGCTAGTGAAACGATTTGGCACGCGGAAAGTGATCCGCACTACCATGTCATGCGCGGTCATCGGGATGGCTATCCTCAGCGTTGCGCTATGGCTGCATTCCGCCTGGCTATTTGCATTTGGGCTGGGGGTATTTGGCGCCAGTTTTGGTGCCGCAGAGGTCGCGATTAACGTCGAAGGTGCGGCGGTTGAGCGCGAAATGAATAAAACCGTTCTGCCGATGATGCATGGTTTTTATAGCCTCGGCACACTGGCAGGCGCAGGCGTCGGGATGGTGCTCACCGCCTTTAGCATACCTGCAAACGCGCATATTCTGCTGGCGGCGCTAGTGGCCATTGCGCCTATATTCATCGCCATTAAAGCCATTCCTGATGGCACCGGTAAAAATGCGACTGACGGCTCTCACTCATCCGAAAAAGGCCTGCCTTTTTACCGCGATATCCAGTTGCTACTGATCGGTGTTGTGGTGCTGGCGATGGCGTTTGCCGAGGGTTCCGCCAATGACTGGCTTCCGCTACTGATGGTAGACGGACACGGATTTAGCCCGACCTCTGGCTCTCTGATTTATGCCGGATTTACGCTGGGTATGACCGTCGGACGGTTTACCGGCGGCTGGTTCATCGACCGCTACAGCCGTGTTGCGGTCGTACGCGCCAGTGCGTTAATGGGCGCGCTGGGTATTAGCCTGATTATCTTTGTCGACAGCACATGGGTCGCAGGTGTGTCCGTCATCCTGTGGGGACTCGGTGCGTCACTGGGCTTCCCATTGACCATTTCGGCTGCCAGCGATACCGGCCCCGATGCCCCAACCCGCGTGAGCGTTGTAGCAACCACCGGCTACCTGGCCTTCCTGGTTGGGCCACCGCTGCTGGGCTATCTGGGTGAACACTACGGCCTGCGCAGCGCCATGCTGGTAGTGCTGGCCCTGGTACTGATCGCGGCTATCGTCGCGAAGGCTGTCGCCAAACCAAACGTTAAAAATACCACTGTGATGGAGAACAGCTAATGGCTATTAAGTTAATTGCAGTCGACATGGACGGCACGTTTTTAAGTGACCAGAAGACCTATAACCGCGAGCGGTTTATGGCGCAATATCGCCAGATGAAAGAGCAAGGGATCCGCTTTGTGGTCGCCAGCGGCAACCAGTACTACCAATTGATCTCTTTTTTTCCCGAACTGGCTCATGAAATCTCATTTGTGGCGGAAAACGGCGGTTGGGTGGTCAGCGAAGGGGAAGATGTTTTTAACGGCGAACTGGCAAAAAACGATTTCCAGGCCATCGTGGATCATCTGCTGACGCGAACAGATATTGATATTATTGCCTGCGGCAAAAACAGCGCATATACGCTGAAACAGTACAGCGATGAGCATAAAACCATTTCTGCCATGTACTATCATCGTCTTGAATTTGTCGATAATTTCGACAACATCAACGACGTATTTTTCAAATTCGGGCTGAATATCTCTGACGCGCGTATCCCCCAGGTGCAGGCAGATCTCCACGAAGCAATTGGTGACATCATGGTGCCGGTACATACCGGCTACGGTAGCATCGATTTAATTATACCGGGCGTGCATAAAGCAAACGGTCTGCGTCTGCTGCAACAACGCTGGAATATTAGCGATGATGAAGTGGTGGTATTTGGCGATGGCGGCAACGATATTGAGATGCTGCGTCAGGCGGGATTTAGTTATGCGATGGCAAACGCGCACGAACCTGTTATCCAGGCTGCAAAATATCGCGCCGGGTCGAATAACGAGGAGGGCGTGCTGGATATTATCGATCGGGTGCTAAAAAACGAAGCGCCATTTACACGATAACGCCTCAGCACAGACGGCAACAAAATGATGGCATGATCTATTCATAATCCGCCTCAAATTAACCCGCTGGATTATTACTTCCAGTGAATATTTCAGACGAGCGGATTATGAAGAAAAGTGTACTGATGGCGACAGTGTTACTGGGTTTTGCGGGAACTGCACTGGCGCAAAGCATTACCGTTGATGTACCAAGCGGTTATAAAGTGGTGGTGGTGCCCTCTTCCGTCAGCGTTCCGCAGGCGGTCAGCGTCACTACCGCTCCACAAACGGTGTATGTTGCTCCGGCACCTGCCCCCGCCCCCGTTTATCGTGCGCATCCTTATGCACGACATGTCGCAAGCGTAGGCGAAGGAATGGTTATCGAGCATCAAATTGACGATCACCACTAACCTCTCGTAAAGCCCGGACAACCGGGCTTTAGCCTTCTCGTGAGTCCCCTACCTGCTTATCTTTCAGGAAGATAAACATCAGAGCCAGCCACAGCACACCGCTGGCCAGATTAAACAGGCTGAACAGACCGTTGCCGCCGAGTAAATAAGCATGTTTGCTCAGCTCAATACCTACGGTAAAAATCAGCATCTGCAACATGCCCATCGCGGCGGAAACCGTCCCTTTGCTCATATCACTGGCAAACAGCGTCAAGCGTACCAACCCGGCATTCGCCACGCCAATGCCAAACGCATAGATACTCAACCCTGCCGTCATCCACAAATAGGCATGGGAAGAGACCACCGTGGCCGCCGCAGCAATAACCAGCCCCACGGCGATTGGCCAGCCGCCCATGATAATCAGCGATCGTACCGTGCGTCGTGCGGTCAGGCGCGCCAGCACCAGATTACCGGCAATCAGCGCACCAAAAATAGGTACCTGCAACAGACCATATTCATAGCTGCTCAGTTGTTCGCCGCTAATAATAATTATCGGGGACTGGGCGATCCACGCCAGCAGCGGCAGGCTGACAAATCCCAACGCCAGAGCACCGGCGACAAAACGCACGTTCTTCAGTACCAGCTTGTAGTCTTTGCCCAACTCTTTAATGGACAGCGTTTCTCCCAGCCGGGTTGCGGTTTCGGGCATCGCGCGCTGCAGGCCAAAAAAGGCGATGGCGGCCAGCGCCGCAAACAGCACAAACATCCCTTCCCACGGCAGCACGTGCACCCAGGCAGCACCGACCAGTGGGCCCAGCAACGGGGCAATCAACGCCACGTTCGCCATCAGCGCGGTAATTTTAATGCACACCGCTTCTTCAAAAGACTCCTGAATGGCGGCATAGCCCACCGCGCCAATAAAGCACAGGCTTATTCCCTGCAAAAAACGCAGGAAGGTAAATTGTTCAATGTTCTGCGCAAACAGCGTCGCGAGGCAGGTAATAATGAACCACACCACGCCGGTTAACATCACCGGACGACGACCAATACGGTCCGACAGCGGTCCTAACAACCACTGCAAAAACATGCCGCCTGCCAGATACGCGGTCATGGATGTAGGAACCCAATCTAATCCGGCCTGATATTGCTCCACCACCGCCAACATGCCGGGTTGGATCATATCGTTACCGATATAAGTGGAGAATTCGTAAAGCACCAGACAGAGAGGGAAAAGTAATGCCTGACGCCCCAGTCGGGCGCCTGAAGATAAACGGTTGTGCATGCAATCTCTTAACCAATGAAAAAACGCGCAAAGTGTAATAAATGCGCCGGACTGGTGATAGTGAATTATGTGATTTGACAGCAAAATGCGCACATTTTTACACCCTGTTTCACAATACCATTCTGCTTTAAGGTTAATTTAAGTTGAAGCCGTTATCATGCTCTTTAGACGTCATTAATTATCTTAAAAAGAGTCATTTAACAGGCAAATAAGACAACGCCGCTTTTTATCCCGTGAAAGCGATCTTATTCTCTGCCTGATGGGACCCTTTTCAACTACTGTACTGAATCTGGATGTTATGCTGGAAAATCTGAACAACTCGCTATTTTACCTGATCAATGCCACACCGGACTCTGCGCAATGGGCAATCACGTTTGCCATTTTTATTGCCAAAGACCTGATCAGCATCGTGCCGCTGTTGGCCGTCGTCCTGTGGCTTTGGGGCCCACGCGATCACGTTAACACGCAGCGAAAACTGGTGATAAAAATGGCGCTGGCGTTGATTGTCAGCCTGACCGTTTCATGGCTGATGGGGCATTTGTTCCCGCACGATCGGCCGTTCGTTAACCACATCGGCTATAACTTCCTGCACCATGCACCTGATGACTCTTTCCCGAGCGATCACGGTACCGTTATTTTTACCTTTGCACTGGCTTTTTTATTCTGGCATCGCCTGTGGTCTGGCGCCCTGTTTATGACCATTGCCGTGACGATTGCCTGGTCAAGGGTGTACCTCGGCGTCCACTGGCCACTGGATATGCTGGGTGGGTTACTGGCAGGGCTGATCGGCTGCCTGAGCGCCCAGATGATCTGGCAACGATTCGGTCTCGCGCTGTATTCCGCTTTGCAGGCCTGCTATCGCACCTGCTTCGCTCTGCCGATCCGTAAAGGCTGGGTACGTGACTAATCCACGGTAAAAAGAGTAGTATTAAGCACGCGATATGAAGCGCTTACTCTACTCACCAGGGGAACTATGGAAACACGACGCGACGAGCGTATTGGTCAATTGCTGCAGGCGCTGAAACGCAGTGATAAATTACACCTTAAAGAAGCCGCGACGCTGCTGGGCGTATCTGAGATGACCATCCGTCGCGACCTGAATAATAACAATGCCCCAGTTGTGTTGCTGGGAGGCTATATTGTTCTGGAACCCCGTAGCGCCAGCCACTACCTAATCAGCGACCAAAAGTCCCGACTGGTGGATGAGAAACGTCGTGCTGCACAGCAGGCTGCGAGCCTCGTTCAGGCGCATCAGACGATCTTTTTTGACTGCGGCACCACCACGCCATGGATCATTGAAGCTATCGATAATGACCTGCCTTTCACCGCCATCTGCTACTCGCTGAATACCTTTCTGGCACTGCAGGAAAAGCCACTGTGTCGCGTCATCTTGTGTGGCGGTGAATTCCATGCCAGCAACGCTATTTTCAAACCGCTCGATTTTCAAGAAACGCTGAATAATCTGTGTCCGGATATCGCGTTTTATTCTGCGGCCGGCATACACATTGACAAGGGCGCGACCTGTTTTAACCTGGAAGAATTACCGGTGAAGCACTGGGCGATGTCGATGGCGCAATATCACGTATTGGTGGTGGATCACAGCAAGTTTGGCAAGGTGCGTCCCGCGCGGATGGGTGACCTGAAACGCTTTGATAGCATCATCAGCGATTCCCGTCCTGACGATGAATTTGTTGATTATGCGAAAGCACAGCAAATTAAGCTGGTGTATTGAAAAATACTGCCGGACGGCGATAGCGCCATCCGGCATTGTGTTACAGAAACTCAGGCACCAGCTTCAGCAAGGTTCCCTGCGCTAACAGTTCGGTCGCACACTCGATATCCGGGGCAAAAAAGCGGTCCTGGGTATAGTACGAAACCTGTTCACGCAAGGCCTGACGCGCCTGCTCCAGCAGCGGGCTCGAGGTCAGTCCTTCGCGCAAATCGATCCCCTGACAGGCCGCCAGCCACTCTACAGCAATCACGCCGCGTGTATTCGCCGCCATCTCCCACAATCTGCGACCCGCCGCCGGTGCCATAGACACATGATCTTCCTGGTTGGCGGACGTTGGCAGACTGTCTACGCTGTGCGGGTGTGCCAGCGCTTTATTTTCGCTCGCCAGCGCGGCAGCGGTTACCTGGGCAATCATAAAGCCGGAATTAACGCCGCCATTTTTGACCAGGAAAGGCGGTAACTGCGACATGTGTTTATCCATCATCAGCGCGATACGCCGCTCTGACAGCGCCCCCATTTCCGCAATCGCCAGCGCCAGATTATCCGCCGCCATCGCTACCGGTTCCGCGTGGAAGTTGCCGCCGGAAATCACATCGCCCTCTTCGGCAAACACCAGCGGGTTATCCGACACGGCGTTGGCTTCGACCAACAGCACGTCCATCACCTGGCGTATTTGCGTCAGACACGCGCCCATCACCTGTGGCTGACAGCGCAGAGAATACGGATCCTGCACTTTTTCACAGTTGTGGTGAGATTGCGAAAGCGCGCTGGAGTCGGTCAACACGTGGCGGTACAGCGTTGCGGCGTCAATCTGCCCACGTTGTCCTCGCGCAGCGTGAATGCGGGCGTCAAACGGACGACGAGAGCCCAGCACAGCTTCAGTGGTGAGCGCCCCGCACACCGTCGCAGACGCAAACAGCTCCTGGGCTTCGATTAACCCGCGCAGCGCAAAAGCGGTGGACGCCTGAGTCCCGTTCAGCAACGCCAGCCCCTCTTTCGCCTCCAGCGTAATCGGCTCCAGTCCGGCCTTTTTCAGCGCTTCGGTCGCCGGGAGCCATTCCCCCTGCCAGCGCGCCTTCCCTTCCCCCAGCAACGTCAGGGACATATGCGCCAGCGGGGCCAGATCGCCCGATGCGCCGACAGATCCTTTCGCCGGGATCAGCGGATACACCTCGGCATTCACCAGCGCAATCAGCGCTTCGATCACGCTCAAACGAATACCGGAAAAACCGCGCGCCAGGCTGTTGATTTTCAGCACCATAATCAGGCGCACCATCGCGTCATCCAGCGCCTCGCCAACGCCTGCCGCATGAGAAAGCACCAGCGAACGCTGTAAATTCTGCAAATCTTCCGTGGCGATACGAGTCTGGGCCAGCAGGCCAAACCCCGTATTAATGCCATACGCAGTGCGCCCTTCAGCGACAATGTTATTGACGCAGGCGACGCTTGCGTTGATGGCGTCAATCGCGCTGGCATCCAGA
The DNA here is from genome assembly GCF_004684345.1 of Citrobacter tructae. Taxonomy (NCBI): domain Bacteria; kingdom Pseudomonadati; phylum Pseudomonadota; class Gammaproteobacteria; order Enterobacterales; family Enterobacteriaceae; genus Citrobacter; species Citrobacter tructae. The sequence goes on from NZ_CP038469.1 coordinate 1,842,431, forward strand.
CTCAGTTTGACCGGCTGCTGCCAGATGTCGCGTAATTGGGCGAAGCTCAGATGGCCCGGCGTTAATGTCATGGTGTTCATATCAACGTTTCCCCTGCGTCGGCGCAACCATCGGCAAATTCAGCCCTTGTTCGACGGCGCACTCCACCGCAATGTCATATCCGGCATCCGCGTGGCGCATGACGCCCGTCGCCGGATCGTTATGTAATACCCGGGCGATACGCGCAGCGGCTTCATCGGTGCCATCACACACAATCACCATCCCCGCATGCTGGGAGAAGCCCATTCCTACCCCGCCACCGTGGTGCAGTGACACCCAAGTCGCACCGCTGGCGGTATTGAGCAGCGCGTTCAACAGTGGCCAGTCGGATACCGCGTCAGAACCGTCGCGCATGGCTTCAGTTTCGCGGTTCGGGCTGGCAACGGAGCCGGAGTCCAGATGGTCACGGCCAATGACAATCGGCGCAGACACTTCACCGCTGCGGACCATTTCGTTGAACGCCAGCCCCAGTTTTTGCCGCCATTCCAGACCGACCCAGCAGATACGCGCCGGTAAGCCTTGGAAGTTAATCCGCTCACGCGCCATATCCAGCCAGTGATGCAGATGCTTATCGTCGGCCACGATCTCTTTCACTTTGGCATCGGTCTTATAAATATCCTGCGGATCGCCGGAAAGCGCTACCCAACGGAACGGGCCAATGCCGCGACAGAAAAGCGGTCGAATATAAGCAGGTACGAAGCCTGGGAAATCAAAGGCGTTTTCCACGCCCATCTCTTTGGCCATCTGGCGGATATTATTGCCGTAATCAAACGTCGGTACGCCCATTTTACTGAACGCCAGCATCGCCTCAACGTGCACGGCCATGGAGCGTTTCGCCGCCTGCACCGTGCCCTGTGGATCGGACACCGCTTTCGCCTGATACTCGTCCCAGCTCCAGCCGGACGGCAGATAACCGTGCAGCGGATCGTGGGCGCTGGTCTGGTCGGTGACCATATCCGGGCGCACGCCACGCTTCACCAATTCCGGCACAATGTCGGCGGCGTTCGCACACAGCGCAATAGAAACGGCTTTACCCTCACGGGTATATTTGTCGATGCGCGCCAACGCGTCATCAAGTGTGGCTGCCTGCTCATCCACATAGCGGGTACGCAGACGGAAATCGATACGGCTTTGCTGACATTCAATGTTCAGCGAACAGGCCCCCGCCAGCGTCGCGGCTAGCGGCTGCGCGCCCCCCATGCCGCCAAGACCGGCAGTCAGTACCCAGCGTCCGCTCAGGCTGCCCTGATAATGCTGACGCCCGGCTTCGACGAAGGTTTCATAAGTCCCCTGCACGATGCCCTGGCTGCCGATATAAATCCAGCTCCCGGCGGTCATCTGGCCGTACATTGCCAGCCCTTTGGCGTCCAACTCGTTGAAGTGTTCCCAGGTTGCCCAGTGCGGGACCAGGTTAGAGTTGGCAATCAGTACACGCGGCGCATTTTCATGAGTTTTAAACACGCCGACCGGTTTACCCGACTGGACCAGCAGCGTTTCATCGGCCTCAAGTTTGGTCAGCGCCTTAACGATGGCGTCATAGCATTCCCAGTCACGCGCGGCGCGACCGATCCCGCCGTATACCACCAGCTCATGGGGATTTTCCGCCACATCAGGATCAAGATTGTTCATTAACATGCGCAGCGGCGCTTCGGTCAGCCAGCTTTTGGCAGTTAAGGTGGTGCCTCGTGGGGCACGAATATCCTGCTGACGATACTTGCTGTGAGACATGGTAGAGCACTCCTCGCGAACGTTAGGACAGATAAGTAACATATACTTGTCTATACAAGCTATCGCAAGGTTGTGTTTAACAATTAAGATACATTTTTATTATATTGCGTCAGCAATCACGGTTTTCATCTCCTGCATCAGGACATGAAACGCCCCTGTAGACGATAGCGGGAACCCGGGAAGAGCAAACGGGCATGAGAGACAATGGATGACGCAGACCAGGTCTTGCGGCGGATCAACAGGCAGGGATCGTGTTCTTTAATGCTCAGTAGAGCGCACTCTTCCGCACTGGCGCGAACGGCCTCAACGATATGTTCACCTTCAGTCAAGGGGGCAATCAGCGACAGATAGGCATGCGGCGTGGTCTGACTGTAATCCTGTATCAGATATTCCGGCACAATCTCCGCATTGACGCAGCGATCTTCAATCTGTACCGGCAGGCCGTTTTCAAAGTGCACCATGATCGAGTGATAAATAAAGGTGCCTTCTTTGACGTTCAACACCAAAGCCTGCTGCGCGTTCGCGCGCGTTCTTTCCAGTTTCAGGACGTCGCACCTATGCTGATGCTGACGGGCGATGATTTCATCCGCGATGCTGCGAATTTCAAACAGCGCGGACTGGCCTTTGGGCTCGGCGACAAACGTCCCCACCCCCTGCAAACGGACCAGCAGCCCCTCGTCGGTGAGTTCACGTAGTGCCCGATTGATGGTCATGCGACTAAAACCATACTGCGCCACCAGTTCCGCTTCCGACGGGATACGATCGTGAGGTTGCCAGACGCCGCTGACAATCTTTTCACTGATCTCCTGTTTTACCTTTTCGTAAAAAGGGGCCGGAGCAGAACGGGAGTGGGATCGGAGCATGTGTTAGCCTTCCTTAAGCTGAGAATGAGAGTTGCCAAATAGCGGCGTAACGTTATCAGGCACGTCAGTGCCACCAGTGCGCGATTTGCCAGCCAAGCCGCGCCGCAACGCGCGCCGCGTTGCCATCATCGTCAAAACGGGGATTAAATTCAACCATGTCCACCGCTTGTAATTTACCGCTGCGACAAAGAGGCTCAATCAACCTGAGCAATGTAGACAGCGGTACACCCAGCGCGGCAGGTGCGGACACCGCTGGCATTTCCCAGACCGGCAGAACGTCGAGGTCGATTGTCAGATAGATAACGTCGACGTTTGAGACGAACTGCGCCATCTGCGCCTGCGCGTTATGACAGTGCAGATCCTCCACCACGGTAACACCGCGTTGCTGCGCTTCATCCCACAAAGCCTGGGTATTGGCCGCCCGGTTAACGCCAAAGCAGGCGTAATGGAATTCACGCTGCTGCGCATCACAGAGCTGCGCCAACTGGCGAAAAGGCGTACCGGAGGTCGCCTGGTCAGCATGGCGTAAATCCAGATGGGCATCGAGGTTGACGATACCTACGGTTGAGCGCGGAAATGCATCCAGCACGCCCGCGCCGTGGGCGAAAGCGGTTTCATGCCCGCCGCCCAGCACGAAGGTGCGCATCTCAGCCTGCTGGCAGCGTTGTACCGCATGACGTAACGCCTGCTGCGCCCCTTCAAGATCGGTAGCCTGCGCCACAATATTGCCCAAATCCACCAGCCGATCATGACCGTGATGACTGGCTAAATTCGCCAGCGCTTTGCGCAACGCATCGGGCGCGCCAGCCGCCCCCGTGCGTCCCTGATTACGCTTCACGCCTTCATCGCAGGCGAATCCCAGTAGCGCTATCTGCTCGCGATAGTTTTCAGGGCTAAACGCAGCACTGAGCGTGATGGTCTGAAACAGGCGCAGCGCAGTTGGCGATTCAGCGCGGTCATCGCGACCTTGCCAGAGCGCGGGGGAAGCGGGATGCCAGTGACTCATGATGGTTGTCCTCGGAATACACGTTGATACAGCGGATTGCGGCCAGGTTCATACAAAATTTCAACCGGAAGATGTGCATCCCACACCACAAAGTCCGCCACGAACCCCGCCTTTAGCTGACCATGAGTTGCCTGACGCCCAAGCGCGCGCGCCGCATGACGCGTGACGCCCGCCCACGCTTCTTCCGGCGTTAAACCAAACTGGACGCAGGCCATGTTCATCGCCCAGTGCAGGCTGATAAACGGACTGGTGCCGGGGTTGAAATCCGTCGCCACCGCCATCGGTACGTTATAGTGACGTAAAAGCTCCACCGGCGGATGCTGTTTCTCTTTGAGAAAGTAAAATGCGCCGGGCAGCAGAACACCGACCGTACCGCTGTGACTCATTGCCGCCACGCCCGCCTCATCGAGGTATTCAATATGATCGGCCGATAATCCGTGATAGCGGCTTACCAACTGCGCGCCACCGAGCAACGACAGCTGTTCAACGTGCCCCTTAACCGGAATGCCCAACGCCTGAGCAGCCTTAAATACCCGTTCGCTCTGCGCAAGGTTAAATCCGACGCTTTCACAAAACAGATCGACGGTCTCAAACAGGCCCTGTTCCCACAGTTGTGGCAAAATGGTCTCGCACACCAGCGTAATGTAGCCGTCGGGATCGTCACGGTATTCCGCTGGCGTGGCATGCGCGGCCAGCAGCGTCGGACTGATTTCAAGGGTATTTTCCGCCGCCAGCGCAGAGACCACACGTAAGATCTTCTCTTCTGTCGCCAAATCCAGGCCATAACCCGATTTCACTTCCAGCAGCGTGACGCCTTCTTTTATCAGCCGCGCCATCCGCGCATGCGCCACAGCAAAGAGTTGTTCGTCAGTGGCGCTGCGGGTCGCCGATACGGTAGCATTAATACCGCCGCCCTGAGCACTGATTTGCTGGTAAGACACTCCATTGAGCCGCTGCTCCCACTCGCCTGCGCGATTACCGCCAAATACCAGATGCGTATGGCAGTCAATCAAACCTGGCGTAACCAGTCGACCCTGCATATCAAAGGTATTGTCATGCGTACGGTATAATGAGGATTCCGGCACGATAGCCCGAATTTTGCCCTGACGAATAATCAGCGCATGATCGTCCACCAGCCCATACGGGGTATTACGTTCTGGATCCATGGTCGCCAGGCGGACATTACGCCATATGGCATCATCAGGGAAAAATTGCTGCATTCCACTCACCACTTGTCATAGGTTGTATAGACATTTATTGAGATCCTACGGATGTTGTCAACCTGAAGGGCAATAATTGTTATTTAATTGTGACGTCAGGACGCTCCACATCCGCCATTGCTGCTATAAAAAACAACTTTTTACCTTTTCGCCTTTCCGTTTCGCTCAACTTAGTATAAAAAAGCAGGCTTCAATGGATAACTTTCAAAGCCCGGAGCAACCTGTGAACATTTCATCAGTTTCCCGTCTGGCGCTGGCAATGGCTTTTGGCGTGACGCTGACAGCCTGTAGCTCTACACCGCCCGATCAAATTCCTTCCGATCAGACAGCGCCAGGTACCTCCTCGCGCCCGATTCTGTCGGCCAATGAAGCGAAAAATTTCGTCGCTGCGCACTATTTTTCAGCACTGACGCCAAACACCGCGCCGTGGAGCCCTTCTTCTATTTCTCTGCCCGCACAGCCTGACTTTGTTGTCGGCCCGGCAGGAACTCAGGGCGTTACCCACACCAGCATTCAGGCGGCAGTGGATGCGGCAATCATTAAACGCACCAACAAACGTCAATATATTGCGATCATGCCGGGTGAATATCAGGGCACGGTCTATATCCCGGCAGCAACAGGAAGCCTGACGCTGTACGGAATGGGCGAAAAACCGCTTGATGTGAAGATTGGCCAAGCCATTGACGGTGAAATGAGCACCGCTGACTGGCGTCGCACGGTAAACCCTGGCGGTAAATACATGCCGGGCAAACCTGCGTGGTACATGTTTGATAATTGCCAGAACAAACGCGGTACCAACATTGGTGTGCTGTGTTCTGCGGTCGTCTGGTCGCAAAACAACGGCCTGCAGTTGCAGAATCTGACCATCGAAAACAACCTCGGTGACAGCGTGGATGCGGGTAATCACCCGGCCGTTGCGCTGCGTACCGATGGCGATAAAGTGCAGATCAACAACGTCAATATTCTGGGTCGTCAGAATACCTTCTTCGTGACCAACAGCGGCGTACAAAACCGTCTGGAGAACGATCGTCAACCGCGTACGCTGGTGACTAACAGCTACATTGAAGGCGATGTGGATATTGTTTCCGGTCGCGGCGCAGTGGTGTTCGAGAACACCGATTTCCGCGTCGTCAATTCTCGCACACAGCAGGAAGCCTACGTGTTCGCACCGGCTACCCTGTCAAACATCTACTACGGTTTCCTGGCCGTTAACAGCCGTTTTACGGCTGCAGGAGATGGCGTGGCGCAGTTGGGCCGCTCACTGGATGTCGATGCTAACACCAACGGTCAGGTGGTTATTCGCGATAGCGTAATCAACGAAGGCTTCAACATGGCCAAACCATGGGGTGACAGCGTGATCGCCAAACATCCGTTTACCGGCAACACCGGTGCGGAAGATGACAAAGGCGAAATCCAGCGTAACCTGAACGACACTAACTTCAACCGCATGTGGGAATACAACAACCGCGGTATCGGTAGCAAAGTGGTTGCCGAGCCGAAGCAGTAAGTTCCACCGATCTATAATAAGGTCGCTGCCTGTAACAGGCGTAGCGACCTTTTTTTTGCCTTACACCAAACGCGCTTTATTAAAATTAATCAAACTTCCTGCTTTAATAATTTCACGCTCTTCTGCGGTCAGACTTTCCATATACAGGCTAATCTCACTGGCGCTGCCATTATCATGAAGGACGTACGCGGTTATCTCGCGACTGCATGCATCCAGCGCGCGGCGAATACCGGGAATATAGAGATAATCCCCCACCTCGAAAGACGGCTTACCGGCCATTTGCAGCGGTAACATCCCCCAGTTAATGACATTGGAACGGTAGCGCTTGGTGGCATATTCCTCGGCGATATTTGCCAACCCACCAATCACACGCTGACAGCTTGCCGCCTGCTCACGCGCTGAACCATCGCCAGGTTTGACGGCATAAATCATGCTGCCAATCCCCGTGTCCAACGGATCAACATTTTCCTGACCGGCCATCAGGCGAATACGGTCGAAGATCGGTGCCAGTGCGTTGTTTACCTCGCCAACCCGTCGCTGTTTTTCCAGTTCAGCCGTGGCTTTACTTCTTCCCACATACCCGGGATCCCGGCGTGAAAGCGTAAACTCTGCCAATCCTAAAGGATTTGAGCGATAGGAAGAGGTTTCCCCGGATGGGATCAACTCGTCAGTCGTTGTCACCTCATCGAGAATTTTTGACGCCACTTTCAACAGAATATTGTCCGTCAGTGCGCCAAGCTCCGGCCAGTCTTTAATATTGGGACCATAAATTAACGACTGCTGTGTGGCGCCTTTCACAAAGCCCTGGTACACGCGACTTTTATATGGTGCAGGGTCAAACGTATAGGCAGGCATCTCATCCCAACAATCCAGATCGCTCGCCGGGGTCAGGAATCCGCCATTTGCCGCCGTCGCAGCTATTGAACGCGCATCCATCAGCGCCACGGCTGACATTTGCCCGTTACCCGGCTTCGAACCTTCACGGTTAGGGAAATTACGCGTGGTATGACGGATGCTAAGTCCGTTATTGATCGGTGTATCGCCCGCGCCGAAGCAAGGACCGCAGAACGCGGTTCTGATAATGGCACCAGCGCCAATCAGATCTGCCACTACGCCTTTCTTCGCTAAGTCCATAAACACCGGCTGTGATGAGGGATAGACGGCCAGTGAAAATGTGTCGTTACCACAGGATTGACCACGTAGCGCATTGGCGGCGGCAATCACGTTCTCATAGTTACCACCCGAGCAACCGGCAATGATCCCCTGCTGTACTTTTAAACGGCCATTCTCCACTTTATCCAACAACGAGAGACTGGCTTTCCCTTGGGCGATACGCGCAGATTCAATTTCGACTTCCCGGAGAATATCCGTGAGATTCTCATTGAGAGTATCAATTTCATAGACATTGCTGGGATGGAAAGGCAGTGCGATCATTGGTTTGATCGTGCTCAGATCAACATATATACAACCATCGTACCAGGCTACCGGCTGCGGGTTTAGCGGGAGATAGTCTTGTTCACGACCGTGTATTGCCAACCAACGGCGAGTTTCATCATCCGTATGCCAGATGGAGCTCAGGCAGGTGGTTTCCGTCGTCATTACATCAACACTGTTGCGAAAATCAATGGAGAGATGCTCAATACCAGGACCGACAAACTCCATCACTTTATTTTTGACATAACCATTTTTAAAAACTGCGCCAATAATGGCTAACGCGACATCCTGTGGCCCCACGCCGGGTGCCGGTTTACCGGTCATATATACCGCCACAACGCCAGGGTAATCGATATCCCAGGTATCGTTTAACAACTGCTTGACCAGTTCACCACCGCCTTCACCTACTGCCATAGTTCCCAGTGCGCCATAGCGAGTATGGCTGTCTGAACCGAGGATCATTTTGCCGCCACCCGCCATCATTTCACGCATATATTGATGGATGACAGCAATATGTGGCGGCACAAAGATACCGCCATAACGCTGAGCAGCAGACAGGCCAAACATATGATCATCGCTGTTAATGGTTCCGCCTACCGCACATAATGAGTTATGGCAGTTCGTTAAAACATAAGGTAATGGGAAACGCTCCATACCTGAGGCTTTAGCTGTCTGAATAATGCCGACAAAGGTAATATCGTGTGAAGCTAATGAATCAAACTTAATTTTAAGCTTATTCATATCTCCCGACGTATTGTGAGCGGAGAGAATCGACCAAGCGATGGTTCCTTTTTTCGCTTCCTCTTTGCAAATATGTGCAGGTAAAGACTCCTCAGCTATAATTTCATTATTACCGGAGAGATAAACTCCTTTTTCATACAACTTAATCATTTGGTACTCCGTAGTCCTGTGCTTACATAACTGCACAGTCAATTAATAATTATAAAATTGGCTTATGGTTTACAACATATTCCAGTCAATCAACATACTCCACCACCAGACACCCAGCGTGATATGCACGATAAATGTTAAGAATGTGAGCATTCCGCCAACCAGCCACCATGATTTAATGTCGTTATAACCCACACCAAAAATAACCGGACCCGCCGCACCACCATAATGCGTCACCATTCCGCCATACGAGTTGGAGAAGAGTAATGCCAGAGCGGTTAACATCAGTGGTGCACCGGAGACATTCGCTAACATGGCAAAGACTGGCATCATCGCCACAATATAAGCGCTACCGGAAGCAAAGAAATAGCGGACAATAATACTCAGGAATAGAATAGCAAAGAAAGCCACGTTGCCATGGTTGTCAAAAGAGAGGTTATTTTTGAAAAGTTCGGCTAACCAATCAAAAAACTTCACTTTCGATAATAAAGAACTCAAACCGATAATACCGCCATACCAAATTAAGGTATTCCAGCCACCTTTATTTTTTACCACATCATCCCAGGTTACTACGCCCAGCAGGAGCATCGCCCCCATCACCACAATTGCCACCGTTGATTCATCAACGCCGAGGCTTTTACTGAAAATCCATCCTAATAGCGCGAGAACAAAAATACCCAGCAGCATTTTCTCGCGCCCCTTCATCGGCCCCAGATCCTGAAGTCCGGCTTTAGAAATGGTTTTGTTATCAACCTTCGTAATTTCAGGCGGGTACATAAAATAGATAACTAACGGGGTCAGGAGCAACACCACAATGCCAGGTAAACTCGCCGCCAGCGCCCATCCGCCCCAACTTAACTGCAGGTGGCAGATATCGTTAATCATTTTCAATGCCAGAATGTTCCCTGCCATGGCGGTAAAAAACATATAGCTGGTGGTTTTGGTGACCATATAAACCGTCATCATCAGGTAGTGGCCAACACGGCGTGGGCTTCTGTCTGGCTCAGAACCCAATGCCACCGCCACGCTATTGATGATTGGCAGCACAATGCCTCCCGCTCGCGCGGTGTTAGAAGGCGTTGCAGGAGCCAAAACCAAGTCCAGAAAAACCGTGACGTAGCCCAGTCCCAGCGTGGTATTACCGATTTTACCGATCAGAATATAAGCAATACGCTTACCCAGCCCCGTGGTCACAAACGCGGCGCTTAGCGTAAATGCAGAGAAAACCAGCCACGTCGTCCCTGAAGCATAGCCGCTGAGTACGCTGCTGGTTTTAAGTACGCCATGACCTAAATTGCCCACCACCACCATTGATGCCGCTACAGCAAGCAACAGCACCACCGGTTCAGGAAACGGTTTGATGACCAACCCGACAATGGCGGTAAGATAAATACCAAAAAGAACCCAAGCCAGCTCAGTTAATCCTGCTGGCGCGGGAATAATGCCAATAATACAGGGGATCGCCAAGATAACGATTAGCTTCCATAATGATTTCACATTCATGTGGTATTCCTGATTTATGAGTACAGGCAATATCGCGAAATAAATCCAGCATTCGCGATGCACAACCGTTTAATTAATGTTGTGCGGGAAGATAAACCTCACCAGAAAATATTTTCCGGGCGGTACGAATAACAGAAGCACGAATAGCAGAAATATCATCGCCCTCATTGCTCAAATGAACATCGAGAGAACCACCGGGGTGTTCAATTTTGATATTTCCATACTCTTCTGACGATACCACTTGCTGAGTCACCGTCCCTGCAATCACACAACTGCTGGCAATAGCAATGGCTCCGGTGATCGCCAGTGCTTTATGACAAGAATGAGGCATAAAATAGCGCACATTAACTGCACCGCTATATTGAGGAGATGAAATTAGAATAGGTTTAGGAATGACCATATTGGTGACATCCCCCAACCCCATGGCGAGTCCCGCCTGGAGCCGAATAGATTCTATACGTGCTAATAATTTTGTATCAGCATCCAGGTCTTCAGGTAATTCATAACCGGTTTTTCCCAGATATTCAGCAGGAATAATCACCACCGGTGTCGCCATATCCATGCAGGTCACTGGAACAGAATCAAAACAATCACGATGATTTCCCGTTGGGAAAATACGTCCTGTTTTTGATCCCGCAGCATTCAGGAACGTTAATGCAACAGGAGCGGATGTTCCCGGTACGCCGTCTATCTTTACCGCACCGTCATACTCAACAATACCTTGTGGCGTCTGTACATCGGCTTCAATATAGGTATTGGTGTTCACATTACGGATGCGTACGCGCGTCGTTGGCGTTGTAGCGGCAATCAGCCCTTGTTCAATAGCGAATGCTCCAACGGCGGAAAGCATATTGCCACAGTTTGGCGTGGTATCAACACGCTGTTCATGAACCAAAACCTGAGCAAATAAATAATCGACATCGGCTCGAGAATCATTTGAACGACAAATAATCGCCACTTTACTGGTTAGCGGGTTCCCCCCTCCAATGCCATCGATTTCCAGCGCATTGCCGGAACCCATAATTCTAATCAATACATCATCACGCAGCACGTTCTCTTCGGGTAAATCTTCTGCTAATAAAAATGCGCCTCTGGAGGTCCCTCCACGCATCATAACGCAAGGTATTTTTTTCATGACAACGCCCTCAAATATATTATTCATACTAAGGACATGGTTACATGTGAAAAATACTGTGGCTAATGACTTTGTTGCCGCGATTAGTGACTTTTTTTTATTAATTAAAAATTAAGAATTGCAGATACACTGGACACTTTTATCCAAGACAGGATCTTCCCCAATTGAGCCCGGAGTCAGAATGAAACATGAATTATCGAGCATGAAGGCATTTGTTACGTTGGCCGAGTCCAGTTCTTTTAACAATGCCGCCAAATTACTTAACATCACACAACCTGCTTTAACACGCAGAATTAAAAAAATTGAAGAGTATTTACATACTCAACTCTTTGAAAGAACAACCCGTAAAGTTACATTAACAAAAGCGGGGAGAGTGTTATTACCTGAAGCCATAGAGTTAATTAGAAAACTTGATGAAACTCTATTTAATGTTCGTGGAATGAATGCTTATCATCATGGAATAGTGACGCTGTCCTGCATTCCAACAGCCGTTTTTTATTTTTTACCGCTGGCGATCGGAAAATTTAATGATCTATATCCCAACATTAAAGTAAAAATTCTTGAGCAAGGGACGAGTAATTGTATGGAGTCCGTACTTTGCAACGAGGCTGATTTAGGCATAAATATGAGCGGCATCACAAATTCGGCTATCGACTTCACACCACTGGTCAATGAACCGTTTGTTCTGGCATGTCGGCGCGATCACCCGCTCGCCAATAAGCAACTGGTTGAGTGGCAGGAATTGGTGAATTACAAATTGATCGGTGTTCGCTCATCAAGCGGCAATCGCCTGCTCATCGAACAAAATCTGGCGGATAAACCGTGGAAACTGGACTGGTTCTATGAAGTACGCCATCTCTCGACCTCACTGGGTCTGGTTGAGGCAGGTCTGGGCGTTTCGGCACTACCAGGCCTGGCGATGCCACAAACATCGCACCCCACAATCACAGGGATTCCGCTGGTTGAGCCAGTTATCAGACGTACATTGGGAATTATTCGGCGCAAGGATGCTGTTCTCTCACCACCCGCTGAGCGTTTTTTCGCTCTGTTGTTGAATTTATGGGCCGACGATACGGACAATCTGTGGAGACCTATTTCTGAACACCAGAAATGCGTATTGCCCGATGCCAGCTAATGTCTTATCAGGTCTACGAGTTACGCCGCCATCGTAGACCTGATGAGTACCGATCTTTAGTACGCGTTAACCACTACCCACATCGGGCCTTGTCCTACCGCGTAACGACCTTTCTCCGTTAACAGTCCCTGCTCGCCCGCAATCTCATACACCGCAATATGGTGCGATTTTTGCCCGGCGGTAATCAGGTACTTACCGCTATGATCGATATTAAAGCCACGCGGTTGAGTTTCGGTAGGCTGGAAGCCCTCTTTCGTCAGCACGCTGCCGTCTTCAGACACGCTGAACACCGTAATCAGGCTGGCGGTTCGGTCACAAGCATACAGGTGACGACCATCAGGCGTGATGTGGATATCCGCCGCCCAGCGGGTGTCGGAGAAATCAGCAGGCATCATATCCAGCGTCTGTACGCACTCAATTTTGCCGTATGGATCTTTCAGTTCCCAGACATCGACAGAACTGTTCAGCTCATTCACGCAGTAGGCATATTGCTTATTCGGATGGAATGCCATATGACGCGGCCCCGCGCCTTCAACGGTAGTCACCTCCGCTGGATCCTGCGCGACCAGATGGCCATCGTCGCTGACGTCAAACAGGCAGATACGATCCTGTTTCAACGCCGGAACCCACAAAGTACGGTTATCCGGGGAGATATTAGCCGAGTGGCATCCGTCCAGACCTTCCACCACGTCCACCAACTCAACCGGCAGGCCATCCTCCAGACGCGTAACGCTCACGCTACCTGCGTTGTACGACCCGACAAATACAAAACGACCCTGATGATCGGTCGAAATATGCGTCGGGCTCCCCGGTAGCGCAGACTCCGCCGCAAAGGTCAGCGCACCGTCATCCGGCGCAATGCGGTAGGCCAGCACGCGAAACTCCGGGCGCACGCCAACATAGAGATAGCGCTTATCCGGGCTGACGACCATCGGCTGCACCTGACCCGGTACATCAACCACCTGCGTCAGCGTCAGTGAACCGTCGTGATTCAGGCTCCAGACGTGGATCTGCTGACTCTCAGGGCTGGCGGTATAAACGGTTTGCTTCATGAATACTCCTTTGCTTTTTGGCAAGTGACTGTAATTGCCTGACAGATGCCTAAGGTAGACGCTTTTAACGGTGAATGCTGAATTAAGGCTCAGAATTTTGTCCGACTGCCGACTCGGTGTACCATGCCAAAAGACACAATTCTCAACCTTAATCTGGAATAACTGATGACCACTCGCGTGATTGCCCTGGATTTAGACGGTACGTTGTTGACCCCGAAAAAAACCTTGCTGCCCTCCTCTCTCGAAGCGCTCTCTCGCGCCAGAGAAGCCGGCTACCAACTTATCATTGTCACGGGTCGTCATCACGTTGCTATTCATCCTTTTTATCAGGCACTGGCGCTGGATACACCTGCAATTTGCTGCAATGGCACCTACTTGTATGATTATCAGGCAAAAAAGGTACTGGAATCCGATCCCCTTCCGGTTGACCAGGCGTTGCAGCTGATCGACATGCTGGAGGCACATCAGATCCACGGTCTTATGTATGTGGATGACGCGATGCTGTATGAGCGCCCGACCGGGCATGTGGTGCGCACTGCTAACTGGGCGCAAACCCTGCCGCCGGAACAGCGCCCGACCTTTACTCAGGTACCGTCGCTGGCACAAGCTGCACATGATGTTGACGCCGTGTGGAAATTTGCCCTAACCGACGAAGACATCCCGAAACTGCAGCAGTTTGGTAAGCATGTTGAGCAGCAACTGGGGCTGGAGTGCGAGTGGTCCTGGCACGATCAGGTCGACGTGGCCCGCAAAGGCAACAGCAAAGGGCGTCGCCTGACCCAGTGGATTGAAGCGCAAGGCGGGTCAATGGAGAATGTCATCGCCTTTGGCGACAACTTTAATGATATCAGCATGCTGGAAGCCGCAGGCACTGGCGTGGCGATGGGAAACGCGGACGACGCGGTCAAAGCCCGCGCCAATATCGTGATTGGTGACAACACCACTGACAGCATCGCGAAATTTATCTACTCTCACCTGCTGTAATCAGGCAGTAATCGACACGCTCTTAATTTGTGCGTACAGCCACAGGCCAGGTTTGATGCCCAGTTCATCCCTGGCCCACGGGCTGATCCTCGCCCACAGCGTTTTCCCGCCGACTTCAAGCTGCACTTCCACCTGTCCATTGTCGTCATAGCACTGCGCAACCTTTGCCCGCAACACGTTGCGAATACTGGTCTGCTGCGGCGGTTGCAATACCAACGAAACATCAGATGCCTGAATACGAATACGCAGCGCGGTTTGCAGCGGTTGTTCCAGTTTATTGACCCACAAATGCTGATCGCCGAGCGCCAGTGCGGTCATTGCATAGTGCGGATGATGTTCCAGCACGCTGACTTTCAGAATGCTGCTTTGCTGTTCCTTCGGCAGCCAGGGATGCATCACGCTGCTGCCCCAGACATCCTCCAGCGAACCAAACGCTTTTACCTGCCCGTTTTCCAGCACCATCACTTTGTCGGCCAGATGCAAAATCTCATCCAGCGAGTGGCTGACGTAGAGCATCGGAATGTTGATTTCGCGCGCCAGGCGTTGCAGATACGGCAACAGTTCACGCTTGCGCGGAATATCCAGCGACGCCAACGGCTCATCGAGTAGCAACAGCTCCGGCGCGGTAAGCAGCGCCCGCCCAATCGCCACGCGCTGTTTTTCGCCACCGGAAAGGCTACCGGGCAGGCGGTCGAGCAGCGGTTCAATGCCCAACAGCGCCACCAGCTTATCAAACTGCCCAGCCATGCTTTTCGCCATGCCATAGCGCAGATTGCCACGCACTTTGTAATGCGGGAACAGACGAGCATCCTGAAAAACGTAGCCCACCCGGCGTTTTTCTGGGGTTAAGCAGATGCCGTTTTCTACGTCGTTCAGCACCCGACCGTTGAGCACAATGCGTCCTGACTGCGGCCGGGTCAGGCCGCTGATGGCGTTAATCAGCGAGGTTTTACCCGCACCGGATACGCCAAAAATCGCGGTGATCCCATTGGAGGGTAGCGTTTCGTTGAGCGTCAGACAGTGCGTGCCTAACGTCTGGGTGAAATTAAGCTCCAGCATGATTATCGCCCCGTCCGTTCGCGACTGATGCGCGCCAGCCACTCAGAAATCAGCAGAGAAATTAACGCCAGCACTATAGAAATAATGCATAGCCTTGCCGCCGCGCTTTCGCCGCCCGGGGTCTGGATCAGGGTGTACATCGCTGAAGGAATGGTGCGAGTTTCGCCAGGAATATTGGAAACGAAGGTAATCGTCGCGCCGAACTCGCCAAGCGAGCGGGCGAACGCCAGTACCGTGCCGACGATAATTCCCGGCAGCATCAGCGGTAAAGTAATAGTCAGGAATACGCGCCAACGGCCGGCCCCCAGCGTGCGGGCAGCCTGCTCCAGCTTGACGTCCACCCCTTCGAGCGCCAGACGGATGGCCCGCACCATGAGCGGGAAGGACATCACCGCCGCAGCCAGAACCGCGCCGCGCCAGCTAAAAGCAAACGTAATACCAAACCAGTCGTACAAACGCTCGCCGATAAATCCGCGCCGCCCCATGGCAACTAACAACAAATAGCCGACCACTACCGGTGGCAGAACCAGCGGTAAATGCAGCACGCTGTCGAGCAGTGCTTTACCCGGAAACTTGCAACGCACAAGCAGCCAGGCAAAGAAGATCCCAAACGGCAGGCTAAACAGCACGGCCAGGGAAGAAACTTTCAGGCTCAGTATAACGGCCTGCCATTCAGGATCGCTGAGTATCATTACTTGGTCGTAAATCCATAACGTTTAAAGATTTCAGCAGCCTGCGGTCCTTTCAGGTAATCATAGAACGCGCTGACCGTTGCGTTTTTGTGCCCATCAACAATCGCGATAGGGTATTCCACTTTTTTGTGTGAATCTTCCGGGAAAGTCGCGACAACTTTAACACCTTTGCTGGCTACAGCATCGGAACCATAGACGATCCCCAGCGGCGCCTCATTGCGTTCTACCAACGCCAGAGCACCGCGTACGTCTTCAGCAGGAGCCAGTTTCGGCGCCAGGGTATCCCATGCACCCAATTTTTGCAGCGCTTCTTTGGCATAAATGCCCGCCGGAACATGTTCCGGGTCGCCGACAGCCAGACGCCCGCCGTTCAACAGACTGGTCCAGTTGGTTTTACTGTCGATGGCAAACTCTTTCTGCTCGCTCGCTTTCGGTGCCACAACTACCAAGCTGTTACCGAGCAGTGTTTTACGCGATGCGGTATCGATAGATTTTTTGTCTACCGCATAATCCATCCATTTCTGATCGGCAGAAATAAACAGATCGGCGGGTGCGCCCGCTTCAATCTGGCGCGCCAGCGTAGAAGAAGAAGCAAAAGAGGAGACAACATCCACGTTCTTCTCTTTTTTATACTGTGCAGCAATGTCCTGCATCGCGTTAGTCAGCGAAGCCGCGGCAAAGACTGTGATTTTGCCTTCATCCGCCAATGCATGTCCGGCAACAGAAAGAGAGAGTGTTGCCCCTGCAAACAAGCGTAACCATGTACGTGCCATCTGTAACTCCTTTGAGTTTCGTTATGTACGCAGCAATATAACGATTAATTCAAGATTTTCCCAGTGGTTATTGATACCCATCAGAGGTTACATAAAGAAATTATCGGCAGGAAAAGCAGGATCTTGAGAAAACAAAAACGCCCGACAGAGCGGGCGTTTGGGGAATCCGTTTGGGAAATCAATGATTCTGTTTGGACTGATCTTTCTGACCGATACCGGAGAAAATGTTGAACACTTCACCCAGTCCGTAAATCAGCCCCAGAATGATGGCCATTACCACAGGAACCATGATTACGGCGAATACCAGACTTTTCAATAACTCTAACATGATCAACTCCAGATATAGTCCTTAGCTGTATTTTAACTGCATAACACAGAAATGCACTCCCCTTTTGTGCGGTCAGCTATGCGTGCGCGCGGTTTTCCGTCACAATATCCTTTTTGCCAGGAGCTTGATATGCAGGCCGAAATCCTTCTTACCCTGAAACTTCAGCAAAAGCTATTTGCCGATCCCCGCCGCATTTCGCTACTTAAGCACATTGCGCTTTCCGGCTCTATCAGTCAGGGCGCGAAGGATGCGGGTATCAGTTATAAAAGCGCCTGGGACGCCATTAACGAGATGAACCAGCTCAGTGAGCAGACGCTGGTAGAACGAGCCACCGGCGGTAAAGGTGGCGGCGGTGCGGTATTAACCCGCTACGGCCAACGCCTGATCCAACTTTATGATTTACTCGCACAAATTCAACAGAAAGCGTTCGATGTCCTGAGCGACGATGACGCACTGCCGCTGAATAGTTTGCTGGCGGCCATCTCCCGTTTTTCACTGCAAACCAGCGCCCGTAACCAATGGTTTGGCACCATTACCGCACGCGACCACTCCCAGGTTCAGCAGCATGTCGATGTCCTGCTGGCCGATGGTGAAACACGACTGAAAGTCGCGCTGACGGCACAAAGCGGCGAACGTCTGGGACTGGATGAAGGTAAAGAAGTGCTTGTCCTGTTGAAAGCACCGTGGGTGGGGATCACCCAGGACGACGCTATCGCCCAGGCGGCCGATAACCAACTGCAAGGTACCGTCAGCCATATTGAGCGTGGCGTTGAACAGAGTGAAGTGTTAATGGCGCTGCCGGATGGCCAAACGCTGTGCGCCACGGTTCCGTCTGACGACGCTGCGACGTTACAAGAAGGCGCTAACGTCACCGCTTATTTCAACGCCGATAGAGTGATTATCGCCACGTTATGTTGAGTCGATTGACATCGGCTCGCAGAACACGTATCCCTGTTATTCATCGCTGCAAAAAATGGGATACAAAATGTCATCGTTGCAAATTTCGCAAGGCACGTTTCGTCTGAGCGATACAAAAACGCTTCAGTTGAATACGTTAACGTTGAACGCGGGGGATAGCTGGGCGTTTGTCGGTTCTAACGGCAGTGGGAAATCCGCGTTAGCGCGTGCACTGGCGGGTGAATTGACGCAGTTAAAAGGCGAGCGCCACTGTCAGTTCACGCGTATCACCCGACTCTCCTTTGAGCAGCTGCAACAGCTGGTCAGCGACGAATGGCAGCGTAACAACACCGATCTCCTCAGTCCCGGTGAAGATGACACCGGACGCACTACAGCAGAAATTATTAAGGATGAGGTCAACGATCCCATCCGTTGTGCCGCACTGGCGCAGCAGTTTGGCATTGCTCATCTACTCGACAGACGTTTCAAATATCTTTCTACCGGTGAAACGCGTAAAACCTTGCTCTGTCAGGCGCTGATGTCTGAACCGGAATTGCTGATCCTTGATGAGCCGTTTGATGGACTGGACGTTGTATCACGTCGTCAGTTAGCGGATTTGCTCGCCACGTTGAATCGGTCGGGTTTTACGCTGGTGCTGGTTCTCAACCGCTTTGATGAAATTCCTGAATTTGTGCAGTTTGCCGGTGTACTCGCGGATTGCACCTTGACTGAAACCGGTGAAAAAGCGGGTTTACTGCACCAGGCGTTGATAGCGCAACTCGCGCATAGCGAGCAGCTTGCGGGCATTCAGTTACCCGAACCCGATGAACCATCGGTACGCCGCACATTGTCTGATAACGAGCCGCGTATTGTGCTCAACGATGGTGTCGTCTCGTATAACGATCGCCCCATTCTGCATCGCCTGAGCTGGCAAGTTAGCCCTGGCGAACACTGGCAAATTGTCGGTCCAAATGGCGCGGGGAAATCCACCCTACTCAGTTTAATCACCGGCGATCATCCACAGGGCTACAGTAACGAACTGACGCTGTTTGGTCGCCGTCGCGGCAGCGGTGAAACAATCTGGGATATTAAGAAACACATTGGCTATGTCAGCAGCAACCTGCATCTGGATTACCGCGTGAGTACCACAGTACGCAACGTGATCCTCTCTGGCTACTTTGATTCAATCGGTATCTATCAGGCAGTTTCTGACCGACAACGCAAGCTGGTACAGCAGTGGCTGGACATTCTGGGCATCGATAAACGCACCGCCGACGCGCCGTTCCACAGTCTTTCCTGGGGCCAGCAGCGGCTGGCACTGATTGTTCGCGCGCTGGTTAAGCACCCTACTTTATTGATCCTCGACGAACCCTTGCAAGGGTTGGATCCGCTCAATCGCCAGCTGATCCGCCGCTTTGTTGATGTGCTAATTGGCGAAGGTGACACTCAATTACTTTTCGTTTCTCACCACGCCGAAGATGCACCAACCTGTATAACTCATCGGCTGGAGTTTGTGCCTGACGGCGATATTTACGCCTATCGACAGACATCCCTGCGCTAATTTTCATTCCAGGGCGTGTAAACGCGCCCATTTTTCTGTATTTTTTTCAGATAAAAGTGGCATCCATTACACAAACTGATGATTTATAATCGAATAATTAACTCTGCGTGATTAAAACACCGAAGTGTAAACGATTCCACTAATTTATTCCATGTCACACTTTTCGCATCTTTGTTATGATATGGTTATTCCATACCATAGGCTTAACGGAGCGAATTATGAGAGTATTGGTTACAGGTGGTAGCGGTTACATAGGAAGCCACACGTGTGTGCAATTGCTGAAAAACGGTCACGACGTGGTGATCCTTGATAACCTCTGCAACAGTAAGCGCAGCGTACTTCCCGTTATCGAGCGTTTAGGTACAAAACATCCGACCTTCGTTGAAGGGGATATCCGCAACGAAGCGCTGATCACCGAAATTCTCCACGATCACGCCATTGATACGGTCATTCACTTTGCCGGTCTGAAGGCCGTGGGTGAATCGGTTGCCAAGCCGCTGGAATACTACGACAACAACGTCAACGGTACTCTACGTCTGGTAAACGCGATGCGCGCCGCCAATGTTAAAAACTTCATTTTTAGCTCCTCCGCGACCGTTTATGGCGATCAGCCGCAAATTCCTTACGTTGAAAGCTTCCCTACCGGAACACCACAAAGCCCATACGGCAAAAGCAAACTGATGGTCGAGCAGATCCTGACCGATCTGCAAAAAGCCCAGCCAGAGTGGAGCATCGCCCTGCTGCGCTACTTCAACCCGGTTGGCGCACATCCGTCAGGTGATATGGGTGAAGATCCGCAAGGCATTCCCAACAATCTGATGCCTTATATTGCTCAGGTTGCCGTTGGCCGCCGCGAGTCACTTGCCGTATTTGGCAACGACTACCCTACCGAAGATGGCACCGGCGTTCGCGATTACATCCACGTGATGGATCTCGCCGACGGGCACGTTGTCGCCATGGAAAAACTGGCAGGTATTCAGGGTGTGCATATTTATAACCTCGGTGCGGGTGTCGGCAGCAGCGTACTGGACGTGGTCAACGCCTTCAGCAAAGCCTGCGGTAAACCTATTAACTACCATTTTGCCCCGCGCCGAGAAGGCGATCTCCCGGCCTACTGGGCAGATGCCAGCAAAGCCGATCGCGAACTGAACTGGCGCGTAACCCGTACACTGGACGAAATGGCGCAAGACACTTGGCACTGGCAGTCACGCCATCCGCAGGGATATTCGGATTAAGGACTAATCATGACGCAATTCAATCCTGTCGATCATCCACACCGCCGCTTTAACCCACTTACCGGGCAGTGGATCCTTGTGTCACCACATCGCGCAAAACGCCCCTGGCAAGGAGCGCAGGAAACCCCGTCTAAACAGGTGCTTCCCGCACATGACCCGGACTGCTTCTTGTGTGCAGGCAATACCCGCGTAACCGGCGATAAAAACCCGGATTACGCCGGTACCTACGTCTTTACCAATGATTTTGCGGCGCTGATGTCCGACACACCGGACGCGCCGGACAGTCACGATCCGTTGATGCGCTGTCAGAGCGCGCGCGGTACCAGTCGCGTCATTTGCTTCTCGCCCGATCACAGCAAAACGCTGCCAGAACTCAGCGTGCCTGCGCTGACGGAGATTGTGAAAACGTGGCAGGAACAGACCGAAGACTTAGGGAAGATCTATCCCTGGGTACAGGTCTTTGAAAATAAAGGCGCGGCGATGGGTTGTTCAAACCCGCATCCGCACGGACAGATTTGGGCCAACAGCTTCCTGCCCAACGAAGCTGAACGTGAAGACCGCCTGCAAAAAGCTTATTACGCCGACCAGGGCAAACCGATGCTGGTCGATTATGTCCAGCGTGAGCTGGCAGACGGCAGCCGCACGGTGGTGGAAACCGAGCACTGGCTGGCGGTTGTGCCTTACTGGGCAGCGTGGCCGTTCGAAACACTGCTGCTGCCGAAAGCGCATGTGCTGCGTATTACAGATTTGACCGACGAGCAACGTGCCGACCTGGCGCTGGCGCTGAAAAAGCTGACCAGCCGTTACGACAACCTGTTCCAGTGCTCATTTCCCTACTCTATGGGCTGGCACGGCGCGCCGTTTAATGGCGAAGAGAATCAACACTGGCAGCTGCACGCACATTTCTATCCGCCGCTGCTGCGTTCTGCGACCGTGCGTAAATTTATGGTCGGTTACGAAATGCTGGCGGAAACCCAGCGCGACCTGACGGCAGAACAAGCCGCTGAACGTCTGCGTGCGGTCAGTGACATCCATTTTCGCGAATCCGGAGTTTAAAAATGAGTCTGAAAGAAAAAACACAATCTCTGTTTGCTGAAACCTTTGGCTACCCTGCCACTCATACGATCCAGGCTCCGGGGCGCGTCAATCTGATTGGCGAACATACCGATTATAACGACGGCTTCGTCCTGCCTTGCGCCATCGATTATCAAACTGTCATAAGCTGTGCGCCGCGCGACGATCGTAAAGTCCGCGTGATCGCCGCTGATTACGACAATCAGATTGATGAGTTCTCACTCGATGCGCCGATTATCGCGCACGATAGCCAGCAGTGGTCAAACTATGTGCGCGGTGTGGTAAAACACCTGCAAAAGCGCAATAACGCCTTTGGCGGTGCAGATCTGGTGATCAGCGGTAACGTGCCGCAGGGCGCAGGCTTAAGCTCTTCTGCGTCACTGGAAGTCGCCGTGGGCACCGTATTCCAGCAGCTTTATCATCTGCCGCTCGACGGCGCGCAGATTGCCCTGAACGGTCAGGAAGCTGAAAATCAGTTCGTTGGCTGCAACTGCGGCATTATGGATCAGCTGATTTCTGCGCTGGGCAAGAAAGATCATGCGCTGCTGATTGACTGCCGTACGCTAGGCACCAAAGCAGTTTCTATGCCTGAAGGCGTCGCGGTGGTGATCATCAACAGTAACTTCAAGCGTACGCTGGTCGGCAGCGAGTACAACACGCGCCGTGAACAGTGCGAAACCGGTGCGCGTTTCTTCCAACAGCCTGCGCTGCGTGATGTCAGCCTTGACGCATTCAACGCCGTCGCACATGAGCTGGATCCGATCGTTGCCAAACGCGTACGCCACGTGATCACAGAAAACGCCCGCACCGTAGAAGCCGCACAAGCGCTGGCAAAAGGCGATCTGCTGCGCATGGGCCAGCTGATGGCGGAATCTCACGCTTCCATGCGCGATGATTTCGAAATCACCGTGCCGCAAATTGATACCTTGGTAGAAATCGTTAAAGCGACCATTGGCGCCCAAGGCGGCGTGCGCATGACCGGCGGCGGCTTCGGCGGTTGCATCGTGGCGCTGATCCCAGAAACGTTGGTTCCTGCTGTACAGCAGGCTGTCGCCGCACAGTACGAAGCGAAAACCGGTATCAAAGAAACCTTCTACGTCTGTAAACCTTCACAAGGAGCCGGACAGTGCTAAACGAAATTCCCGTTATGGCCCCCGATGGCCAGCCGTTTCGCCTACTGACCCTGCGTAATGACGCAGGGATGGTGGTCTCGCTCATGGACTGGGGTGCGACGCTGCTGTCGGCCCGCATTCCGCTCAGCGATGGTAGCGTGCGCGAAGCGTTGCTCGGCTGCGCCAGCCCGGAACAATACCCGGAACAGGCAGCATTTCTTGGAGCTTCGATTGGCCGCTACGCGAATCGTATCGCTAACAGCCGTTACACCTTCGCCGGCGAAACCGTTGAACTGCTGCCAAGCCAGGGTGAAAACCAGCTGCACGGTGGGCCGGATGGTTTCGATAAACGTCGCTGGCAGATTGTGAATCAGAACGATCGTCAGGTACTGTTCGCGTTGACCTCAGACGATGGCGACCAGGGCTTCCCTGGCCACCTTTGTGCGACAGCGCAGTATCGTCTGACTGACGATAATCGTATTTCAATCACCTACCGCGCGACGGTGGATAAGCCCTGCCCGGTGAATCTGACCAACCACGTTTATTTCAACCTCGACGGTGATGCAACCGATGTCCGTCAGCATAAGCTGCAGATCCTCGCCGATGAGTATCTGCCGGTTGATGAGATGGGTATCCCACACAACGGACTGAAGCCGGTGGATGGTACCTCGTTTGATTTCCGCGTAGCGAAAGTTATCGACAGCGAATTTTTGGCCGATGACGATCAGCGAAAAGTAAAAGGTTACGATCACGCTTTCCTGCTACAGACACCAAGCGATGCCCGCAAACCGATCGCGAATCTGTGGTCGCAGGACGAAAAACTGAAGATGGAGGTCTACACCTCTGCCCCAGCATTGCAGTTTTATTCTGGGAACTTCCTCGGCGGCACGCCATCCCGTGGCCCGCAAGCCTACGCCGACTGGCAAGGTCTGGCGCTGGAAAGCGAGTTCCTGCCGGACAGTCCGAACCATCCGGAATGGCCGCAGCCAGACTGCTTTCTGCGTCCTGGCGAAGAGTACGCCAGCGTGACGGAATACCGATTTATTCCAGCCTGACAGCTAATCGTGACGAGCCCGATATTGGGCTCGTTGTTTATTGCTCTCACCCAAACTGCTCAAAACCCCACCACCAAAAGACAAAATCGCAACCTTGAATTCACAAGAACCTTACACTGTGCCGGTATTTTCGCTATGGTTATGCGTAACCATTGCCGCTGACGCATTACGGCAATATAATGAGAATTATTATCATTAAATATGATTTATAGGAGTGAGTGTATGGCTGTAACTAAGCTGGTTCTGGTACGTCACGGTGAAAGTCAGTGGAACAACGAAAACCGCTTTACCGGTTGGTATGATGTGGACCTGTCCGAGAAAGGCGTCGGCGAAGCAAAAGCGGCAGGTAAACTGCTGCGAGAGGAAGGCTACAGCTTCGATTTTGCTTATACCTCTGTGCTGAAACGTGCCATCCACACCCTATGGAACGTGCTGGACGAACTGGATCAGGCATGGCTGCCGGTTGAGAAATCCTGGAAGCTGAATGAACGTCATTACGGCGCTCTGCAGGGTCTGAATAAAGCTGAAACCGCTGAAAAATACGGTGACGAGCAGGTTAAGCAGTGGCGTCGTGGCTTCGCGGTCACCCCACCTGAGCTGACCAAAGATGACGAGCGTTATCCGGGTCACGATCCGCGTTATGCCCAACTGACCGACAAAGAGCTGCCGGTAACCGAAAGCCTGGCGCTGACCATCGATCGCGTTATCCCTTACTGGAACGAAACCATTCTGCCGCGCATGAAAAGCGGTGAGCGGGTGATTATCGCCGCTCACGGTAACTCTCTACGTGCGCTGGTGAAATACCTGGATAACATGGGCGAAGATGAAATTCTGGAACTGAACATCCCCACCGGCGTACCGCTGGTGTATGAGTTCGACGAAAACTTCAAGCCGATCAAACGTTACTATTTAGGTAATGCTGATGAGATCGCAGCAAAAGCTGCGGCCGTTGCCAACCAGGGTAAAGCGAAGTAATTTCTTCGTTGCACATAAAAAAGCGCGGATAATCCGCGCTTTTTTTGTCTCTCAGAGAGGCTAGCCTTTAACCGCGACGCGCTTTGACCGCATTCGCCAGCTGGCGCAGTACAGCGTCAGTATCTTCCCAGCCAATGCAGGCATCGGTAATGCTCTTACCGTAGGTCAGCGGCTCACCGCTATCCGGGTTCTGATTGCCTTCGACCAGATGGCTTTCGATCATCACACCAATAATCGCTTTTTCTCCACCGGCAATCTGTCCGCAGACGTCTTTTGCAACATCCATCTGCTTTTTGAACTGTTTGCTGGAATTGGCATGGCTAAAATCAATCATCACTTGCGCAGACAAGCCAGCTTTAACCAGTCCTTCTTTCACGTCGGCTACGTGCTGAGCACTGTAGTTCGGCTCTTTGCCGCCGCGCAAAATGATATGGCAATCGCCATTACCGCTGGTATTCACAATCGCAGAATGACCCCATTTGGTCACGGACAGGAAGCAGTGCGGCGCACCAGCGGCGTTGATGGCATCAATAGCGACTTTAATAGTGCCATCAGTACCATTTTTAAAACCAACCGGGCAGGACAGACCGGACGCCAGTTCACGGTGAACCTGAGACTCCGTCGTGCGTGCGCCGATCGCCCCCCAGCTCATCAGGTCCGCAAGATATTGCGGGGTGATCATATCGAGGAATTCACCCGCAGCCGGCAAACCGCTATCATTGATATCCAGCAGCAGCTTACGCGCAATGCGCAGACCATCGTTGATCTGGAAGCTGTTATCCATGTGCGGATCGTTAATGAGCCCCTTCCAGCCTACGGTAGTACGCGGTTTTTCAAAATAAACGCGCATGACGATTTCAAGCTCGTCTTTTAGCTCTTCACGCAGCACCAACAGGCGAGCAGCATATTCTTTGGCGGCTGCCGGATCATGAATCGAGCACGGCCCAATCACCACCAGTAAGCGATCGTCGCTACCTTTCAGAATTTTATGGATAGCCTTACGGGCGTGCGCCACCGTGTTTGCGGCATTTTCAGTTGCAGGGAATTTTTCCAGTAGTGCGACTGGCGGTAATAACTCGTTGATCTCTTTAATGCGTAAATCGTCGTTCTGATAATTCATGATTATTCCAGCGTTGCCATACTTATATAAATGAATGCAATCCCTCCAATCTATATCTTCAGTTATGAAGTGTAAACGGGGTTTTACACTTTGGACGGATTAATCCTGGAATCAGCCAAAAAAACGCAATAAAGTAGCGAAAAACGAGATCTAAACTACAATTTTTAACTGCAACAGCTTATTTTTTCATTAATTTCAATATTCTATGCTGGTTTTAATTTTCAAATTGAAATATTTAACCACCCACTGAGGATTTAACTGGCACATGCACTGTTGGAAGAGGTTATCCGACATATCGACCATAACAGGAGCATATTATGTATATGACAAAGCTGGCCTCACTCTTTCTTACTGCCACTCTTAGCCTCGCCAGCGGCGCGGCGTTGGCTGCAGACACAAACACGCAGTCAAACAACGGTCAGGCAAACTCTTCGGCAGATGCCGGTCAAATAGCACCGGACGCACGCGAGAACGTTGCACCGAATAATGTCGACAACAGCAACATTAATTCAGGTGGCACCATGCTGCATCCGAACGGTTCGTCGATGAATCATGAAGGGATGTCCAAAGACGAGATGCACAAAAATTCAATGTGCAAAGACGGTCGCTGCCCGGATATCAATAAGAAGGTAGAGACTGGAAACGGCATCAACAATGATGTAGATACCAAAACCGACGGCACCACCCAGTAAAGCTGAAAATATGGCTAATAACGGGAGAGCAAAAGCTCTCCTTTTTAATTTTGTAAGCCCAAACCCGGTATGATGTCATACAGTAATGATGAAAATAACAAAGGGATGACATTATGGCGCACTCACATACTCATACTTCCCCTGAACAATCCAAGGACAATAATGCCCGCCGACTGCTGTTCGCCTTCTGCATTACGGCTGGATTTATGCTCGTTGAGGTGGTTGGCGGAATACTGTCAGGCTCGCTGGCGCTGTTGGCGGATGCTGGACATATGCTTACGGATGCAGCAGCACTGCTTTTTGCGCTACTGGCTGTCCAGTTTTCTCGCCGTCCGCCAACCATCCGACACACCTTCGGCTGGCTGAGACTCACGACGCTGGCCGCGTTTGTGAACGCTATTGCACTGGTGGTGATCACGATTTTAATTGTCTGGGAGGCGATAGAGCGCTTCTACACGCCAAGACCAGTGGCAGGCGGCATGATGATGGTTATCGCCGTTGCGGGTTTACTGGCTAACATCCTCGCCTTCTGGGTGTTGCATCGCGGAAGCGAGGAGAAAAACCTCAACGTTCGCGCAGCGGCCCTGCACGTGATGGGAGATTTACTGGGTTCGGTCGGTGCCATCATCGCAGCACTGATCATTATCTGGACCGGCTGGACTCCGGCGGATCCGATCCTGTCGATTCTGGTTTCCGTGCTGGTGCTGCGCAGCGCCTGGCGTTTATTGAAAGATAGCGTGAACGAATTACTGGAAGGCGCGCCGCTGGCGCTGGATATTCCCACGCTGCAGCGCCACCTCAGCCGGGATATTCCCGAAGTTCGCAACGTGCACCATGTACATGTCTGGATGGTGGGTGAAAAACCGGTGATGACGCTGCATGTGCAGGTGATCCCACCGCACGATCACGACGCATTGCTGGAGCGTATTCAACATTTTCTTATACATCACTACCAGATTGAACACGCAACGATCCAGATGGAATATCAACCATGTAATGGGCCGGACTGTCACCTTTATCAGGGACTGTCCGGCCATTCACATCACCATCACTAATGGGATAGTGCGCGTGAACCGCGTTCGCGCGCGCTGTTAATCCACATCCTGCTGCCGTTAAGTGCGATAACGGTGAGGATCATGTATTCCAGCGACATTGCGTACACACCTTGCAGGGCGAAGATCACCACGCTTATCACGTTAATGATCACCCACAGCAACCAGTTTTCGACGTATTTACGCGTCATCAGGATCATCGCCACAATCGACAATACCATCATGCAGGAATCCCAGAACGGGAATGCATCGGGCTGCAATTCGGGCACCGCAACCTGTAATCCTAACCCTTGCATAATGTTCACCGCCATGCGGGTCAGAAACGCGAAGACCGGATCGATAAATGCCGTCATCAGGCCAATCGCCACTACGCAAGCCACCAACAAGCTTAGCGCTTTCGGCAGAGGCAGCCAGCGAATTTTCAGTTCCGCTTCATGCTGGCTTGTTTGTCGGGACCAGGCATACCAACCGTAGATATTGGCGGCAAAAAAGAACACCTGTAATAACAAGCTGGCGTAAAGCTGAATCTGAAAGAAGATGATCGCAAACAGCGTGACGTTTATCAGACCAAAGAAGTAGTTGCTGATTTTCTCCAGGCTTGCCAGGCCAATGCACAGCAAACCGGCAACAGTCCCTACCGCTTCAATCCATGACAGGTCGTACCCCCCCGCACCAATCGGGATATGAACCAAAATATTCTGCGTGCTAAAAAAATCCATCTTTTCCCCCAGAGCAATGATTTATTTAAGCTCGTAGTGTAGCCGCAAACTCCAGCATGCGGTTTAACGGCAATAGTGCCCCTTCTCGCAGCGCTTCATCAACATGTATCTCATGGGCGGCCCCACCTTGCTCAAGGCCCTCAGCAATTGCCTTGAGGCCGTTCATCGCCATCCACGGGCAATGCGCACAGCTGCGACAGGTTGCCCCCTCGCCGGCCGTCGGCGCTTCAAGCAACTCTTTGTCTGGCACGGCCTGCTGCATTTTGTAAAAAATGCCCCGATCAGTCGCCACGATGAGCTGCTTATGCGGTAACGTTTTTGCCGCGTTGATAAGCTGGCTGGTTGAGCCAACGGCATCGGCCATATCGACTATTGCTTGAGGTGATTCAGGGTGCACCAGCACGGCGGCATCAGGGTATAGCCCTTTCATACGCGTTAATGCCTGAGTTTTGAATTCGTCATGGACGATACAGGCACCTTGCCAACAGAGAACATCGGCCCCGGTCTGTTTTTGGACGTAGTTGCCCAAATGCTTGTCCGGTGCCCAGATGATTTTTTCGCCTAAACTATCCAGGTGCTCAATAAGTTCAACCGCAATACTGGACGTCACCACCCAGTCAGCACGGGCTTTAACTGCAGCCGACGTGTTGGCATACACCACGACGGTGCGGTCAGGATGCGCATCACAAAACGCGCTGAACGCGTCGATTGGGCAGCCCAGATCGAGTGAACATTCCGCCTGCAGCGTCGGCATCAGAATGGTTTTTTCCGGGCTCAGAATTTTGGCCGTTTCGCCCATAAATCTGACCCCCGCCACCAGCAACGTAGAGGCTGAATGCTTTGAGCCAAACCGAGCCATCTCCAGAGAGTCAGAAATACAGCCGCCGGTTTCCTCGGCCAACTGCTGAATTTCAGGATCAGTGTAATAGTGCGCGACCATCACGGCATCGCGCTCTTTCAGCAGGCGTTTGATTTTCTCGCGATAAAATTGTTTTTCATCCGCGCTCAGCGGCAGCGGCTTTGGCGGAAATGGATAGATTGCGACTTCAGGGTCAAATATCACGCTCATCATGCTTTCTCGTTTTACTGGCTTAACGAAACAACCGAGTAAAAGCGTGACAAACGCCATAATCGGTTAGAATTGTTTTATATGCTAAACAAGATAACGGATTGGCGTAAAAAAGTCACAATAATTGCGTTTGATGGTGCCGGATGACAACTGGCGGGCGTGCAGGATGACTCGACTTCGTCTCGTCCTTCGGGACGTCGCCGTGAACGGCCCCGTTGTTTCGCTGCGCTCAACACCGAACCTGCTACAGGTTCGAATCCTAAATATTGCGCATAGCAAAAAGGCACCTTTAGGGCGCCTTTTTACACTGGTGGGGCGTGCAGGATTCGAACCTGCGACCAATTGATTAAAAGTCAACTGCTCTACCAACTGAGCTAACGCCCCCATATGGGGTTTACTACTTTACTCTTTTTCAGGAACCCACCGTGATATTGGTGGGGCGTGCAGGATTCGAACCTGCGACCAATTGATTAAAAGTCAACTGCTCTACCAACTGAGCTAACGCCCCATTCGGGTGTCGCCTGAAAGATTTTTTACTCGGAACCACCAAATAATTGGTGGGGCGTGCAGGATTCGAACCTGCGACCAATTGATTAAAAGTCAACTGCTCTACCAACTGAGCTAACGCCCCGAGTGGTGGGTGATGACGGGATCGAACCGCCGACCCCCTCCTTGTAAGGGAGGTGCTCTCCCAGCTGAGCTAATCACCCGATACTACGCTGGATACTGCTTACTGCTAAGTTAGTGGTGGGGCGTGCAGGATTCGAACCTGCGACCAATTGATTAAAAGTCAACTGCTCTACCAACTGAGCTAACGCCCCACTTTTTCTCGCCGCTTTCGGGCTGTTCGATATCCCTTGGCAACGGCGGCATATATTACTGATTTCAGATTTTAGCGCAACAAAAATTTCGATGTAAATAACTCAACTGCTTAGGAATCACACGACGCGACCAGAAATAACTCGATTTCTGGTCGCATGGTGTGCATTACATCGCGCCGAGGCGTTTTTGCGCTTGTTTCGCGCCATCAGTACCAGGGTATTTAGTAATAACCTGTTGATAAACCGCTTTGGCTTTTGCTGTATCACCTTTGTCCTGCATGATGACGCCGACTTTAAACATCGCGTCTGCAGCCTTAGGTGATTTAGGGAAGTTTTTAACTACCGATGCAAAATAGAACGCAGCATCATCTTTTTTACCCTTGTTGTAATTCAACTGTCCCAGCCAGTAATTCGCATTTGGCAGGTAAGTGGAATCAGGATAATTTTTGATGAAGTTCTGAAATGCCTCAATCGCGTCATCCTGGCGGGATTTATCCTGCACCAGCGCGATTGCCGCATTGTAATCGGTATTCGCATCGCCAGAGCTCGCTGGAACGCCTGACGTAGCTGCAGCACCTGCATTCGAGGCTGGGGCCGCTGCGCCGCTCTGGTCGCCACTTGCTGACTGTGCCGCAGGCGTACCACCGCTGCTAAGACTGTCCATCTGCGTCAAGATTTGCTTCTGGCGCTCAACAACCTGATTCAGCTGATACTGACTTTCCTGAATTTGACCACGCAGAGAATCAATATCGGACTGATTATCGGAGAGTTGTTGCTGAAGTTGGGTTAAAAGCTGACTGTGAGCGTTAGAAATACGCTCGAGTTGAGTGACACGGTCTTCGACCGAGCCTGAGCCGACACTACTGATTGGCGCCTGTGCAAAAGCGGCCCAAGGGGCCGCTATGCCAACCAGTAACGACAGACTCAACAAGTGATGTCTGAAGTTACTGCTCATGCAATTCTCTTAGTAAACCAGTACGGCACGACGGTTTTTGGAGTAAGCCGCTTCGTCATGACCCAGTACTGCAGGTTTTTCTTTACCGTAAGAAACGATGGAGATCTGGTCAGCAGAAACGCCTTTACCCTGCAGGTACATCTTAACGGCGTTCGCACGACGCTCACCCAGGGAAATGTTGTACTCAGGAGTACCACGTTCGTCCGCATGACCTTCTACGGTGACTTTGTAAGACGGGTTGCTACGCAGGAAGTTAGCGTGCGCATCCAGCATTGCAGCGAAGTCAGAACGGATATCGTACTTGTCCAGATCGAAGTAAACGATGTTGTTCTGCTGCAGCTGTTGCATCTGCAGACGCGCTTGCTCTTCGGAGGACATGTTGCCGCTGCCGTTTGCATCCATACCAGTGCCGGCACCCAGCATGCCTTCGCTGCCGTCATTGCTGGCGTTCTTGTTAGAAGAACATGCCGCAATAGCCATAACAGGCAGAGCAATCATCAGCCCTTTCAGCACTTTGTTCAGTTGCATTTCAATGATTCCTTTATTAATCAATTATTTATTATCACAGATACGGCGACCAGGCAGGGAATTTAACCTGACCATCGGTTGCCGGAAGACGCGCCTTGAAACGCCCATCTGTAGAAACCAAATTCAGCACGGATCCCATCCCCTGAGAAGAGCTGTAGATTACCATAGTGCCGTTAGGTGCCAGACTTGGCGTTTCATCCAGGAACGTTGACGACAGAACTTGTACGCCACCCGCTACCAGATCTTGTTTGGCAATGTGTTGCTGCCCACTGTTTGAGCTTACCATTACCATAAATTTACCGTCGCTGCTGACATCCGCATCCTGGTTTTGCGAACCTTCCCAGGTAATGCGCTGCGGAGCACCGCCGTTGACGTTAACTTTGTATACCTGCGGACGACCAGCCTGGTCAGAGGTAAAGGCCAGGTTTTGACTGTCCGGGAACCAAGTCGGTTCCGTGTTGTTGCTGCGACCATCAGTCACCTGACGGATTTGACCCGAACCAATGTCCATCACGTATAGATTCAGGCTACCGGTTTTCGACAGTGCAAACGCCAGCTTGCTGCCATCCGGAGAGAATGCTGGTGCACCGTTGTGACGCGGGAACGAAGCAACCTGACGCACAGCACCGTTAGATAATGTCTGGATGACCAGCGCAGAACGACCGCTTTCGAAGGTGACATATGCCAGCTTAGAACCGTCCGGAGACCATGCCGGAGACATCAACGGCTGCGGAGAACGGTGAACAACGAACTGGTTATAACCATCATAGTCAGACACGCGTAATTCATACGGGAACTGGCCGCCGTTGGTCTGAACAACATACGCGATACGGGTACGGAATGCGCCCTTAATACCGGTCAGTTTTTCAAACACTTCATCACTGGCAGTATGGCCTGCGTAACGCAGCCACTGCTTGTTCACTTTATAGGTATTCTGTGCCAGTACTGTTCCCGGCGCACCGCCGGTATCCACCAGCTGATAAGCCACGCTGTAGGAACCGTCCGGATTCGGCGTAACCTGGCCTACAACTACGGCATCAATACCCAGCGCAGACCAAGCAGCAGGCTGAACGTCTGCTGCAGTACCCGGCTGCTGCGGCAGCTTAGCACGATCTAACGGGTTAAATTTACCGCTGTTACGCAGGTCAGCGCCCACGATACCACCGATATCTTCAGGTGCAGCACCCGGCCCTGCCCACTGGAACGGGACAACACCAATCGGGCGTGCCGAGTCCACCCCTTGGGTGATCTCGATACGTACTTCTGCATGCAGCACCGCTGCCCACAGCATCAGAAAACCAAATGCTACTCGTAATGCCTGCTTCATCATATCTCCCTTATCTGGACGAAAAGCCCACGATAATTTAGCAGAATGTTAACAAACTCAAATACACAAAACTACCAGAACTCTGTCTCAACCTTAGACTGTTTTCGTCCGAAAACCCGGGAAAACGGTTACAGTTTAAAGTCCAGCTTGGCGTCTTTTATCTTTTCGTAAACAGCCTCGTTAGGCGGTTTAGGAATACTTGCCGATCTCGCCGCCGCTAACGCAGCCTGGCAAAGCGCAGGATCACCACCTTCAGATGTCACACTTTTCAATCGTCCATCTGGAGCAAGGTTAATATGCAATACGCATTGTTTCCCTTGGTAGAGGCCCGCATCAAACAGACGACTCTGAATCGCAACCTGAATTTGCTTCGCGTAAGCGCTGATATCAGCACCCGATGCACCACCGTTTGCGCCACTTGTACCACTATCTTTCGCCGGTTGTCCGCTACCTTTCGCTCCACCACCCGATTTCGGTGCATTCTTACCGGAGCTTAAGTCACCTAACAGATCGTCTACGCCAGAAGCTGCTGCTGCTTTCTCCGCAGCTGCTTTTTTGGCGGCTGCGGCTTTATCTGCCGCAGCTTTCTTATCGGCTGCTGCCTTTTCAGCGGCGGCGGCTTTCTTGTCTGCGGCCGCTTTTTCGGCTGCTGCTTTTTTATCAGCAGCGGCCTTTTCAGCAGCGGCAGCTTTCGCGGCAGCGGCTTTTTCAGCAGCGGCCTTCTCGGCTGCAGCTTGCTTAGCGGCTTCTGCCTGGGCTTTTTTCGCAGCGTCAGCCGCAGCCTTAGCAGCTTGCACTTCAGCGACTTTCTTCGCATCAGCAGCGGCTTTCGCAGCTTCAGCTTCAGCCTGTTTCTGTGCGTTCGCAGCCGCTTTCTTCGCAGCCTCTGCGGCTTGTTTCGCCTGAGCATCCGCTTTGGCCTTCGCTTCCGCGGCAGCTTTCGCCGCTGCTTCTTCAGCCTGCTTCTGTTGCTCCTGCGCTTTCGCCGCCGCGGCTTCAGCCTGTTTTTGCTGTTCCGTCTGTTCGCGCACTTTTTCCTGTGCGGCTAAACGTTCTTTTTCCAGCTGCTTCAGTCGCTCTTGCTCAGCCGCCTGCTTCTCACGAAGCTCCTCAGCCTGCTGCTGCGCCTGCTTTTCACGCTGTTCTTCCGCACGTTTCGCACTTGCCTGCTGCTGCTGTTGGCGATCGTACTGTTGAACAACGGCACCAGGATCGACCATAACGGCGTCAATAGACGAGCCGCCACCGCCGCCTGAAGCATCAATATGCTCATCGAACGAACTCCAGATCAGTGCCGCAAATAAAATGACATGCAGCACTGCTGAAATAATTATCGCCCGTTTGAGCTTGTCGTTTTGTTCGGTTGCCTTTGACACTCTCGGTTCCCAAAAAACTGTTCGCCTGTTACGCGCTCTCTTTCAAGCCAGGAATACGCAGACATCAGATTGGCTGCGTCATCAAGCCAACCGATTTCACGCCTGCACTGTGTAACAAGTTCAGCGCTTTAATTATTTCATCATAAGGCACGTCTTTCGCACCACCGATTAAAAAGACCGTTTTCGGATTGCTCTGCAGGCGGCTTTTCGCTTCCGCGATAACCTGCTCCGGCGGCAGTTGATCCATCCTGTCTTTCTCAACCACCACGCTGTACTGCCCAACACCGGAAACTTCAATAATGACCGGAGGCTCGTCGTTGCTGCTGACGGCTTGCGATTCGGTTGCATCCGGCAGATCAACTTCCACGCTCTGGGTAATGATCGGCGCCGTTGCCATAAAGATCAGCAATAGCACCAACAGTACGTCGAGCAGCGGTACAATATTGATTTCGGACTTGAGTTCGCGACGACCGCGTCCACGCGTTCTGGCCATGGTTTACCCCTTGTTGCTCTCGCTACTGGTAAACGCCTGGCGGTGCAGAATCGCGGTAAACTCTTCCATAAAGTTGTCGTAATTCAATTCCAGCTTGTTCACGCGCTGATTCAGGCGGTTGTAAGCCATAACCGCAGGGATTGCCGCAAACAGACCGATAGCCGTTGCAATCAATGCTTCTGCAATACCCGGTGCAACCATTTGCAGCGTTGCCTGTTTTACCGCCCCCAGGGCGATAAATGCGTGCATGATCCCCCAAACTGTACCGAACAGACCGATATACGGGCTGATCGAGCCGACAGTCCCGAGGAACGGAATATGCGTTTCCAGCGTTTCCAGCTCACGGTTCATGGAGATACGCATCGCACGGGATGCCCCCTCAACCACCGCTTCTGGCGCATGATTATTTGCCCTATGCAGACGCGCAAACTCTTTGAACCCACTGTAGAAAATTTGTTCAGAGCCCGCCAAATTATCACGACGCCCCTGGCTTTCCTGATACAGGCGCGATAACTCAATGCCGGACCAAAATTTGTCTTCAAACGCTTCTGCTTCACGTGAAGCGGCATTAAGAATACGAGTCCGCTGGATAATAATGGCCCAGGATGCGATTGAGAAACCAATCAAAATCAACATGATAAGTTTAACCAGAAGGCTTGCCTTCAGGAACAAATCAAGGATATTCATGTCAGTCACTGCTTAAACTCCGCGACAATAGACTTGGGAAGCGCACGAGGCTTCATCTTGAGTGGATCAACGCAAACAATCAGAACTTCGGCTTCATTCAGCACGGTGTTCTCTGCGTTGACAATGCGTTGCGTGAAAACCAATGAGGTGCCACGCATTGACGTAATTTCGGTTTGGACTTCGAGCATATCGTCAAGCCTGGCTGGCGCAAAATATTCCAGAGTCATTTTGCGCACCACAAAGGCTACACGTTCTGCCAGCAGCACTTGCTGACTGAAGTGATGATGACGCAGCATCTCTGTGCGTGCTCTTTCATAAAAAGCGACGTAACTGGCGTGGTAAACCACACCACCGGCATCGGTGTCTTCATAATAGACACGAACCGGCCATCGAAAAATATACTTATTCATTCTTACTGCCTCTTTGTTGGCTTCGCCCACTCACACCGGTCGCTTACCTTTGTAAGCTCCTGGTGACTCGCGTTTTTGCCGCCGCGATGCTTCAAGAATGTCGTTGTATATCGCGCTGTTTTCACTTTACATCCCGGTAATGCAACAAAAGGTTAGTGCTTTCAAACTTCGCTACTATACGCGCGGGAATGATGCTTTGGAATGGGAGAAAGTAAACGGAGAGTAAAAAATTATGGGCTTATGCAAGCCCATAAATATTTAAGGATGTTTCTTATTCAAAAGAAGAAGAAGATCAGACCAACCACCAGCACGATATCGGCTATCAGCGGGCAGAAGATGCCCTGCCAGTGCACCGCACGAGGACGAAATCCAACGCCGTGGATAATGCCGGCGCAGACCGCCCACATCAACAGGAGACCATGCCAGATTTCCAGATCGCTGGTTTTCGCTGCGAAGCGTGAGGGGTCCCAGAAGATACAACCTGCTAGCACTAACGCCATGACTAAAGAAAGCGCCCGTAACGGGCGCTTGTCCATCGCGTTATATTGCATCGCGATAATGTTGGTCATTAACTTTCTTCTTGTCCGGCTTTGCCTGCTTCTACGTGCTCAAGCGCCAGCGCTGTGATTATCCCAAATGCACAGGCAAGAAGCGTTCCCAAAATCCATGCGAAATACCACATTTTTAGCTCCTTACTTAGTACAGAGAGTGGGTGTTGTTTTCAATATCTTCTTTGGTGATGCGACCGAACATCTTCCAGTAACACCAACTGGTGTAGAGCAGAATGATCGGTACAAACACCGCCGCAACCCAGGTCATCAGGTTCAATGTTCTCTGGCTGGAGGTGGCATCCCACATTGTCAGACTTGCGTTCATCATGGTGCTGGATGGCATCACAAACGGGAACATTGCGATACCGGCCGTCAGGATGATGCAGGCCAACGTCAGTGAAGAGAAGACGAACGCCCAAGCCCCTTTCTCCATACGAGAAGTCAGGATGGTCAGCAGCGGCAGGGCTACGCCCAGAGCCGGAACCAGCCACAGGATAGGTGCATTGTTAAAGTTCACCATCCATGCGCCCGCAACACGCGCCACTTCTTTAGTCATCGGGTTAGAGGCTGCGTGGTGATCCAGAGCGGAAGTCACAACATAACCGTCAATACCGTACATCACCCAGACACCTGCCAGCGCGAAGCACACCAGAGTGACCAGCGCTGCAACCTGAGAGGTCGTACGTGCACGCAGGTGCAGTTCACCCACGGTACGCATCTGCAGATAGGTCGCGCCCTGGGTGATGATCATACCCACACTCACAACACCGGCCAGCAGACCAAACGGATTCAGCAACTGGAAGAAGTTACCGGTGTAGTACAAACGCATGTACTCATCCATGTGGAACGGAACCCCTTGCAGCAGGTTACCGAACGCGACACCAATGACCAGCGGCGGAACGAAGCTACCAATGAAGATGCCCCAGTCCCACATGTTGCGCCAGCGCATGTCTTCAATCTTGGAACGATAATCAAAACCGACCGGACGGAAGAACAAGGACGCCAGTACGAGGATCATCGCCACATAGAAACCGGAAAACGCAGCGGCATACACCATCGGCCAGGCAGCGAACAATGCGCCACCTGCGGTGATGAGCCAAACCTGGTTACCGTCCCAGTGTGGGGCGATGGAGTTAATCATAATTCGACGCTCGGTATCATTACGACCGAGGAAACGGGTGAGCATGCCCACCCCCATGTCGAAACCATCAGTGACTGCAAAACCAATCAGCAGAATGCCAACCAGCAGCCACCAGATAAAACGCAATACTTCATAATCGATCATTTGACGACTCCTGTCTTAGCGTGCCGGCTGAGAAGTCACAGTGGACTGCTCGTAGTGATAACGACCGGTTTTCAGGCTGCTCGGGCCAAGGCGTGCGAACTTGAACATCAGGTACAGTTCAGCCACCAGGAACAGGGTATACAGGCCGCAAATCAACAGCATCGAGAAGATCAGATCGCCCGCAGTCAGCGACGAGTTCGCCACGGCTGTCGGTAACACTTCACCAATCGCCCACGGCTGACGCCCGTACTCTGCAACAAACCAACCAGACTCGATGGCAATCCACGGCAGCGGAATCGCATATAGCGCCGTACGCAGAAGCCATTTTTTCTCGCCGATACGGTTACGAATCACGGTCCAGAAGGAGACAGCGATAATAGCCAGCATCAGAATGCCGCACGCCACCATGATACGGAACGCAAAATACAGCGGCGCCACACGAGGAATAGAATCTTTCGTTGCCAGCTGAATTTGCGCTTCGGTCGCATCGGTCACTTTATCGGTATAGCGTTTCAGCAGCAGACCGTATCCCAGATCTTTCTTCATGCTGTTGAACTGGTCGCGAACGGCCTGATCGGTGGAACCCGCACGCAGTTCTTCCAGCAACTGATACGCTTTCATCCCATTACGGATGCGCTCTTCGTGCTGCACCATCAGATCTTTCAGACCAATGACCGGTGTATCAACGGAGCGGGTGGCAATGATGCCCAGCGCGTAAGGGATTTGAATTGCAAAATGGTTTTCCTGCGCATCCTGGTCCGGAATACCGAACAGCGTAAAGGATGCTGGTGCAGGCTGGGTTTCCCACTCTGCTTCAATCGCGGCAAGTTTGGTTTTCTGCACATCGCCCATTTCGTAACCGGACTCATCACCCAGAACGATAACAGACAGAATGGCAGCCATACCAAAGCTGGCTGCGATAGCAAAAGAACGCTTAGCAAACGCGAAGTCACGACCGCGCAGCATGTAGTAAGAGCTGATACCCAGAACGAACATCGCGCCGCAGACATAACCAGACGCTACAGTGTGAACAAATTTCACCTGTGCAACCGGGTTAAGCACCAGTTCAGAGAAGCTCAGCATCTCCATGCGCATGGTTTCGAAGTTGAAATCCGCTGCGATTGGGTTTTGCATCCAGCCGTTCGCAACCAGAATCCACAGCGCGGACAGGTTAGAACCCAAAGCCACCAGCCAGGTGACGCACATATGCTGGACTTTACCCAAACGGTCCCAGCCGAAGAAGAACAGACCTACAAAGGTGGATTCGAGGAAGAAGGCCATCAAGCCTTCGATCGCCAGCGGCGCACCGAAAATATCCCCTACATAGTGGGAATAGTAAGACCAGTTAGTCCCGAATTGGAACTCCATGGTCAAACCGGTAGCCACACCCAGAGCGAAGTTGATACCAAACAACTTGCCCCAGAACTTGGTCATATCTTTATAAATCTGTTTGCCGGAAAGGACGTAGACCGTTTCCATGATGGCCAACAAGAACGCCATACCGAGCGTCAGTGGCACAAACAGGAAGTGGTACATCGCGGTCAAGGCAAACTGTAAGCGCGACAGTTCGACTATATCTAACATCATGACTCCTTGCTCATCGCATGAAGACTCCGAGAGTGAACCCCGTTAGAAAGGGTCACACGCATGCCCCAATACAAATTTATTTGCTTCCTTCCGCCGTCGCTCTTTCTTCTCATTTGAAGAAAGGACAATGTTGAAAAGTTACAAACATGTTAATAAAACACTCAAATTGATCCCGCAATTATATTACGCCGTAAAATCCTTACAATAAACAGGTTTTTATCGAGACAAATTTGCATTTTTCGATAGTGATCAATTTATAGCTAATTTACCACTTTCAGACCAATTTGATCTGCAGCAATTTAACCTCTTTTGTGCATGTTTACCAAGTTTTAAACATTGATTTAAATCAATTTTCAACTTTAATGTTAATGATGTTTGCCATGACGGTGATTAGTAAAAATCATGTTAATTTCTTGTTTTACAATAAGTAAGCGGAGTTATCATAAATGATAGGTTATTAATTAAAATCTACACGATCTTTTAACTCACCGAGACGGTAAAATTCAGGGGGGTAGATAAAGAGTCACTCTTGCTAGGTAGCTCACAGATTTTTTTTAGCAAGCTTTATAATCGTTATTTTATACAAATAATTAATTTTAATTTTACTTATAATTAACACCCAAATGTAACTATCTCAACCGGAAGCGAAACGCGGCTGTATTCACTAGCTCAATGAAGTGAGTCAGCTGTGCGCGCAGAACCCAACCTTTACCTCTCTCAATACATCACCATTAGTTATAGGTTCAGCCTCCTCTTCGCTTACACACTAAAGATTAAATATGTTCAGAACAATCTATTATCATTTTTATCTTAAATTTAACAAAAGGCAATTTTGACATATAAGATTAATAAATAAAAAAACGTTATGTCGTTCACAAGTTATTTAGTGAATTTAATTTTTTAAATTATTAAAAGCACCACCTAAAAATCGCGCACAACAAAATAAGATTTTGATCACAAAGATGGCAAGTTATTTATTCTCAAATTTAATAACGAAATGAAATCACAACAAAAAACAATCCACAACCAATTGATTTTACACAGATTTAATAAAAAGCAATTATAACAATCATTTTAATCAGGATATTTTGAAAATAGATCAATTGCTTCCTTTTCAGCTTCCACAGAAACTCCAAACCTATTAAAAGGTTGCCACAAACCATGTACTAAATATTAAAAAATAATTTTTACTTATTGACCATCAGCCCTACAGAGGATTACCCATGAAGAAATCTACACTTGTTATTGGCGTTATCGGTGCTGACTGCCATGCAGTAGGCAATAAAGTTCTGGATCGCGTTTTTACCTCCCATGATTTTCACGTAATCAACCTCGGGGTGATGGTGAGTCAGGATGAATATATTGATGCCGCGATTGAAACCGGCGCCGATGCCATCGTGGTGTCATCTATCTACGGCCACGGCGATATCGATTGCCTGGGTTTGCGTGAGCGCTGCATCGAACGTGGCCTCGGCGATATTCTGCTCTACGTTGGCGGCAACCTGGTTGTCGGTAAACACGACTTTGCAGACGTGGAAGTGAAGTTTAAAGAGATGGGCTTTAACCGCGTCTTCGCACCAAGCCACGATCTGGAAGATGTCTGTGCGCTAATCACCAATGACATTCACCAACACAATGGCCTCGAGCAGCGTTGCCTGGAAGAGGCTATCTGATGCAAACAGTTTCTGTCGATATCGGCTCGACATGGACCAAGGCGGCCCTCTTCGCTCATGAAGGGGATGAATTAACGCTGGTAAACCATGTCCTGACCCCAACCACCACACATCATCTGGCAGACGGTTTTTTTGCCAGCCTGAATCAGGTGCTGAATGTTGCCGATGCTCGCCCGTTACTGAAAA
This sequence comes from Citrobacter tructae, assembly GCF_004684345.1. NCBI lineage: Bacteria > Pseudomonadati > Pseudomonadota > Gammaproteobacteria > Enterobacterales > Enterobacteriaceae > Citrobacter > Citrobacter tructae. Next base: position 1,884,220 of record NZ_CP038469.1, read on the forward strand.
GTGGTGAAGTGCAGTTGAAGTACTCCTCGTCAGCCAAAGGGGGACTCGCGGTTGCAGCAATGGGGCTGGTGCCTTCTATTACGCTGGAATCGGCAAAAGTTACCGCCCATTCGGCTGGCGCAAAAATCGCGCAATATTATTCGTACAAGCTGAACCGCCATGACATTCAGGAGCTGGAAACATCACCACCAGACATCCTGTTATTTACCGGCGGCACGGATGGCGGTGAAGAGAGCTACGGTCTGGCTAATGCGCGTGCGCTGGCCGAGTCAAAGCTTGATTGCTCCATTATCTACGCCGGGAACCGAGACATTCAAGACGATGTTCAAACAATCCTGGGACATAAAGATCTGACCACGGTAGATAACATCCTGCCCGATCTTGACCACCCCAATCCGTTTGCTGCTCGTCAGGCCATTTGCGATGTGTTTTTGTCCCGCATCGTCAAAGGCAAAGGCCTGGACGTTATCGTCGGCGAAACCGGCGAAGACCCCATGCCGACGCCATGGACAGTTTACGAGTTAGTCAAAGCTATTAGCGATTACGACAGCGCATGGAAGGAATTCATGCTGATTGATATGGGCGGAGCCACCACGGATGTCTATTCAGCCAGTGCGAATACCCTCTCCCCCGACACCGTCCTGCACGGCGTCCCTGAACCTTTCGTCAAACGTACCGTTGAAGGCGATCTGGGAATGCGCGTTTCCGCCGTCGTAGTGGGAGAAAGCACGCAGGAAATGGTGAAAGTTATCTTCGCCCAACAACCGCAGCGCGAGGAAGCGTTTTACCGCTATCTACGTCATCTGGTTGGGCAACCAGATTACCTGCCACTCAGCGAGGAAGAGAAATATTTCGACACCCTGCTGGCAGGTTTATGCGTGGGCTATGCCGCTGAGCGCCACGCGGGCACTAAAAAGCAGGTTTGCACCTGCGTGGGTAACGTGGATTTACAGATGGGTCGCGATCTCACTACCGTACGCAAAGTCGTCGGTTCAGGTGGATGGCTCTCTCGTGCCAGCCAGTTTGATATTCATAACTGGCTTAAATATCGGGAGTTGGACGACCAGGGTAAAAGAATTCTGTTACCGAATCAGTTTGAGTATTACCGCGATTCATATGGCCTGCTCCCTCTGCTGGCAAACGTCGCCAGGCTGTACCCGCAAGCCGCTGCTCGCACCAGCATTCAGTGTTTAACCCTATAAAACTTAAGGCAGCTACGAATGGAACTTCGAAACAAAAAACTGACCCATGATGAATTTATGACCGAAAGGCTGCAGGTGTTACAAACCTGGGAGACCGGCAAAGACGTTGAGAACTTCGAAGATGGCGTGAAGTACCAGCAAACAATTCCAGATCAGAAGCGCTTCTCCCTTGCGCTGTTGAAGGCCGATCAAGAAGGTAAAACCCTGAGCCAGCCGCGTGCAGGCGTTGCATTAATGGATGAGCACATTGAACTGCTTAAAACGCTGCAGGAAGAGTGCGACCTGCTGCCCAGCACCATCGATGCCTATACCCGCCTGAACCGCTATGAAGAAGCCGCCGTCGGGATCCAGAAATCCATCGAAGCGGGCACGTCCAAGCTGAACGGTTTACCGGTCGTCAATCACGGGGTTGCTGCCTGCCGCCGTATGACTGAATCGCTGGATAAACCAATCCAGGTTCGCCACGGTACCCCGGATGCGCGCCTGCTGGCAGAAATTGCCATGGCCAGTGGCTTTACCAGCTACGAAGGTGGCGGTATCTCCTACAACATCCCTTACGCCAAGCGCGTCACTCTGGAAAAATCCATCCGTGACTGGCAGTACTGCGATCGTCTGATGGGACTGTATGAAGAAAACGGGATTCGTATTAACCGTGAGCCATTTGGCCCACTGACCGGCACTCTGATCCCACCGTTTATGTCCCACTCAGTCGCGATCATCGAAGGTCTGCTGGCGCTGGAACAGGGCGTGAAGTCCATTACCGTAGGCTACGGCCAGGTCGGTAGCCTAACGCAGGATATCGCCGCCATTCAGGCGCTGCGTGAACTGTCTCACGAATACTTCCATAACCACGGTTTCGAAGACTATGAGCTGAGCACCGTATTCCACCAGTGGATGGGCGGATTCCCGGAAGATGAAGCGAAAGCCTTCTCCGTTATCGCCTGGGGTGCGGCAGTGGCTGGCATGTCTGGCGCCACAAAAGTGATCACCAAGAGCCCGCACGAAGCGTTCGGTATCCCAACGGCGGCAGCTAACGCCCAAGGTCTGAAAGCGTCACGCCAGATGCTTAACATGGTTAGCGACCAGAAATTCCCACAATGCGCAGCCGTGGAGCAGGAAGTTGATCTGATTAAGAGCGAAGTCCGCGCTGTACTGAAGAAAGTCTTCGAGCTGGGTAATGGCGACATTGCACGCGGTACCGTGCTGGCCTTTGAGGCTGGCGTACTGGATGTGCCTTTCGCACCTGCCGCCTGTAACGCCGGTAAAATCCTGCCGGTTCGCGATAACTCAGGCGCCATCCGTATTCTTGAAGCGGGCTCCGTTCCGTTGCCGAAAGATATTCTCGCCCTGCACCACGACTATGTCGCAGAGCGCGCCCACTTTGAAGGCCGCAAGCCTTCTTTCCAGATGGTCATTGATGACATCAACGCCGTATCCCACAGTAAATTAATAGGAAGACCATAATGAAAATTAAACAGGCCCTTTTCACAGCTGGCTACTCCTCATTTTATTTTGACGACCAGCAGGCCATTAAAGACGGCGCAGGTCACGATGGGTTCATTTATACCGGTGCCCCGGTAACGCCTGGATTTACCTCTGTTCGTCAGGCGGGTGAATGTGTTTCGGTTCAGTTGATTCTGGAAAACGGCGCGGTGGCGGTCGGTGATTGCGCAGCCGTACAGTATTCTGGTGCAGGCGGTCGTGACCCGCTGTTCCTGGCAGAAAACTTTATCCCGTTCCTCAACGATCACATCAAACCGCTGCTGGAAGGCCGTGACGTCGATGCGTTCCTGCCGAATGCCCGTTTCTTCGACCAGTTGCGTATTGACGGCCATCTGTTGCATACCGCCGTCCGTTACGGTCTGTCTCAGGCGCTGCTGGATGCCGCTGCGCTGGCTACCGGTCGTCTGAAAACAGAAGTGGTTTGCGATGAATGGCAGTTGCCGTGCGTCCCGGAAGCGATTCCTTTATTTGGTCAGAGCGGTGATGACCGCTACATCGCCGTCGACAAAATGATCCTCAAAGGCGTGGACGTCCTGCCGCACGCGCTGATCAACAACGTAGAAGAGAAGCTGGGCTTTAAAGGCGAAAAACTGCGTGAGTATGTGCGTTGGTTGTCTAACCGCATCTTAAGCCTGCGTACCAGCGATCGTTATCACCCAACGCTGCATATTGATGTGTACGGCACTATCGGTCTGATTTTTGATATGGACCCGGTTCGTTGCGCCGAATACATCGCCAGCCTGGAAGCAGAAGCACAGGGTCTGCCGCTGTACATTGAAGGTCCGGTTGATGCCGGTAACAAACCGGATCAAATCCGCATGTTGACTGCAATCACCAAAGAACTGACCCGCCTGGGTTCCGGCGTGAAAATCGTGGCTGATGAATGGTGTAACACCTATCAGGATATCGTCGACTTCACCGATGCAGGCAGTTGCCATATGGTGCAGATCAAAACCCCGGATCTCGGCGGCATTCACAACATCGTTGACGCGGTGCTGTACTGCAACAAACACGCCATGGAAGCCTACCAGGGCGGTACCTGTAACGAAACCGAGATCAGTGCTCGCACCTGCGTACATGTCGCGCTGGCTGCGCGTCCAATGCGCATGCTGATCAAACCGGGTATGGGCTTCGATGAAGGTCTCAACATCGTGTTTAACGAAATGAACCGTACCATCGCGTTGTTGCAGACTAAGGATTAAGAAATGGCTCGCACATTTAAGATCTTATCGCCTACAGCTATTCTGGGTTATGGCTTCCCGGAAGAGAGTTTTCGTAAAGCCATGGAAGAGTCGCCGGATCTTATTGCTGTTGACGCAGGTTCCTCCGATCCTGGCCCCCACTACCTTGGGGCCGGTAAGCCTTTCACTGACAGGGCCGGTGTGAAACGCGATCTGCGCTATATGATCGTGGCAGGCGTTAAGAACAACATCCCGGTGGTGATCGGTACCGCTGGTGGTTCAGGTGCCGCTCCGCATCTGGAGTGGTGTCGCCAGATAATCCATGAGATTGCGCAGGAAGAAAAACTGTCCTTCTCAATGGCGCTGATCCCGTCTGATGTCGACAAAGAGGTCGTTCATCAGGCGCTGGATAACGGCAAAATCACTGCGCTCGATTTTGTCCCTGAACTGACTCACGAGGCGATCGAAGAGAGCACCTACATCGTCGCGCAGATGGGTGTCGAACCTTTCCAGCGTGCGCTGGAAGCGGGTGCTCAGGTGGTACTGGGCGGACGAGCCTACGATCCTGCCTGCTTTGCCGCACTGCCGATTATGCAGGGCTTTGATGAAGGTCTGGCGCTTCACTGCGGTAAGATCCTTGAGTGTGCTGCTATTGCCGCCACCCCGGGCTCCGGCTCAGATTGTGCGATGGGGATCATTGACGACAACGGCTTTACGCTGAAGGCGTTCAATCCAAAGCGTAAGTTCACTGAAACTTCCGCCGCAGCGCACACCCTGTATGAGAAGTCCGATCCGTACTTCCTGCCGGGACCGGGCGGCGTGCTGAACCTGAAAGCGTGTACCTTTACTGCGGTAAACGACGGTGAAGTGTATGTCAGCGGTTCACGTCATGAAGAGACGCCATATGCGCTGAAACTGGAAGGTGCGCGTCAGGTTGGTTTCCGCTGCCTGACCATCGCCGGAACACGCGACCCGATTATGATTGCCGGGATTGACACCATTCTCGAAGAGGTACAGGCAAGCGTGGCCCGTAATCTGTCTCTGAATGATGACAGTATCCGCATGACGTTCCACCTGTACGGTAAGAATGGCGTGATGGGCAATCATGAACCGATTAAAACCGCCGGTCATGAACTGGGGATTTTACTGGACGTGGTCGCGCCAACGCAGGATATCGCCAACAGCGTGTGCTCGCTGGTGCGCTCTACCCTGCTGCACTACGGCTATGAAAATCGCATTGCGACTGCGGGCAACCTCGCTTTCCCGTTCTCGCCATCTGATATTCAGAGTGGTCCTGTTTATGAGTTCTCAATCTATCACCTGATTGAAGCGAGCGATGCACTGCGTTTTGATTTCCACATTGAACAGGTGACGCCAGAAGGAGTTCAGGCATGAAACACTCAATTTGTTCACTGGCGCAGGTGATTCGTTCCAAAAACGCCGGACCGTACGAATTGGTTTTAGATATTTTATTTAAAACCAAAGAAGACTATCTGCGAGTTAAAGCCTGCGAGCAATTAACACCGCAGCTTATTGCTGGCTTATATAATGTTAAACCTGAGTTTATTCACAATATTGTCTGGTTTGACCCAGCAAATGCAGTAAAAATCGTCATGCCGCGCGATATTATTTCCGGCAATGTCGGTGACAATGATGTTTATGGCGCGCAGCAACACGCACCATTATTAAGTATTGAGTTCGATTTGTAATAAAAAACACAATAACAACCATTGGAGCACAGAATTCAGCGGTATCACAGTGCTTCGAAGTATTCATGCGGTTGGTCACAACAGGCGTGCGCCTGAGCTACTGTTCCGGCTCAGTTGCGCGCCACCCTACACAATTTTCATTACCAGCCTTTATCCGATATGGAGTACACATGAAGAAAATTAGTTTAACGAAGATGATCATATTAGGCCTAATACTCGGCATGATTGCCGGGGTGGCCATAAATAATATGGCTGCGGCTGAAACAGCAAAATCTTATGCAGCAGATATTTCCATTTTCACCACCATATTCTTACGTATGGTGAAAATGATTATCGCGCCATTGGTTATCTCCACGCTGGTTGTCGGTATTGCCAAAATGGGCGATGCCAAAACTCTGGGACGTATATTTTCTAAAACTTTTTTCCTGTTTATTTGCGCCTCACTGGTGTCAATTGCACTGGGCTTGGTTATCGTCAATATCTTCCAGCCAGGTGCGGGCATTAACTTTGTTCCGCATGACGTAGGCGCTGTTGCTGCCGTTAAGTCAGAGCCGTTCACGCTGAAAGTGTTTATCTCTCATGCGGTGCCGACCAGTATCGTTGACGCGATGGCACGTAACGAAATCCTGCAGATCGTGGTGTTCTCAATTTTCCTCGGTTGCAGCCTGGCCGCCATTGGCGAAAAAGCCGAGCCTATCGTGAAGGTTCTGGATTCACTGGTACACGTGATGCTGAAGCTGACTGGTTACGTCATGCTGTTTGCACCGCTGACCGTTTTTGCTGCTATTTCAGGTCTGATTGCCGAACGTGGTCTGGGTGTGATGGTGAGCGCCGGGATCTTCATGGGTGAGTTCTACCTGACACTGGGTATGCTGTGGGCCATCCTGATTGGCCTGTCGACAATGATTGTCGGTCCTTGCATCAGCCGTCTGACCAAATCCATTCTTGAACCGGCGCTGCTGGCCTTTACCACCTCCAGTTCTGAAGCCGCCTTCCCGGGCACGCTGGATAAACTGGAGAAGTTTGGCGTCTCTTCCAAAATTGCCAGCTTCGTGCTGCCTATCGGTTACTCGTTTAACCTGGTCGGCTCCATGGCCTACTGCTCCTTCGCCACTGTCTTTATTGCCCAGGCGTGCAACATCGAACTGAGCATGGGCGAGCAAATCACCATGCTGTTGATCCTGATGCTGACCTCCAAAGGGATGGCGGGTGTACCGCGTGCGTCAATGGTCGTTATCGCCGCTACGCTGAACCAGTTCAACATTCCGGAAGCCGGTCTGATCCTGCTGATGGGCGTCGATCCGTTCCTTGATATGGGTCGTTCTGCCACCAACGTCATGAGTAACGCCATGGGCGCTGCCATTGTCGGTCGCTGGGAAGGTGAACACTTCGGCCAGGGTTGTCGTGGCACTGCACCAGTGAAAACCCCGGAACAGGAACGTCCGGTTACTGAAACGGAAGTTGCTTTGTCTTGATAGTTTTATAACTGCGATCTGTAGACCGGATAAGGCGTTTACGCCGCTATCCGATAAGAGAGCCACACCTGATGGCGACGCAAAGCGTCTTACCAGGTCGATAAGGTTTTTCCGGTCTACGGATCTTTTTTCACAACACCAACAGGAATACACAATGAACAAAACACTTCTCGGCGTGAGTCTTTTTTCTTTCAGCGTCTTGTTTAGCGCAACCACGTTCGCGCAAACCACGCCGGATTACGCCAAACTGATTGAACAGGCACACCAGAAATATAAAAGTAACAATGATGGAAAAGTCGCCGACTACATCCCTGCCCTGGCGACCTATAGCCCGAAAAATTTTGCCATCACCATCGCCACGGTTGACGGTAAAATCTACCAGGTTGGCGATGTCAACAAACCCTTCCCGATGGAATCCCTGAGTAAAGTCTTCACCATGGCGCTGGCCATGGAGCAGCACGGCCCGCAGGTGGTTCTGGATAAGCTCGGCGCTAATGCCACCGGTATGCCATTCAACTCAGGTTTAGCCGTTGAACTGACCAAAGGCGCACCGGAAAACCCACTGGTTAACGCCGGCGCGATGAGCACCGTTAGCCTGATTGAAGCCAAAGACAAAACCGATCGCTGGAACAAAATTCTCGACAACCTGAACGTCTGGGCAGATGCCACGCTCACCGTTAACGAACCGGTTTTCAAATCTGAGATGGAAACTAACCAGCACAATCAGGCGCTGGCGAAGCTGATGGAATCCTATAACAGCTTCTATGGCAACACCGACGAAGCCGTTGAAATTTATACCCGTCAGTGTTCAGTCGATATCACTGTGGAGCAACTGGCCAAAATGGGTGCGGTACTCGCCAACAAAGGCAAATCTCCGTTCAACGGCAAGCAATTACTGAATGAAAAATATGTTCCGCAGGTGCTGGCAGAAATGGCCATTGCCGGATTGTACGACGGCAGCGGTAAGTGGCTGTACACCGTCGGCATCCCTGCGAAAAGCGGCGTCGGCGGCGGAATGGTTGCTGTTGTCCCGGGTGAATATGCAATTGCCGTCTATTCTCCGCCACTGGATGAAGCCGGTAACAGCGTTCGCGCCCAGCAAACTATCGAATATGTCGCCGAAGCGACAAAAGCCAACGTCTTTTTAGCGAAATAAGCTCGCGCCGGAGGTATCCGGCCTACTCGCTGAAGCTTCTCCGGCCTGCAAATTGTGCATTTTTGTAGGCCGGAACCGACGTTACCTAAAAACCTAAAGGTGAGAAGTAAAAATGTCTAAACCATTTGTCTGGCAGGAGCTCTTTGTTCAGAGTAAAGATAATACAGAATATGAATTACTCACTAACCAATACGTTACGGTAACAGAGTTAGACGGAGAGGAAGTGATCAAGGTGGCACCTGAGGCGTTAACCTTGTTAGCACAGCAGGCATTTTATGAAGCATCTTTTTTCCTGCGCGCCGGACATTTGAAACAGGTAGCCAGCATTCTGCACGATCCTCAGGCCAGCAGTAACGATAAATACGTCGCGCTCCAGCTGCTGCGCAATGCAGAAGTCTCCGCCAAAGGCGTACTGCCCAACTGCCAGGACACCGGCACCGCGACCATTGTCGCCAGCAAAGGACAGCAGGTATGGACCGGCGGCGATGACGCCGAAGCATTAAGCAAGGGCGTGTATACCACCTTCACGGAAAACAACCTACGCTACTCACAAAACGCCGCGCTGGACATGTACACCGAGGTCAATACTCAGACTAACCTGCCTGCACAAATTGACATCAGCGCCACGCCGGGTAACGAATACCGATTCCTGTTCGTCAACAAAGGCGGCGGCTCAGCCAATAAAGCAGCGCTGTTCCAGGAAACCAAATCCATTCTACAGCCGGAAAAGCTTACCGCCTTCCTGATCGAAAAAATGAAATCGCTGGGAACCGCTGCCTGCCCGCCGTATCACATCGCGTTCGTGGTCGGGGGACTCTCCGCCGATCAATCGCTGAAAGTGGCGAAGCTGGCCTCAACCAAATATTACGATAATCTGCCGACCTGCGGGAACGAACTGGGTCAGGCGTTCCGCGATACGGCGCTGGAAGCCGAGTTGCTCAATGCCAGCCGTGAGTTTGGTATTGGCGCACAGTTTGGCGGTAAATACTTCGCGCATGACATTCGCGTGATTCGCCTGCCACGCCACGGAGGCTCCTGCCCTATCGCCATGGCCCTCTCCTGCTCGGCCGACCGCAACATTAAAGCCAAAATTAATAAGCACGGTATCTGGCTAGAAAAACTTGAACACAATCCTGGCAAATTTATTCCCGATTCTCACCGTGTAGAAAACAGCGGCCAAACCGTGCAGCTCAATCTCGATCGTCCGCTGCGAGAGATCATGCACGATCTCTCGCAACTGCCGATAGGCACTCGGCTGTCGCTCAGTGGCCCGATTGTTGTCGCCCGCGATATCGCCCACGCCAAGATCAAAGAGCGTCTGGATAACGGCGAACCCATGCCGGAGTACATGAAAAATCATATCGTTTATTACGCAGGTCCTGCCAAAACGCCTGGCAATATGGCCTGCGGCTCAATGGGCCCCACTACCGGCGGGCGCATGGACGGTTACGTCGATGCTTTCCAGGCAGCGGGCGGCAGTCTGATCATGTTGTCAAAAGGCAATCGCAGCAAGCAGGTGACCGATGCTTGTCACACGCATGGCGGGTTTAACCTTGGCAGTATCGGCGGCGCGGCGGCCCTCCTGGCCCAACAGTATGTGAAGAGTCTGAACTGCCTTGAATATCCGGAACTGGGTATGGAAGCGGTCTGGATGATGGAAGTCAAAAATATGCCTGCCTTCATATTAGTGGATGACAAAGGCAACAACTTCTTTAGTCAGTTTGAGCAGCAACATCGCTGCACAACCTGCCCTGCCGGTCATTAAGGAGCAACAATGGAAGCGCGAGCCAACAATGACAGACACCGCCAACGTCAGCAGAAGCTGAAAGAGCAGGTTGATACCCGCGTGGCGGCGGCAACGGAGAAGAAAGGCATTTTGATCGTCTTCACCGGCAACGGTAAAGGTAAATCCACCGCCGCCTTTGGTACGGCAACGCGCGCGGTCGGTCACGGAAAAACCGTTGGCGTCGCGCAGTTTATTAAAGGCCAGTGGGATAATGGCGAGTACAACACGCTACATCCGCTCGGTGTAGAATTCCACATTATGGGTACCGGCTTTACCTGGGAAACCCAGAATAAGGAAGCTGACATCGCGGCAGCGACAGCGGTCTGGCAGGAAAGTAAGCGCATGCTCGCCGATGCACACTATGACCTGGTGGTGCTGGATGAACTCACGTATATGTTGGCTTATCACTATCTGGATACGCAGGAGGTGATCAGTGCCATCGAGAATCGTCCCGCCGAACAGAGCGTGATCGTCACGGGACGCGGATGCCACGCGCTTTTACTGGAACTTGCCGATACAGTTAGTGAGATGCGCCCAGTCAAGCACGCGTTTGATAGCGGTATTCAGGCACAGGTTGGTATCGACTGGTAGGAACAACATTCCGGCCTACAAGACTGTAGGCCGGAGTATCCATCAACTTATTGACACTACGGATTTACTGAGTAACCAGTTACGGAATGTCTGTAAATGTGGGGATTCCGCTTTCTCTTCTCGCAACGTCATGATGAAACGATTCCCGGTACGCATCGGGACATCGCAGGGAATGACCATATCACCGCAGTCCAGATCGTGCTGAATGGCAAATCGGGGTAACAGTGCGACCCCCAAATTCGAGCGTACCGCCGCGATCAGCATCGAGAGTAAATCAAATCGCGGGCCTTTATTGACCAGCGGACTGCTGACATCAGACAGTGCAAACCATTCCTGCCAGCCTTTGATGCGCGTACTTTGGTGTAACAGGGGAAATTCATTCAGCAGATCGTTTACTGCCAGCTTCCGTTCGGCTTCGTTCAGCAAGCTGCTGCTGCATACAGGTAAAATTTCCTCTTCAAACAGATACTCCACCCCTGACCATGGCGAGTAAAAATCTTCGCGCATGATTGCCGCATCATACTCACGGTTGAGGAAATCACCGATATTCGCCAAAGAATGGATATTAACGATAATATCAGGGTTAAGTTTATTGAACTCACGCAAGTTAGGGATCAGCCAGTGCGTGCTAAATGTCGGATTCACCGCCAGCTCAATAACCTGTACGGTTGGCTGCCAGGTCATTATCGTCGTCGTATCTCGTTCGAGTTTATTTAACGTTTCTTTAACGATATTTAAATAGTGTTTACCTGCCGCATTTAAAAAAATACGCTTTTTGGCATGATTAAATAGTGCGGTATTTAGGAAATCCTCCAGCGCATTCACCTGGCGGAAAACAGCACTTTGTGTCAAAGCAAGTTCTTCTGCTGCCCGGGTATAACTTTCGTGACGCGCAACTACTTCAAAAGTTACCAGCAACTCCGTCTTCGGTATTTTTCCTCTCATAACCTCTTCCATATGCAGCGTACAAAAATAGTTTAATTTATAAAAAATAATTCAAGCTACCCAGATAAGCACCGAGAGTTATATTTTATTTTGTCCATTGATGTCATTGATCCAATCCATGATTTACTCATACTGATGGCGGATAAATATTAACCAATAATACTCAAGCACAACAATAAACACAATTTAAATAAGGTTAAATCCAAGCAAATGGTGCCAATAAGTTCTTAATAATTTTTCAAGTTATCTTGTTTATTGCAGAAAAAACTTTGCGAGATTAATCAATATTACCCATGCAATAATTTTGGATAATTTCACGTTATAACTTACGGGCAAACGACTGCTTTAAATCATTCCCTGATGTAGTTTCTGCCTTTTTTTGATAGATGTGATAAAGGATACAATGTGAAAACTTTCGGAAAGGTCTGGCTCGTTGGCGCAGGTCCCGGTGATATATCGTTACTCACCCTCAAAGCGATGATGTGCATTAAGCAGGCTGATGTCATTATTTACGATCGGCTGGTCAACCCTAAAATTTTGGAATGGGCCGCTCCTGACTGCCAGCTTATCAATGTTGGCAAAAATCCAGGCTTCCATTGTGTGCCGCAGGATGAAATCAACGCGCTGCTCGTCCAGTATGCCCAAACCCATCACCGCATCGTTCGTTTAAAAGGCGGCGATCCTTACGTGTTTGGCCGCGGGGCTGAAGAAGTTGAGGATCTCGTTGAAATCGGCATTCCTTTTGAAGTCGTGCCCGGCATCAGCTCCACCATTGGCGGCCTGACCTGCGCAGGTATCCCGGTCACACATCGTGATTACGCCTCCGGATTTCACGTGGTGACTGGCCATACGCGGGAAGGCAATCAGCAGCAGGACTGGCGCCAGTTGGCCAAACTTAACGGTACGTTGGTCATCGTAATGGGGATCGCCAATCTGGCGTTTATCTGCGAGGAGTTGCTAATGGGAGGGAAATCAGCAGACACCCCCGCCGCCATTATCATGTCTGCCACGCGGGAGAATCAGCGTCGTCTGACCTGTACGCTGGGTTCATTATTGAACAAAGCACAGGAGGCGAACATCGTGCCGCCTGCGCTTATCGTCATTGGTGATGTCGTGACGCTGAGCGACAGACTGTCTTTTATTCCAGAAGCCCTCTCGATCCCGCAAAGCCTCTACTGCGAAAGCCTTGCGTGACGAAAAGACTGGGGTGACGTTTGATGCGCCGCCCGGAAGACACGGCAAAAGTAGCTGGTTTGCGCGTATTGAAGTTTCCGGGCAATGCTGTCTATTGAATGCACAGGATCATGCAATAATTCGCCCGCTTTTTGCATTTTCTTCTGATTCACCCATGTTTTAAAATTCACCCCCTGACGTTTTTTAAAGAAACGGCTGAAATAATTAGCGCTCAGGAAAACATGCGCCGCCACGGATTCCAGAGATAACTCACCATATAGATTATCATCAATATAACGTAACGCTTCCATGAGCTTTTTCTCGTGACGGGAAAGTTCTGTAGAATATGATTTCGGGTTTCTTACTTCAGGAAAGCTAACTGTTTCAGCAGCATTATTGTGTTCAAAATTATCAACAATAAAATTAAGCAAGTTCGCAGACGCGGTCAGCACATTATTATCTACAACAACCACCTGGTCCCACTCTCTTTTTATTTCAGAATTATTCATCCATTGTTGCTGTCCATTAGCCACGATCGTTTTGTATTCCTGATATTTTGCCCGCACCTGACCACAGATAATAAAACCGTAAAGGTTTCCTTCACGAATGAGTGGCATTGAGAACAGGCTTAATCCTGCATAACAGCAGAGTATTCTGGGTTTAACCTGTTTTAACCCTTCAAATGCGCAATACTTATCACATTTTTGACAACTCGCGCGATACAGTTCATTCTTACGCATTAGTGTGCAGAATGAATTAAAATTATGGCAATCAGATATAACCTTGCCCGTAACATCAATCACTACTGTCGCTAACCCTGTCGCACGAGCAAAAACTTCGGCGATGGAGAAAAAACTCTGTAAGTAGTCATCCTGAATTTTCAGCGACACGCCATCCTCCGGCAAAGTTGATATTTAAGCCGGTAATATGCAGAATTTACCCTAAAGAAAGAATGATGCTTACCGCAAAAAATAATCTCATTTGTGAAGATGATTATGATCAAATTGCAAGAGGCATAATGCGTCTTCTTAGCCACGAAGACCCGGTGAGCACAGCGGCGTCACCGGGCAATCTTGTAATTTATTATATTTTGTCTTTTACCCGTGTAATGGCATTTTCATACACTGGCTTATTCTTTTGCACATTGGCGAGTTGGTAATGCTGCAATGCCTCAGCATACTGTCCGGCATTTTCGTAAATCTTCGCAATATTGTAATACGAATTGGCGCGGGTGGTCGCCGCATTTGCGCCACTGGCTAACGAGATAGCTTTCCGGTTGGCCCAGATGGCTTCGGCAATTTTACCGTCTTTCTGATACACCAGCCCCAGGTTGCTGAAAGCCTGGCCGTAACCGTTGTCTGCTTCCGTCGCCTGCTGGAAGGCCTGAATCGCGTTCTCCAGCTCCCCAGCCTTATAGTACGCTTCACCGTCGCGGTTATATTCTTTCGCCAGCATCACGTTACCGTCTTCCAGAACAACCGGCATAGCACGGCTGTTCGCTTCGGCGATAATGGCTGCTAAGTCATTGACGTCACGCCCCATGGTATTGAAATCATTGCCGGTAATGCTGTTAATATCTTCAAACTCGCCGTTGGGATTCAGCTTAAACACCGTCCAGATATTCCCCGCCATCCCCACCGGAACGGAGTAGGTTCTCACCAGTGAACTGCCCACATAGACAAACACTCGCGCCTTACTTTCAGAGAGCATTTTACGCGTCGGTTGTCCCTTATGACTGTAATCCACGACGGCGTAGGTATAACTCTCGCCAAAATGCTTTTTACTGATAGTGATGGTTTCCGGGCCATAGCTGTCGGTATCATCGACGTCGAGGTTCGCATCCTGCCCCTTTTTATTGACAAAATAGACGTGTCCGCTGGGGAACATCAGATGCGAGTCCAGATCGGCCGGGAATTTTGCCCAGGTCAACACCACGCGCATACCATCAAGGTTGGTCATCACCGGGCTTATAGCATAGGTCATCCCTGCGCATGGACATTGCGCCACCAGATTCGAATACCCCTCTTTTTTCACAATCAGTAACGCATCCTTATCGTCAGGAAAAGACGATGTCAGTATCGCCTGACCCGAAGCATTAGTGCTGCTGGTTACGGATTGCTCGCCATTACGCTGTAGCGTTACCGTTGCGCCGTCAATGCGTTGATCCTTAACGGTAGCGCCCAGTACATCAACATGAACAGGTTCGGCATAACTGTTTGCGCAGACGACAGCCAGCGCAATGGCAGCGGGTACGAAAATCTTTTTCATAAATAATTCCTTTTAATTAACAGCATTACGCCGCTGATAAATATTACGGGCTGGATAATAACGTCACGTTTTCAGAGAACGGGTGACAGATTACAGATATTCCCCAGAAACAAAAGACGAATGACAGACACAAAAAAGGCCATCATCAGATGGCCAACCATGTCGAAACTAACCAGCCCTGCGTCCTTCGCGCCACGCGCAGTGATTGTTGCGTGAAGGAGGTCGGGCTTTATTACTGCTTTTTGAGAATTACTTAATCACCGACTTCAACGCTTCACCGATGTCAGCCAGGCTGCGCACGGTTTTCACGCCAGCCGCTTCCAGTGCAGCGAATTTCTCATCCGCCGTACCTTTACCGCCAGAGATAATCGCGCCCGCGTGTCCCATACGTTTGCCTTTCGGCGCAGTCACACCGGCGATATAGCCGACGACCGGTTTGGTCACGTGATCTTTAATGTAGGCCGCAGCTTCTTCTTCCGCGCTACCGCCGATCTCACCGATCATAACGATCGCTTCAGTCTGCGGATCTTCCTGGAACAGCTTCAGGATGTCGATGAAGTTGGAGCCCGGGATCGGGTCGCCACCGATACCCACGCAGGTAGACTGACCGAAACCGTAGTCGGTGGTCTGCTTAACAGCTTCATAGGTCAGCGTACCGGAACGGGACACGATCCCCACTTTACCCGGCTTATGGATGTGACCCGGCATGATGCCGATTTTGCATTCGCCCGGAGTGATAACGCCTGGGCAGTTCGGGCCAATCATACGTACGCCAGCTTCATCCAGCGCCACTTTCACGGTCAGCATATCCAGCGTCGGAATACCTTCAGTGATGGTGATGATAAGCTTAATGCCCGCGTTGACAGCTTCCAGAATGGAATCTTTGCAGAACGGTGCCGGAACGTAGATAACAGACGCGGTCGCGCCGGTCGCTTCAACGGCTTCACGCACGGTGTTGAACACCGGCAGGCCCAGATGAGTCGTGCCGCCTTTGCCCGGCGTTACGCCGCCAACCATTTGCGTACCATAAGCGATAGCTTGTTCAGAGTGGAATGTCCCCTGGCTGCCGGTGAAACCCTGGCAAATGACCTTGGTATTTTTATTAATTAAAACAGACATTATTTCCCCTCCACTGCGGCAACAACCTGCTGAGCTGCATCCGTCAGACTTTTCGCTGCAATAATATTCAGGCCGCTGTCAGCCAGTTTTTTCGCGCCGAGTTCGGCGTTGTTACCTTCCAGACGTACAACAACCGGGACGTTAACGCCCACTTCCGCTACCGCGCCGATGATACCGTCTGCGATCAGGTCGCAGCGTACAATACCGCCGAAGATGTTAACCAGAACGGCTTTAACATTGTCGTCAGAGAGGATGATCTTGAACGCTTCAGTAACGCGCTCTTTAGTTGCGCCGCCGCCAACGTCAAGGAAGTTAGCCGGTTCGCCACCGTGCAGCTTAACAATGTCCATGGTGCCCATTGCCAGGCCTGCGCCGTTAACCATACAACCGATATTGCCATCCAGTGCGACGTAGTTCAGTTCCCACTGTGCTGCCTGCGCTTCACGCGGATCCTCCTGAGACTGGTCGCGCATTTCACGCAGATCCGGCTGGCGGAACAGTGCGTTACCGTCAGCACCCAGTTTGCCGTCGAGGCAGATCAAATCACCCTGCTTGGTGACAACCAGCGGGTTGATTTCGATCAGCGCCAGGTCGCGCTCAAGGAAAATAGCCGCCAGGCCCATGAATATCTTGGTGAACTGCTGAACCTGTTTACCTTCCAGACCCAGTTTGAACGCCAGATCGCGGCCCTGATACGGCATTGGACCGGTCAGCGGATCAAGCGCCACTTTGTGGATCAGGTGCGGGGTTTCTTCCGCCACTTTTTCGATTTCCACGCCGCCTTCGGTCGAGGCCATAAAGACCACGCGACGGGAGCTACGGTCAACTACGGCGCCAAGGTAAAGTTCTTTACCAATGTCGGTCGCAGCTTCAACCAGAATTTGATTTACCGGTTGGCCATTGGCGTCTGTCTGGTAAGTGACCAGACGTTTACCCAGCCAGTGTTCAGCAAAAGCGCGAATGTCTTCTTTGCTGTTAACCACCTTCACACCGCCCGCTTTACCACGGCCACCAGCGTGAACCTGACATTTTACTACCCATGGACCTGCGCCGATTTTAGAGGCAGCTTCTTCGGCTTCACGCGGAGTAGTACAGGCATAACCCACCGGTGCCGGTAAGCCATAGCGGGCAAAAAGTTGTTTTGCCTGATATTCATGTAAGTTCATGTGTTCTGTCCATCCTTCAGGTAATCGTTATCTTATAACCCGTAGGCCTGATAAGGCCTACAGACCTACGGGGCAGGTGATACTCTTTATATTTACACGTCCAACAGCAGACGCGTTGGATCTTCCAGCAACTCTTTAATGGTTACCAGGAAGCCTACTGACTCACGACCATCGATCAGACGGTGGTCATAAGACAGCGCCAGATACATCATCGGCAGGATTTCAACCTTACCGTCTACTGCCATCGGACGATCTTTGATGGCATGCATACCCAGGATGGCGCTCTGCGGCGGGTTGATGATCGGCGTAGACATCAGGGAACCGAACACACCACCGTTGGTGATGGTGAAGTTACCGCCAGTCAGATCTTCGACCGTCAACTTGCCGTCACGACCTTTGACTGCCAGTTCTTTGATACTCTTCTCGATGTCAGCCATACCCAGCAGATCGACATCACGCAGAACCGGGGTCACCAGGCCGCGCGGCGTGGAGACCGCCATGCTGACATCAAAGTAGTTGTGGTATACCACGTCGTCGCCATCGATAGAGGCGTTGACTTCCGGGTAGCGTTTCAGCGCTTCAACCACCGCTTTCACGTAGAAAGACATAAAGCCCAGACGGATACCGTGACGTTTTTCAAACGCATCACCGTACTGCTTACGCAGATCCATAATCGGCTTCATGTTGACTTCGTTGAAGGTGGTCAGCATCGCGGTAGAGTTTTTCGCTTCCAACAAACGCTCGGCCACGCGCTTACGCAGACGGGTCATCGGAACACGTTTCTCGCCACGCGCACCCAGCGCAGGCTGAGCTGCAGGTGCGGCTGCTGGCGCTTTGGCCTCAGCTTTTGCTGCCGGAGCTTTAGCCAGATGTTTTTCAACATCTTCGCGAGTGATACGGCCGCCGACGCCGGTACCGTTAATAGCACTGGCTTCGAGGTTATGCTCACCCAGCAGGCGACGAATAGCCGGGCTCAGGGCATCGTTGTTCTGCTCAGTCAGAGACGCCTGCTGACGCTGTGCCGGAGTAGAATCTTTTTCTTCAGACTTAGCGCTGGTCTCTTTACCGGCGCTGTTGCCTTCACGCAGGCGACCGAGAATCTGGCGAGAAGTGACGGTGGTCCCTTCATCTTCCAGAACCGCATCAAGAATACCGTCCGCTGATGCCGGTACTTCCAGTACCACTTTGTCAGTTTCGATTTCTACCAGTACTTCATCACGACGTACTGCATCGCCCGGTTTTTTGTGCCAGGTTGCAACCGTTGCATCCGCGACGGATTCAGGCAGGTCGGGAACAAGAATATCTACGCTACTCATTATTTATCCTTTATTTAATCGACGTTCAGCGCGTCATTAACCAGATCTTGTTGCTGCTTCTGGTGAACGGACATATATCCTACTGCCGGCGAGGCAGAGGCCGGGCGACCTGCGTAACGCAGAGCAGACCCAAATGGAATCACTTCACGGAAATGATGCTGGCTGCAGTACCATGCGCCCTGGTTGAGCGGCTCTTCCTGGCACCAGACAAAATCATGTACGTGAGCGTACTGTTTCAACACGTCCTGCATCGCTTTGTGCGGGAACGGATAAAGCTGTTCGATGCGCACAATGGCAACATCTTTCTGACCATTCTTGCGGCGCTGC
The DNA here is from genome assembly GCF_004684345.1 of Citrobacter tructae. Classification (NCBI taxonomy): domain Bacteria; kingdom Pseudomonadati; phylum Pseudomonadota; class Gammaproteobacteria; order Enterobacterales; family Enterobacteriaceae; genus Citrobacter; species Citrobacter tructae. The sequence continues at coordinate 1,903,137 of NZ_CP038469.1, forward strand.
TCCAGCAGGTCGTAATAAACCTTACCAGAACACATCACGACGCGCTTCACGCCCTTCGGATCCAGGTCATCTACTTCACCAATGGCTGGCAGGAACGCACCGTTAGCCAGTTCGTCCAGCGTAGACACCGCCAGCGGATGACGCAGCAGTGACTTCGGTGACATCACCACCAGTGGACGGCGCATACCGCGCAGCGCCTGACGACGCAGCATGTGGTAAACCTGTGCCGGGGTAGACGGGACGCAAACCTGCATGTTCTGCTCAGCGCAAAGTTGCAGATAACGTTCCAGACGTGCGGAAGAGTGCTCCGGACCCTGACCTTCATAGCCATGCGGCAGCAACATCACCAGACCACACATGCGGCCCCATTTCTGTTCGCCAGAAGAGATGAACTGATCGATAACTACCTGTGCGCCGTTGGCGAAATCGCCAAACTGCGCTTCCCAGATGGTCAGCGTGCGCGGTTCAGCCGTGGCATAACCATATTCAAACGCCAGCACCGCTTCTTCAGACAGGACGGAGTCCCATACGCGGAACGGGCCCTGACCGTTATGGACATGCTGCAGCGGCGTGTAAGTTGAACCGTTCGCCTGGTTATGAATCACCGCGTGGCGGTGGAAGAAGGTTCCGCGACCGGAGTCTTCACCGGATAAACGCACCGGAATACCTTCGTCTACCAGCGTGGCGTAAGCCAGATTTTCTGCGCCACCCCAGTCGAACAGCTTCTCGCCTGCGGCCATGGCCTGACGGTCACCGTAAATCTTGGCGACGCGCGACTGCATTTCAACCGCTTCAGGTACGGTACTGATGCGTTTTGCCAGCTCTTGCAAACGCTTCATTTCAACCTTACTTGGGTAGTTTTCGTCCCATTCGTGGTTGAGGTACGGTGACCAGGTGAAAGAGTGCATATTCATTGGGCGCCACTCTTTCACCACGCATTCACCCGCATCTAACGCGTCGCGATACAGGTTGACCATTTCGGTCGCGTCTTCCAGCGTAACGACTTTATCTGTTTCCAGCTTGTCAGCGTAGATTTTGCGCGGCGTCGGGTGCTTTTTGATTTTCTGATACATCAACGGCTGGGTTGCGCTCGGCTCGTCGGCTTCGTTATGGCCGTGACGGCGGTAGCACACCAGATCGATGAACACATCGCGTTTAAAAGTATTACGGAAATCCAGCGCCAGACGCGTCACGAAAGCGACCGCTTCCGGGTCATCCGCGTTGACGTGGAAAATCGGTGCCATCACCATCTTACCGATGTCGGTACAGTACGGTGTAGAACGCGCATCCAGCGGGTTGGAGGTGGTGAAACCAACCTGGTTGTTGATCACGATGCGAACGGTACCGCCCACTTCGTAACCGCGCGCTTTCGACATGTTCAGGGTTTCCTGAACCACGCCCTGCCCGGTCACCGCCGCGTCACCGTGAATGGTGATCGGCAGAACTTTATTGCTGCTCGGCTCGTCCAGTCTGTCCAGACGCGCGCGAACGGAACCGATAACCACCGGGCTAACGATTTCCAGATGCGACGGGTTAAACGCCAGCGCCAGATGCACCAGACCGCCTTCGGTTTCGATATCCGATGAGAAGCCCATGTGGTACTTAACGTCACCGGTACCGAGGTGTTCTTTATGTTTGCCCGCGAACTCGTCAAACAGTTCCTGTGGGCGTTTACCCAGCACGTTCACCAGTACGTTCAGACGACCACGGTGCGCCATGCCCAGAACCACTTCGCGCGTGCCGCTGTTACCGGCATGGCGAATCATCTCTTTGAGCATCGGAATTAACGCATCACCGCCTTCCAGCGAGAAGCGTTTCGCCCCCGGGAACTTCGCACCCAGGTAGCGTTCCAGACCTTCTGCTGCAGTCAGTTCGCTAAGGAAGCGTTTTTTCTCTTCGCCGCTGAACGCCGCGCGACCGGATTCGATACGCTGTTGCAGCCAGCGTTTCTCTTCAGTACTGGTGATGTGCATGTACTCGGCGCCAATCGGGCCGCAGTAGGTTTGTTTGAGCGCAACGACCAGGTCGCTCAGCTTCATCGTATCTTTGCCACCGGCAAAAGAACCGACGTTAAAGCTTTCCTGGAAATCCGCATCGGTCAGATCGTGAAAAGACGGGTCCAGATCGGCCACGTTTTCTTGCTGCCACAGTCCCAGCGGATCGAGATTCGCATGCTGATGGCCGCGGAAACGGTAGGCGTTAATGAGCTGCAGGACTTTAACCTGCTTCACATTGGCATCAGGGTCGGAAATAGAAGAAGAGTAACGTGGGGTAACCAACGCCTGTCGACGGAAATAATCACGCGTTTTTGAATGGAGTTGATCCGGTTTGACTCCGGTACCAGGTAACTGCTGGAACGTCGAACGCCAGTTAGCATCTACCGAGTCAGGGTCGGTTAAGAAGTCTTCATAGAGCTGTTCTATCCAACTCTGGTTCGAACCAGAGAGGTAAGAAGAGTCCAACCAGGCTTTCAAAGCGCTGTTCTGCATCGTGATCCCTTAAGCATTTGTATGCTTACTTCGCCGTGGATACTACCACGCACACCCGGTGTGCGTGCCGGGGTTCACTTGTTGCGGACTGTCGTGTCATCTGCGTCCGCTAAGGAACCTTTAAAAACTGTCAGAGATAAAGGGCAGTTTTTAGAGGTTTCCTGCACTACCGGGGAATCGCTTCCCCGGCAACAACTACTTACGCACTGCGTTTCAGCAGCATCGACTTAATATGGCCGATGGCGCGCGTCGGGTTCAGCCCCTTAGGACAGACACTGACGCAGTTCATGATGCTATGGCAGCGGAATACGCTGAAAGCGTCACTTAATCCATCCAGGCGGCTGTCGGTTTCGGTATCGCGGCTGTCAATCAGGAAGCGATACGCGGCCAGCAGACCTGCCGGGCCAATAAACTTGTCCGGATTCCACCAGAATGACGGGCAAGACGTTGAGCAGCATGCACATAAAATACATTCATACAGCCCATCGAGCTTCTCACGCTGCTCTGGCATTTGTAAATGCTCGCGAGCCGGTGGATTTTTCCCATTATTCAACAAGTAAGGCTTAATCTTCTCATACTGTGCGTAGAATTGCCCCATGTCTACCACCAAATCACGCACTACCGGTAAACCAGGAAGCGGGCGGATGACAATTTTCTTGCCCGGCTGATTCAGCGCAGAAATAGGTGTGATACAGGCCAGACCATTTTTGCCGTTCATGTTCAGACCGTCGGAGCCACAGACCCCTTCACGGCAAGAGCGACGGAACGACAGCGACGGGTCTTTTTCTTTCAGCTGCATCAGCGCATCCAGCAGCATCATGTCGCGACCTTCTTCCGCTTCCAGGGTGTAATCCTGCATATGCGGAGCATCGTCTACGTCCGGGTTATAACGATAAACTGAAAACTCGAGTTTCATTTTCCTGTCTCCGCATTAATAAGTACGAATCTTCGGCGGGAATGCCGGGCGCAGTTTCGGTTCCATATTGACCTGACGTCGCGTCATGGATTCCGATTCTGGCAGGTACAGGGAATGGCACAGCCAGTTTTCATCATCGCGTTCCGGGAAGTCGAAGCGGCTATGTGCGCCACGGCTTTCGGTACGGAAGTTCGCAGACACCGCCGTGGCGTATGCAGTTTCCATCAGGTTATCCAGTTCCAGACACTCTACGCGCTGGGTATTGAACTCGCTGGAAGTATCATCCAGACGGGCATTTTTCAGACGCTCGCGAATCGCCTTCAACTCTTCCAGACCCTTCGCCATCGCGTCGCCTTCGCGGAACACCGAGAAGTTATGCTGCATACATTCCTGCAGCGCTTTACGAATGACGACCGGATCTTCACCGTCACGGTTACCGTTCCAGCGGTTCAGACGCGCCAGAGAGGCATCGATTTCTTCTTCAGTCGCATCCTTCAGATCGCCCTGCTCTGCGATAGACTCCTGCAGATGCAGACCCACCGCACGACCAAACACCACCAGGTCCAGCAGCGAGTTGCCGCCCAGACGGTTGGCACCGTGAACCGATACGCAGGCGATTTCGCCCACCGCAAACAGTCCCGGAATAACCACGTCTTCGCCCTGCTCGTTCACGGTCAGCGCCTGGCCGCTCACTTTGGTCGGCACACCGCCCATCATGTAGTGACAGGTTGGGATAACCGGAATCGGCTCTTTCACCGGGTCAACGTGAGCAAAGGTACGCGACAGTTCAAGGATGCCCGGCAGGCGGGATTCGAGAACGTCTTTACCCAGATGGTCAAGCTTCAGCTTGGCGTGTGGGCCCCACGGGCCGTCACAGCCGCGACCTTCACGGATTTCGATCATGATGGAACGTGCCACCACGTCACGACCCGCCAGATCTTTCGCATTCGGGGCATAACGCTCCATAAAGCGCTCGCCGTGTTTGTTCAGCAGGTAACCACCTTCACCACGACAGCCTTCGGTAACCAGAACCCCTGCCCCGGCGATACCGGTCGGGTGGAACTGCCACATTTCCATATCCTGCACCGGCACACCGGCACGGATCGCCATGCCAACGCCGTCGCCGGTGTTGATGTGCGCGTTAGTGGTGGACTGATAAATACGGCCTGCGCCGCCGGTTGCCAGTACGGTGGCACGGGCTTTGAAATAAACCACTTCACCGGTTTCGATACACAGGGCGGTACAACCGACAACAGCACCATCGGCGTTTTTCACCAGATCCAGCGCGTACCACTCAGAGAAAATGGTGGTGTGGTTTTTCAGGTTCTGCTGATACAGCGTGTGCAACAGCGCATGACCGGTACGGTCAGCTGCTGCTGCGGTACGTGCCGCCTGTTCGCCGCCGAAGTTTTTCGACTGACCACCAAACGGACGTTGATAGATAGTGCCATCGTCAAGACGTGAGAATGGCAGCCCCATATGGTCCAGCTCCAGAATCGCTTCCGGGCCGGTCTTACACATATATTCAATCGCGTCCTGGTCACCAATGTAGTCCGACCCTTTGACGGTGTCGTACATGTGCCATTCCCAGTTATCTTCATGGGTATTACCGAGCGCGACGGTGATGCCACCTTGCGCGGAGACGGTATGGGAACGGGTTGGGAACACTTTGGAGAGCAGCGCACAGGTCTGACCGCTCTGGGAAATTTGCAGCGCCGCGCGCATACCTGCGCCACCGGCACCAATCACAACAGCATCAAATTCTCTGACTGGCAGTTTCATTACACACCCCACACCACAACGAATCCATAAATGACGTAAACCACCAGTGCAACGACAATCGCCAGTTGCAGAATCAGGCGCACGGCCAGCGGTTTAACGTAGTCGGTCAACACCTGCCACATGCCAATCCAGGCATGGATCAAGATAGAAAACAGTGCCAGCAGGGTGAAGACTTTGGTGAATGCCGATGAGAAGAAACCGGTCCAAATTTCCCAGGTCAGTTCGCCACTGGTGGCGAAGAAGCCGACCATATAGATGATGTATAACGTCAGAACGATAGCGGTAGCACGGACCAGAATGAAGTCATGTACGCCGTTGCGTCCTAATGCGGAGGCGTTGCTTACCATACGAGGACTCCTGCGAGAAGTGAAAGCACGACAATGATAACAAAAGAAATTTTGGCAGAACGCGTCCCTGCTTCGAGGGTTTCTTCGATGTAGCCAAAATCCATCAACAGATGGCGAATGCCCATGACGGCGTGATAGGCCAGCGCGACCAGAATTCCCCACAGAATTAACTCCACAAAGAAGTTATTCATAATGGAAGACGCCGCGAGGAAACCTTCAGGGGAGGAAAGGCTGGTACCCAATAACCACAACAGTATCCCGACCGCCACGAAGGTGATCACTCCAGATACGCGATGGAGAATGGACGCTATCGCCGTGATTGGGAACCGAATCGTTTGCAGATCCAGATTGACAGGTCTTTGTTTTTTCACATTTCTTATCATGAATAACGCCCACATGCTGTTCTTATTATTCCCTTTGGACTTCGGGTACAGAAGATGAAGACTCCTGTTGCCTGAAAGACGACGGGGTTTCCTTCCTCCGGTCTGCGTGCGGGTCAGACAGCGTCCTTACTATAACTACGCGTCATATAAAACACTGCTTCCAGTTGCTAAAACGACACGTTACAACGCTGGTTGGCTCGGGATTGCAGGGTATTCCGGAGACCTGGCGGCAGTATAGGACGTTCACAAAATCATTACAATTAACCTACATATAGTTTGTCGGGTTTTATCCCGAACAGTGACATAGGTCACGATAACAACATTATTTTAATTTTTAATCATCTGATTTGACAATCATTAAACAAACTTGTTACAAACGACACCAGAAAAAGCATATAATGCGTAAAAGTTATGGGGTCACTCTTTCACCGATGAGTAAGTTATGTAACAGTGTGAAAAGGTTGACCAATAAATTCAGTACAGTTATTAGTGTAGACAGGTTTAATAATTCGGATTGCTAAGTTGTTGATTTGTTGCTAATTCACCATGAGTTAACTGATTTACCTGCAAGCGCCCATTGCTCTGTACCCTGGTTTCTCCTCTACCACAGAGTGGCGAGCCGAATAACAAACTGGTAACGGTTAATTGATGAGTTGAAGCAGATCTCACCTGAGTAGTCTTAAGCAATAAGGCGCTAAGGAGACCGTAAATGGCTGATACTAAAGCAAAACTCACTCTAAACGGTGATGCTGCTATTGAACTGGATGTGCTGAAAGGTACGCTCGGTCAAGACGTTATTGATATTCGTAGCCTTGGTTCAAAAGGCATGTTCACTTTTGACCCTGGTTTTACCTCTACCGCATCCTGCGAATCCAAAATTACGTTCATCGACGGTGATGAAGGTATTTTGCTGCATCGCGGCTTCCCGATTGATCAGCTGGCTACCGAATCCAACTATCTGGAAGTGTGTTATATCCTGCTGTACGGCGAAAAACCGACGCAGAAAGAGTACGACGAGTTCAAAACTACGGTCACTCGCCATACCATGATCCATGAGCAGATCACGCGTCTGTTCCATGGTTTCCGCCGCGACTCCCACCCGATGGCCGTCATGTGCGGTGTTACCGGTGCGCTGGCAGCGTTCTATCACGACTCGCTGGATGTGAATAATCCGCGCCATCGCGAAATCGCCGCCTTCCGTCTGTTGTCCAAAATGCCGACCATGGCCGCGATGTGCTACAAATACTCCATCGGTCAACCGTTTGTTTACCCGCGTAATGATCTCTCCTACGCCGGCAACTTCCTGCGCATGATGTTCTCCACGCCGTGTGAAGAGTACGTTGTAAATCCGGTGCTGGAACGCGCTATGGACCGTATCCTGATCCTGCACGCTGACCACGAACAGAACGCGTCAACCTCCACCGTCCGTACCGCAGGCTCTTCAGGCGCGAACCCATTCGCCTGTATCGCTGCGGGTATCGCTTCCCTGTGGGGACCGGCGCACGGCGGCGCGAACGAAGCCGCGCTGAAAATGCTGGAAGAAATCAGCTCAGTTAAACACATTCCGGAATTTGTTCGCCGCGCGAAAGATAAGAATGACTCTTTCCGCCTGATGGGCTTTGGTCACCGTGTTTACAAAAACTATGACCCGCGCGCCACCGTGATGCGTGAAACCTGCCATGAAGTGCTGAAAGAACTGGGTTCGAAAGATGACCTGCTGGAAGTAGCGATGGAACTTGAGCACATCGCGCTGAACGACCCGTACTTCATCGAGAAGAAACTGTACCCGAACGTAGACTTCTACTCCGGCATCATTCTGAAAGCGATGGGGATCCCGTCTTCCATGTTCACCGTGATCTTCGCCATGGCGCGTACCGTTGGCTGGATTGCGCACTGGAACGAAATGCATACCGACGGCATGAAGATCGCTCGTCCTCGTCAGCTGTACACCGGCTACGACAAACGCGATTATAAGTCTGACATTAAGCGTTAATTATCTGCCGGATAGCACTAACGCCTGTCCGGCCTACAGTCATTAACTCCTCTGGCCGGACAAAGCATTAATGCCCACATCCGGCCTGTTTTTCTTGATCTACGTTATTTTATTCTCATCACGCTTTCTCTATGATTTACTGAGATTTCCCTCATTTCACTCAGGAGCATGGGATGCCTGTTTTGCAGTGGAGCCTGTTATTTCTGTTATCGCTCCTGCTTTCCCTGCTCTTTCTGTTTGTGCATCTCCCGGGCCCCTTACTGCTCGGGTCAATGATCGTCGGCATTATTTTCAGTCTGCGCGGTATCTCGCTGCGCCCTCCCCGCTGTACGTTTCTTGCCGCGCAGGCCATTCTCGGCTGCATGATTGCGCAAAACCTCACGGGGTCCATTTTTACTACGCTGGCGGCGCACTGGCCGATGGTCATTGCCATCCTGTTGGCGACCCTTCTCTCCAGTACTGCGATAGGCTGGCTGTTGGTACGCTACAGTAAGTTACCGGGTAATACTGGCGCGTGGGGGTCATCACCAGGCGGGGCTGCAGCGATGGTTGCGATGGCGCAGGAATATGGCGCGGACATCCGTCTGGTAGCGTTTATGCAGTATCTGCGGGTGTTACTTGTAGTGGCCGCTGCGGCGCTGGTCACCCGACTGATAATGGGCGAGCAGACACAGGCGGTCAGCGAGCAACTGGTCTGGTTTCCGCCACTGAGCATCAACCTGTTCAGCACCCTGCTGCTGGCCGTCGTTGCCGGGACAGCCGGGCGCTTACTGCGTATTCCCTCGGGTGTGATGCTGTTGCCGATGCTGGCTGGCGCACTGCTTAACGCGGGCGGTGTGATGGTGATTGAACTGCCTGAATGGCTGCTGGCGATGGCGTATATGGCCATCGGTTGGCAAATTGGCCTTGGCTTTGATAAGCAGATCTTTTTAATGGCGCTGCGCCCCTTACCACAGATCCTGCTGTCCATTTTTTCACTGATGACAATCTGCGCCGTCATGGCGTGGGGGCTGGCGCATTACATGCAGATAGATTTTCTCACCGCCTATCTGGCGACCAGTCCTGGAGGGGTAGATTCTGTTGCGGTGATTGCCGCAGGAAGTCACACCGATATGGCGCTGATCATGGCGATGCAAACCCTGCGGCTGTTCAGTATTTTGCTCACCGGGCCTGCTATCGCCCGGTTTATATCGGCACATGCGCCGAGAAAAGCGCATTCTTAAGGCAACACGTTAATCCGGGTGCCCAATCTCCGTCACGGTCGTTCCCGATTTATCCGCGGCAAATATAAATTCCGTCATGCCACCCGGAAAATTCTGCGTAATATATAAGGCGTTAGTGCCCTTCCAGACATATTCCACCTGCTCCGTATCCCCGAGATTTTCTATTTTAACATCCTTGCCCACGGTCAGCGTCGGCAGCAGATTTTCACGGTCTGAACGCGCTTTTCTGAGAGCCTGATACGTCTCCTCCAGGGTCATAGCCGGATAAAAACAACGGGTCTGGGCACCATGCTCATAGACATATTCCATATCCTGCGGCCCGGACTCGCATTTAGGCGCTACCGGCTCAACGGCGGTAGCAAGCGCGGAAAAGGAACCCGTTGCTACGACAAGTAAGGCGGTACAACAAAAACGGTTAAAATCCATATCTCACTCCTTCTCATCTCCTTGAGAGATTCAGGCGACGTTATTCGAATTGCCCCTCTGCATCGTCGGGACCGCACCATGCTATGTTATTTCTGACAGCCTGGACACCAGTAAAACGGACGTGAAGAGAGGGTTGTTTTCTCGATAATCCCACCGCATCGCTCGCAGGCTTCGCCGTCGCGGTGAAAGACCTTAAAGCGAAACAACGCGCCATGATGTTTATTCTCATCGACCTGACCGCGGGTGTTATAGGACAGACGCGGAATCTCGAGCAGCGCCTGCGCCAGCCTATCAAGCTGTTGATCGCTCAGTTGCGACGCTTTATGTTGCCCTGTTACCCCCACCTGCCAGAGAATTTCTACCCGCAAGTAGTTACCTAATCCCGCGAGAAATGCCTGATCGAGCAGCAGGCCAGAAAACTGCCGGTTACGAAAACGGGGCGACAGCAGACGCGCTTTTACCTCATTGGGCGTTAAACGCAGATCCAGTACGTCAGGCCCCACCCGCTGCAGGAATGGATGGGTGGTGAGCTGTTCTGGCGTCAGCATTTCAATATCCGACGCGCTATAGAGCAGGATGGTTTTATCGGATGTTTGCAGCCTGACGCGCAATACCCGGGTGGTATCCGGGATATTCCCCGTGTCCACGACCCGCCAGACGCCGTAAAGCTGATTGTGACTATACAGCGTCAGACCATTGGAAAAATGGGTCAGCAATGCTTTACCCCGTGTTTCGAGCTGGGTAACACGCTGCCCAATCAGTTGCGATTGATACGGTTTTAACTGCTCAAAGGCAAACCAGACATCCGTCAACGGTTTGCCTTTGACTGCCGCCTCCAGGTTATCCGCCGCGCGGCGGATCTCCGGGCCTTCAGGCATAATACTGTCCTTTGTTAATGAGTTGCACCACCCGTCACTGCGATATCGCGTTCCACCTGTAAGGCGGTGACAATCGCGACTTCCAGCGCACGACGCACCGTATCACTCGCCATACTTGGCGCACCAGGGTGCTCTGCGGCTTGTTGTGGCAGATAAGGGATATGAATAAACCCACCCTTTACTGCCGGTGTGTCTCGTAGTTTGTGCAGCAAGCCATACATCACGTGGTTACAGACGAAGGTACCTGCGGTTTGCGAAACCGATGCTGGAATACCGGCGCTGCGCATGGCCGCAACCATTGCTTTGATCGGCAGTGTACTGAACCACGCCGCCGGACCATCGCTCACGATCGGTTCATCTACCGGCTGCTGACCTTGGTTATCCGCAATACGCGCATCGTCTACGTTGATGGCGACGCGCTCTACGGTGATGTCCGGACGACCTCCGGCCTGACCAACTGCGAGCACCAGCGACGGTGACAGCGCGTCAATCGCGGTATTAAGTACCGTAAGAGACTCACCAAATACGCACGGCAACTGACGCGCCACGACGCGATATCCCGCGATGATAGCATTGTCGAGACCCGAGACCACTTCCCAGGAAGGGTTAACTGACTCGCCGCCAAAGGGTTCAAATCCGGTGATTAATACCGTTTTCATCCTTCCTCCTTACAGGAACATCAGGAAATACATCAGGAATACGTTGACCAGCAGCAGCAGTATGCCGGTCGGCACCTGCGCTTTAATCACCGCATTTTTGTCCGGCAACTCCAGCAGCGCTGCAGGGACGATGTTAAAGTTTGCCGCCATTGGCGTCATCAGCGTGCCACAATAGCCGGAGAACATGCCGATTGCCGCCATTACCGCCGGATTACCGCCGTGCTGCAATACCAGGATCGGGATTCCAATTCCGGCAGTCACAATCGGGAAGGCAGCAAACGCATTGCCCATAATCATCGTCAGCAACGCCATACCGATGGTGTACACCGCCACCGCGATAAAGCGGCTGTCCACCGCCAGGTATTCCTGCGTCAGATACGAAATGCCGGTGCCTACGCCCGCCGCCGTAAACAGCAGCCCTAACGTGGCGAGAATTTGCGGCAGGATGAATGCCCAGCCAATGGAGTCCAGCAGGCGACGCGCTTCCTGGATCGGTTGATGTGCTCGCTCATGGGTCATTTTAACCGCCATTACCAGACCGATTAACGAACCTGCCGTCATCGAAAACAGCGTCACCAGCGTGGCGTGATTTCCTGGTCCAAACAACGCATTCTGTAAGCCCGGAATATGATTAAACATCAACACGCCGATAACGGTCACAACCGGGATCGCCAGCGCCGGGAAAAACAAGCGGTTGCCCAGCCGGTTGGCACTCTCTTCACGCTGTTGTTGTGTACGTTGATGGTAGCTACCAAGCTTCACGCCGCCAAAACCGGCGATTAGCGCCAGTAACACTACCGCGATACCGACCGCGATATGCACCGTTCGTTTGTCACCAAACAGCGAATAGGTCCAGTCGCCCAGCAGAAACAGCAGACCGTACACCCCCCAGAACAGACCGGTGGTTAAACGCCGGGGGTTCGTTTTGTCCTGCCAGGACATGACGGCCACAATCAGTAATACCGCACCCGCCAGCCAGTAGAGATAGCTTTGCTGAAAATTCATTTCGCTTCTCCTTTCACTGCGGCATTCGCTTTCGCCACTTCGCGTTGCAGGTAGTTATCCAGTCGCCACAAGCGTGCACCGTGGATCAGGAAGGCACAAATCGCCGTTGGGATCCCCCACAGGGCAATATGTAGCGGCTCCGTCTGGATCCCGCCGGACTCCAGCATAAAGTTGTGCATGAAGATGATTGCCCCGAAGGCAACAAAGATATCTTCGCCGAAAAACAGCCCGACGTTATCGGTCGCGGCCGACATCGCACGCAGGCGATAGCGCACCGAACCCGGTAATTCGCCATGGTTTTTCTCAGCGGCCCCTTCCGCCATCGGTGCCAGCAGCGGACGCACCATTTGCGGATGGCCCCCCAGACTGGTCAGCCCCAGCGCGGCGGTTGCCTCACGAATAAACAGATAGACAATTAGTAGACGACCGCTGGTGGCGCTGCGAATTTTGGCGATCCACGTCTGCGCACGTTCTTTCAGGCCGTGACGCTCCAGCAGACCGATTACCGCTAGTGGGATCAATAAGATAAACGGCAGGTTGCGGGTGTTGAGAAAACCTTCACCCAACTTTTCGAGAATGGTGGCGATCGGCATATGTGCCGCCAGTCCGGTGACAACCCCGGCAATAATCACCACCAATACCGGGTTAAAACGTAAAAGAAATCCGACCACAATGACAGCAATCCCCGTCAATGGCCAGAGAGAAATGACCTCTCCCATAATATATTCCCGTCTATGTTGTTGTGTAATATGTTATTGTTTTGTATGTGAAAAATTATGCACTAATTTGAATCTTCTCTGCTTCGAACGCGGTACGTAAGCGGCGGGCAAAAGCGAGTGCGTGCTCACCATCACCATGAATACATACCGTCTGGGCAATGACGTTCGCCCATTCTCCGGTCTGGCTTTTTACTCTCCCTGACTGCACCATTTCTAAGGTTTGCGCCAGTGCCAGCGCTTCGTCTTCAATCAGCGCCCCCGGCTGGTTACGCGGTACCAGACTGCCATCCGCCAGATAACCTCGATCGGCGAAAACCTCCTGACGCGTCACCAGACCATAATGCTTCCCGGCACGGATCAGTTCGCTTCCGGCAAGCCCGACCAGGATGAGCGACGGATCGCAGGCATGCACTGCTCTGGCGATGGCATCCGCCAGTTGCGGGTCTTTCGCCGCCTGGTTGTAAAGCATGCCGTGAGGTTTGACGTGGCGCATGACACCGCCTTCCGCCCGGGTTATCGCCGCCAGTGCGCCGATTTGATACAACGTCTGGGCATAAACTGTTTCCACTGGCAGGTTCATGGCGCTACGGCCGAAGTTTTCCCGATCCGGAAAGCTGGGATGAGCCCCTACGGCCACGCCATTTTTTAGCGCCTCACGCACGCTTGACAGCATGGTTTGCGCATCTCCGGCGTGAAACCCACAGGCGATGTTGGCTGATGACACCAGTTGCAGCAGCGCGGCGTCATTTGCGCAACCTTCACCGAGGTCTGCATTAAGATCAATTTTCATCGTTAAGTCGCCATGTTAACTGTTCAAGATAACGCTGCTGATCGTGACGCGCTTTCAGCGCCTCCTCCAGCGAACACTGAACAAAATGAATCGGCTGACCGAGGGGGATTTGCGCCAAATGGTACATATCCGCCTCAATGATACAGGCGATACGCGGATAGCCGCCCGTGGTCTGGGCGTCGTTCATCAATACAATCGGCTGGCCGTTGTGCGGCACCTGCACCACGCCGGGAAGCAGACCGTGTGACAGCAGTTCGCGATCGGTGGTACGCGTCAGTGGTTGCCCCTGCAGACGATATCCCATGCGGTTACTCTGTGGGCTGAGCTGCCACGGTGAGCGCCAGAACGACGCCTGCGAAGCTTCATCAAACTCATGATACTCAGGCCCGGGTAACGCACGAAGGCGGTTGCCCCACATCAGCTGTTTTACCCCCTGCGGTCCGCTGAACTGTCGCGTTGAAACGCCCACCGCCAGCCGGTCGCCATCCCGTAACAGACGTCCTTCCAGGCCGCCGATACCGACTTTCAGGTCAGTGCTGCACGAGCCCATTACGTCGGGAACATCAATGCCGCCTGCCACCGCCAGATAACTGCGCATGCCATGTAGCGGACGTTTTAGCGTCAGGCGTTGTCCTGCTTTCACCGGCAATCGCCATCCGCTCCACACGGGGCTGTCGTCTAAATGCGCGTCACATCCCGCACCGGTCAGGGCAAACCAGCTATCTACTTCAAATTCCACCACCAGCTGCCCGAGCGTTATCTCCAGCGCGGCGGCATCCGCATCATTTCCCACCAACAGGTTAGCAACGTTCAAGGCGGGTTTATCCAGCGCCCCACAGTGGCTGATTCCTGACTGGCGAAAACCGTGACGACCACCGTCCTGTACGGAGGTGTACATGCCCGCACGAATGATCGTTAACATACTCCCTCCTTCTGCGGTACAAAGCGTACAGTATCTCCAGGTCGTAACAGGATGGGTTCATCCCGTTGCGGATCAAACAGCTGAATACAGGTATGCCCTATCAGCTGCCATCCACCTGGCGTGGCGAGCGGGTAGATGCCCGTTTGCGAACCGCCAATACCGACAGAACCTGCTGGAACAATCAGACGCGGTTCCGCACGTCTTGGAGTATGCAGTTGCTCCGGCAAGTTTCCGAGATACGGGAACCCCGGCTGAAAGCCTAAAAACCAGACCACATAGTCAACGGATGCATGCAGTTCAACAACCTGCTTCTCGCTTAATCCACTGTGCTGCGCGACGTCGGCCAGATCTGGTCCCTGCTCTCCTCCATAGATAACCGGGATTTCAATAAAGCGCGAGTCCGGTTCCAGCGCCTCACTCTCCTCCCACCAACGCTGCAGACGCTCAATGGCATCCAGCGCCAGGGTTTGAGGATTACGCAGCGTCACTGTGATATTGTTCATGCCCGGAATGACTTCAAGTACATTCGGGGCATCAACCAGGCGCTGAGTCAAACCCCAGATACGTTTCTGACTCGCCAGCGTAATAGGGGGTTCCAGCTCCAGAACCACCGCAGTTTCACCTAACAGATAACAACGCGCTCGCTGCACTTTCGTCCCTCTTTAATTACGCTGGATTGGGTATATCAATGAAAGAAACATCCAAATCCGTATTTTCATTCAACCATTCACTTAACGCCCGAATACCGCCTCGTTCAGTGGCATGGTGCCCGGCGGCATAAAAATGCAGGCCTTGCTCACGGGCAGAGTGAATGGTTTGTTCGGAGACTTCGCCGGTAATAAACGCATCGACGCCAAAACGAGCCGCGCTATCAATGAAACTTTGGCCACCACCGGTACACCAGGCAACGCGCTGAATTTTTTCCGGTCCACTATCACCGCACCATAACGGTTTGCGGCCCAAGCGTGCCTCGATCCAGGATGCCAGCTCTAACCCTGGAACCGGCATGGCGAGTTCACCCCACGGTACCAACGGCTCGATTTCCCCCATCACGGTAATACCCAACAGTGCCGCCAGCTGTGCGTTATTGCCCAGATCCGGATGCGCATCCAGCGGCAGATGCCAGCCATACAGGTTAATGTCATTTTCCAACAGCGTTTTAAGACGATGGCGCTTCATGCCGCGAATCACCGGAGATTCTCCTTTCCAGAAGTACCCGTGATGAACGATGACCGCATCAGCCCCGAGGCGAACAGCCTCGTCAAGCAATGCCTGGCTTGCGGTCACACCAGTCACGATTTTATGCACCGTCTCTTTGCCCTCAACCTGCAAACCATTCGGCGCATAATCGCTAATTGCGGCGCTGTTCAGTTTGTCGTTGATCAGTTGTTCCAGTTCGGTGTTTTTCATCATCGCCCTCGTTGTCATAAATTCTGCCTGTCCAATCAGCACTACTGCTTATGTAAAATAGCGTCCCCGCCGCCATTCGTCGATAACCATTTCACTGACACATCAAGAAACAATCACGGGCTCTTTGATCGTAAATTGCTTACCACTACGCGATTTTATTCATGTATATTTATGCAATCAGACAGCATATTGCATAAATAATCAGATCTGTATCAAAGTTACAACGTCAAGGAAACTCACTCACGCAGTACATTCATCCTGCCGTGAGGCATTCACTTCGAGAATAGAATGAATAAACAATCATCTCAGCCACGCGCCATTTATTACGTCGTCGCGCTGCAAATTTGGGAATACTTCAGTTTTTACGGCATGCGCGCCCTGCTGATCCTGTATCTCACCAACCAGCTTAAGTACAACGATACTCATGCGTATGCGTTGTTCAGCGCCTATTGTTCGCTGGTGTACGTCACGCCCATTCTCGGGGGATACCTGGCAGATAAGGTACTTGGCAACCGTATGGCGGTGATGATTGGCGCATTGTTAATGGCGGTCGGGCACCTGGTACTGGGTGCCAGTGAAATAGCGCCGGCATTCCTTTATTTATCTCTGGCGATCATTGTCTGCGGCTACGGTCTGTTTAAATCCAACATCAGCTGTCTGCTCGGCGAGCTGTATCAAACCGACGATCCGCGTCGCGACGGCGGATTCTCACTGCTCTACGCCGCCGGGAATATCGGTTCGATTATCGCCCCCATCGCCTGTGGCTATGTGCAGGAAGAGTACAGTTGGGCCATGGGTTTTGCGCTGGCCGCTATTGGCATGCTGGCAGGCCTGGTGATTTTCCTGTGCGGCAATCGGCATTTCGCCCACACCACCGGCGTCAACAAAGCCGTCCTGTGCGCCAGAACGTTTATTCTGCCAAACTGGGCCTGGCTTCTCGTTCTGCTGGTCACCGCACCGCTGTTGATTACCGTATTGTTCTGGAAAGAGTGGTCCGTTTATGCGCTGATCGTCGCCACCGTCATTGGCCTGGCCGTTCTGGCGAAAATTTACCGCCAGGCACAGACGCAGAAACAGCGCAAAGAACTGGGTCTTATCGTTACTCTGACCTTCTTCAGCTTGTTGTTCTGGGCCTTTGCTCAACAGGGCGGCAGTTCTATTAGCCTGTATATCGACCGTTTTGTTAATCGCGACATTCTGGGATATTCCGTTCCTACCGCGATGTTCCAGTCGGTCAACGCGTTCGCCGTGATGCTGTGCGGCATCGTGCTAGCCTGGGTGGTTAAAGAAAGCGTGGGTGGCAACCGCACTGTGCGTATCTGGGGTAAATTTGCCCTCGGCCTGGGGTTGATGAGCGCCGGATTCTGCATTCTGACATTAAGCGCCCGTTGGTCCGCAACTTACGGCCACTCCTCAATGCCGCTGATGGTACTGGGGCTGGCAGTAATGGGATTTGCCGAATTATTTATCGACCCGGTCGCCATGTCGCAGATTACGCGCATTGAGATCCCGGGCGTCACCGGCGTGTTAACCGGTATCTATATGCTGCTTTCCGGCGCCATTGCCAACTACCTGGCAGGGGTGATTGCTGACCAGACGTCACAAGGCGCATTTGATGCCTCCGGGGCCATCAACTATTCCATCAACGCGTATATTGATGTCTTCAGTGAGATTACCTGGGGCGCTCTGGCCTGTGTTGCGCTGGTCCTGCTAATTTGGCTGTATCAGTCACTTAAGTTTAGAAATCGTCCGCTGGCGGTAGAGTCCTGAATGTATGGGCCCGATGATGTAATAAGACTCGGGCCTGTTTTTTCAGGAGATTACAACTTTTTAGCGGCTAAATCCTGTTCAGTCAAACCTGTAACCAATAACACCATTTCACGGTCGATTCCTTGCTCCAACATTGTTTGCGCTATACGTAATGCGACTTCTTGTTTTCCTTATCCGGCACCACCGTGATATCCACCGGTGGAAATGTGCTGGCGTTGTCATCGTGTTCCGTCACCTGAAAGAAGAAGTCGTAACTTTACTGCTGAGTGATAACGCGTGCAGCAAGGCATTAACAGTCTTGAGCGCACCCTTCAGCGCTAAATGTGCTCGACTGCAACACATTCATTATGCTGGAAAGCATTACGCAGAAATCCGCTATACGCTCATCCCTTACGCGCCGCTTCATACGCTGCCAACGTTGCTAGCCTTGCCTGTTTGTGATCGACAATCGGGCGCGGATAATCGAGGAAAATCTGTGCTTTATCCGCCCACGTCAACGGGTCGTGGATAGCTTTACCTGGTACGTCGCGCAGTTCCGGTACCCAGTGACGGATAAACTCGCCGTCGCGGTCGAATTTTTCCCCCTGGGTTGTCGGGTTAAAAATGCGGAAATACGGTGCCGCATCGGTGCCTGTGGAAGCCGCCCACTGCCAGCCACCGTTATTGGCTGCAAGATCGCCGTCGATCAGTTTTGACATGAAGTACCGCTCCCCTTTACGCCAGTCAATCAGCAGATCTTTCACCAAAAAGCTGGCAGTAATCATACGTAAACGGTTATGCATCCAACCGGTCGCATTAAGCTGGCGCATCGCGGCATCCACAATGGGGTATCCCGTATTTCCCGTCTGCCATGCCTGAAGATGTGCCATATTGTTCTGCCATTGCACGCGGTCAGTCCAGCGAATAAACGGTTGATGCCGACACAGCGTCGGATGCCAGGTCATTAAATGACGGTAAAACTCGCGCCAGATAAGTTCATTCAGCCAGACGCTCCCGACTCCACCCTCAAGCGCCTGCGGTTGCTCCGCTAACAGACGGTGCAGGCATTGACGCGGCGACAGCCCACCTGTTGCCAGACTCGCAGATAAGCGACTGGTGCCTTCAATTGCCGGGTAATCACGCTGTTGTTCATATTCACTCGCCGCCTGCTGACAAAACTGGCGTAACTGCGCGATTGCCTGTTTTTCTTCTGCAGGAAAAAGCTCAGCATCAAAATCTTGCTGCGGATAATTCAGCGTTAGTGACGTTAACGGCGATGTGAGTGCCCCACTGTCCCGTACCTTTGGCGCGCTAACACATTCAGGAATGCCCTCTTTAATCCGTTTCAACCAGGCATTCTTAAACGGCGTAAAGACTTTATACATTTCATGATTGCCGGTCATAACCGCGCCTGGAGGCAGGATCACGCTGTCGTCAAAGCCTTCGCACACAACGTCTAGCAACAGCTTCTCTACCCTTGCATCACGCTGCCGCTCGTTGATTTCATACTGATAGTTATAAAACAGTCGGCTGACGCCATACTTGGTACAGACACTTTTTACAATCTCCACACTGGCGGTGAAATCTGCGACTTCATGAAACAAAATCGGGATGCCTTTATCTGCCAACGCCGCTTGCAACACATTCAACTGCGTGCTGATAAACGCAGCCTGACGCGGCGCCATATCATGAGCCGCCCACTGGTCAGGCGTGGCAATATATAGCGCGATCACGCGTACAGCGCGATTTCGGCAAGCGGCAGCTAAAGCGAGATTATCATGCAGACGCAAATCACGACGAAACCAGACCAGATGGGTGGTCATAACACTCCTGAAGACAAAAAATTTAGCGCCCGTAGCGCAGACGAAGAGTTTCGGGCCAGGGATTAAAATAACGCTGCCCGGATAAATAAGCATCCGGGTATTCAGCCATATAGTGTTTGAGCAACGTTATAGGTGCAAGCAGCGGTTGCGTTGCACGTCGATAACCGTCGATGAGAGAAGCCAGCTCCCGCCGCTGACGAGTATTTAGCTGTTTGCGAAAATAGCCCTGAACATGCATCAAAACGTTGGTGTGGTTACGACGGGAGGAAGGATGTGACAATAAATCCATCAGTCTCTGGCGATATTCCACGAAAAAGGTCTCCAGGCTCTGCCATTCACCAATCGCCGCCACAAATCGCCCCAGTTCACGATATTCCGGCTGGGAGTGAGCCAACAGCAGCAACTTGTAGCGACTATGATAATCAATCAGCGCACCACGCGTTAATCCTTGCTCCCGGATGCCATTTAGCTCGTGCAGCGCATAAATTCTCTCAACAAAATTTTCACGGAGCTGCAGATCGTGCAGACGCCCGTCTTCTTCAACCGGCAGCCACGGAAAAGCCGCCATGAGTACCGAGGTAAAAATACCCCGCCCCACTTTATCGCTATTTTTTCCTTCTGCATCGTAGACACGAACGCGCTCCATACCGCAGCTTGGCGATTTCGCACAAACAATGTAGCCACACAAATGCTCAAACCGATCAACCTGCCTGTGACTGAAAGTCGTCATCGCCCCCGTCAGATCTTTTTCTCGTTTATCGCTAAAGCGCAAAGAGATCTCACCGTTCTCTTTGACAAGGCGAAGAACGGGACGGGGGGATGGCAATCCTATCGCCATTTCAGGGCAAACCGGTTCAAAATTAACCCATGGCGATAATTCTTCAACAGCAAAGGCTAACCGCTTGTGCCCACCGTCAAAGCGAACCGCCTCCCCCAACAGACAGGCACTGATTCCAACAGGGATTTTCTCGCTCATGACATCTCCTTTCTCATTCCTGAGGTAAGTGTAGCTATCATGGGCCAAAATGTTTCCCGAAGCTCTTTATCCTTCTTTCGCTGCGGCCATCGTTTTTGGCATAAACGCCCCCATCAACTCGTTAAAATCAGATCAAAATTAAATGCCCGAATCACCCCAGAAAAAAGGCCCCATAGTGTAGGCCAGGATTGCGCTGGAATAATCCGGTCATAAGTTTGCATTGAGTAGGTAATACCCGCCAGACCGATGATGTTAATGAATAACGATCCCAGAATTACATAATAATAGGGCCGCATATCCTGAAAAATAATTTGCCATGCCCAGTGCAAAACGCCCATCACGCATTTCGACAACCACCGGCAAGAGCCAACTATTGAACTGAAACTGCGTCACCGGCGTGCTCTTCATCATTAATCCGGCCTGCCTGGCCATCGTTTTTAAGACCTCCTTTTTTTTCCTTCACGATACCATTGCGAGGCAATCAAAATGTTCCGTTCAGAAATATCAAGGCGATAATGATGCGCAGTTTGTACAATTGTTTCTTCCGATAACTGGAAATAATAATGTTCAACTTCGCTGCCTTGAGTGTCATAAGACATACTAACGTCGCTGGATGACGTCATCCTATTACATCCCTTTATTGAGTGAAATAACGCACAAGGTTTCCAGAATAATAGATACAGTCAATTGACAGTGTTGACACCCCTTTTATCCATTTATCATTTTATGAAAAGCAAAACAGCCATATTTTAGAGAAAGGAAATAGTAATGTAATTAATTTAGAAATGATATACATCACCCATTAAATAAGAAACCATTCATTCAGCATTCACCACACCGTACAATACCCATCAATTTCAACTGGTTAATGTATTTTTCTTTAGGATTTCACCTAGATTTCACCTTTAATATTATATTAGAAAGTCTATAGCTAGACTAGCTCACCCCGCGTATCACTGGAGTCAGTCATGAAAATTACTGTAATCTACAAGTGCTGATACAATCATATCTATGGATGGGGTAATTATGAAAAAAAAGACTGCAAACACAATTATCATCGTTGGCACTTGCCAATATACCTCTCTGGGCATTGCCTCGCTTCTTGATTATTTCTTTTACAGCAGAATTGTTTTTTACCAACGTTTTAGTGAGGTAAATGAAAATAGCAACGAGTTACTTATCATTGCTGCAATAGATGAAAATGATATCACCTATGATGATATCATTTATCTGAAGAATAGGATGGTAAAGAATGGTGGTAAGAACTTGATTATTCTTAGCAATTCGATGTTGATGAACGTACTTTATTCCATTTTTAACATTTCATGCATATACTTGCCGCGAAAGATCACTCTAAAAGAGTTCCATCCAGTGATCGTCAACACATTACTGCATAATAATGCTGAAGAAGCATACAGTATAAAACCGCAGTTAACGGGCCTGGAGTCACAAATTTTGATTCTGCTTTCCGAGGGATTTACCGTTACTGAAATCTCACGAATTAAAAATAAAAACAGTAAGACGATCAGTAGTCACAAATGCAATCTGATGAAAAAAATGGGGATGCCAAACACTTCGAAGTCAGTATCGGTTCTATCATTGTACCTGAAATCAATCAGGATGCCCGGTAGCAGGCCTCCACTTTCAGCCTAAAAACATCACGGTAGCCATTGCTGATTCAAAAAAAAGCCGCTGATATCGACGATATCTGCGGCTTTCGCGAATCTGTAAATACTTAGTAGAAATCGCAGGTAGCTTTTTCAGCCTGATCCATCCACACCGGCTTATCGCTGGTTTTCGACCAGACGCGGTGCAGGTAGCTGTAGAAACGGGCTCGATCTTTCCAGAACAGCATCACTGGCAGCGCCAGCACGCCCGCCACGACGGCGAAAGTACGGCGTAAAAAGACAATGTGCGCTGGATATTCTTTATAGAGTTCCATACTTTTCTCCCCTTAATTTGTTCGGTGAATCGCACCGGAAAAATAAACTTGGTTAACTGGTGTAAATAATACCGCCTTGCGTGTAATTTTACCACTCATCCGACCACTTATTTTTTGTCTATTGATGCTTCGTTTACCCTAAAACCGTAATTAAGTTACATAAAAGTTAAATTAATACTAACCATTAGTTAAATGATGGTTTTTGTCATTTTTATACTTTTTTTACACCCCATCCGCCGATTTTTGCAAAATCTTTGCAACCAAATATCTACGCTCTGGTTATCACATTGATGTCACTGGAGGTGCACCGTGGGTGCAGGCGTGATAACCGGCATTGTGCTGGTTTTTTTATTATTAGGTTATTTGGTGTATGCCCTGATTAATGCGGAGGCGTTCTGATGGCGGCACAAGGATTTTTACTCATCGCCAGTTTCTTGCTGGTGTTATTTGTCATCGCCAGGCCGCTGGGCGCTGGGCTGGCACGGCTTATAATCAACACGCCCCTGCCTGGCCTCGCAGGTGTAGAGCGTATTCTCTGGCGCGGGTTAGGGATTTCACAACATGAGATGAACTGGAAACAGTATCTGCTGGCGATCCTGACGCTCAATGTCCTGGGTCTGCTGATACTGTTTTCGCTGCTGATGGCGCAAAATCTGCTGCCGCTGAATCCTCAGCAGCTTCCAGGGTTGTCGTGGCATCTCGCACTGAATACCGCCGTGAGCTTTGTCACCAATACAAACTGGCAGTCTTACAGTGGCGAAACCACCTTAAGCTACTTCAGCCAGATGGCCGGATTAACCGTGCAGAACTTCCTGTCTGCCGCCACCGGTATTGCGGTGATTTTTGCTCTGATCCGCGCCTTTACACGCCAGAGTATGAGCACGCTGGGGAACGCCTGGCTGGATCTGGTACGTATTACCCTGTGGATCCTGTTCCCTCTTGCTCTGCTCATCGCCCTGTTTTTCATTCAGCAAGGTGCGTTGCAAAACCTGCTGCCCTATCAATCATTCACCACCCTCGAAGGGGTCAAACAACTGCTGCCAATGGGACCCGTCGCCTCACAAGAGGCCATTAAGATGCTCGGCACTAACGGCGGCGGCTTCTTTAATGCTAACTCATCGCATCCGTTTGAAAACCCAACCGCGCTGACCAACCTGGTGCAGATGCTGGCGATCTTTTGCATTCCCACCGCCCTATGCTTTGCCTTTGGCGACGTGGTGGGCGATCGCCGTCAGGGGCGCACCCTGTTGTGGGCCATGTCGCTGATTTTTGTCATCTGTGTGGCGGTCGTGATGTGGGCGGAAGTGCAGGGGAACCCGCACCTGCTGGCGTTTGGCGCAGACAGCAGCATCAATATGGAAGGAAAAGAGAGTCGGTTTGGCGTACTGGTGAGTAGCCTGTTTGCGGTCGTCACGACAGCGGCATCCTGTGGGGCGGTCATCGCCATGCATGACTCCTTCACCGCGCTGGGCGGGATGGTGCCGATGTGGTTGATGCAGATTGGCGAAGTGGTGTTCGGCGGTGTGGGTTCTGGTTTATACGGCATGCTGCTGTTCGTACTGCTGGCAGTGTTTATAGCCGGGCTGATGATCGGCCGCACGCCGGAATATCTGGGTAAGAAGATCGACGTGCGCGAAATGAAAATGACTGCGATGGCGATCCTGGTCACCCCTGCGCTAGTGCTGCTCGGTACGGCGATAGCCATGATGAGCGATGCAGGACGCAGCGCTATGCTCAACCCCGGTCCGCACGGTTTCAGCGAAGTGCTGTACGCTGTCTCGTCTGCCGCCAACAACAACGGCAGCGCTTTTGCCGGGTTAAGCGCCAACAGTCCTTTCTGGAACTGTCTGCTGGCGTTCTGCATGTTCATTGGCCGCTTCGGCGTCATTATTCCGGTGATGGCAATTGCGGGTTCACTGGTCGGTAAAAAGAGCCAGCCAGCAAGCCCCGGCACGCTTCCTACCCACGGAGCCCTGTTTGTCGGGTTGTTGATCGGTACGGTGTTGCTGGTTGGCGCCCTTACCTTTATTCCTGCACTGGCGCTTGGTCCGGTCGCAGAATACCTCTCTTTACGTTGAGCGATGCGGAGCACATTGTTATGAGTCGCAAACAACTGGCACTGTTCGAACCTTCTCTGGTCGCACAAGCGCTGATGGACGCAATCAAAAAGTTAAGCCCACATACTCAGTGGCGCAATCCGGTGATGTTTATTGTCTGGCTGGGCAGCCTGCTGACAACCCTGCTAACCGTCGCAATGACAACCGGTCACATGACAGGAAACCCACTGTTTACCGGCGCAATTAGTCTCTGGTTATGGGTGACCGTTCTGTTCGCCAACTTTGCCGAAGCGCTAGCAGAAGGACGAAGTAAGGCTCAAGCCAACAGCCTGAAAGGGGTTAAAAAAACCGCTTTTGCCCGCAAATTGCGCGAGCCTAAGTACGGGGCAGAAATGGATCATGTTCCCGCTGAGGAGTTGCGCAAAGGCGATATCGTGCTGGTGGAAGCAGGCGATATTATCCCCTGTGACGGCGAGGTGATCGAAGGTGGCGCATCGGTGGACGAAAGCGCCATTACCGGGGAGTCCGCACCGGTTATCCGCGAGTCTGGCGGTGACTTTGCCTCTGTGACTGGCGGGACTCGCATCCTCTCCGACTGGTTGGTTGTCGAATGTAGCGTGAACCCCGGTGAAACCTTCCTTGACCGAATGATCGCTATGGTTGAAGGCGCGCAGCGGCGTAAAACGCCCAATGAAATCGCGCTGACGATCCTGCTGATTGCCCTGACCATCGTCTTTTTACTGGCGACTGCCACCCTGTGGCCGTTCTCCGCCTGGGGCGGCAACGCAGTCAGTATTACGGTGCTGGTTGCCCTGCTGGTGTGTCTGATCCCTACCACCATTGGCGGACTGCTCTCGGCGATTGGCGTAGCCGGCATGAGCCGCATGCTCGGCGCGAACGTCATCGCCACCAGCGGACGTGCGGTTGAAGCTGCGGGTGACGTGGACGTGTTGCTGCTGGATAAAACCGGCACCATTACGCTGGGTAATCGTCAGGCTTCGGATTTTATGCCCGCCCACGGCGTGGACGAAAAAACGCTGGCCGACGCCGCGCAGCTTTCATCGCTGGCCGATGAAACGCCGGAAGGCCGCAGCATCGTCATTCTGGCAAAACAACGCTTTAATCTGCGCATACGCGACGTGCAATCGCTGCATGCTACCTTTGTGCCATTTACCGCGCAAAGCCGAATGAGCGGCATCAATATCGACAACCGTATGATCCGCAAAGGGTCGGTCGATGCCATTCGTCGTCACGTCGAAGCCAACGGTGGCCACTTCCCTGCCGATGTCGAGCAGAAGGTCGAAAACGTGGCTCGTCTTGGCGCGACGCCGCTGGTGGTTGCCGAAGGTTCGCGCGTTCTGGGTGTGATTGCCTTGAAAGATATCGTCAAAGGCGGGATCAAAGAACGTTTTGCCCAGCTACGCAAAATGGGCATCAAAACGGTGATGATCACCGGCGATAACCGTCTGACCGCCGCCGCGATCGCGGCAGAGGCCGGAGTGGACGACTTTTTAGCCGAAGCGACACCGGAAGCCAAGCTGGCGCTGATTCGTCAGTACCAGGCGGAAGGTCGTCTGGTGGCGATGACCGGCGACGGCACTAATGATGCACCCGCACTGGCGCAAGCAGACGTCGCGGTCGCCATGAACTCCGGGACTCAGGCAGCGAAAGAAGCGGGCAACATGGTGGATCTCGATTCTAACCCCACCAAGCTGATTGAAGTGGTACACATTGGTAAACAGATGCTGATGACGCGCGGCTCACTCACCACTTTCAGTATTGCCAACGACGTAGCCAAATATTTTGCCATTATCCCGGCGGCGTTTGCCGCAACCTACCCGCAGCTCAATGCGCTTAACGTGATGCGCCTGCATTCGCCGGACTCGGCGATCCTCAGCGCGGTTATCTTCAATGCCCTGGTAATCGTCTTTCTGATACCACTGGCGTTGAAAGGGGTGAGCTACAAACCGTTGTCTGCCTCCGCCATGCTACGCCGCAATCTGTGGATCTACGGTCTGGGTGGCCTGGTTGTGCCGTTTATTGGCATCAAAGTGATTGATTTACTGCTGACCCTGCTGGGTCTGGTGTGAGGTTTAAGATGAGTGGATTACGTCCTGCATTATCAACATTACTTTTCCTGATGCTCATTACCGGCGGGGTTTACCCGCTGCTGACCACCGCATTGGGGCAGTGGTGGTTTCCCCATCAGGCTAACGGTTCGCTGATCCGTGAAGATCAGGTCGTTCGCGGCTCTGAGCTCATTGGGCAATACTTTACCGCTGCCGGATATTTTCAGGGACGCCCATCAGCAACGGTGGAAATGCCCTATAATCCAATGGCTTCGGGTGGCAGTAATCTGGCAGCAAGCAACCCGGAGCTGGACAAGCAATTGCAAATCCGGATTGCCGCGCTGCGTGCCGCCAACCCGCAGGCCAGCTCTGCAGTTCCGGTTGAGTTGGTTACCGCATCCGCCAGCGGGCTGGATAATAATCTGACACCGGAGGCCGTTGTCTGGCAAATCCCACGCGTTGCGCAAGCGCGTAACCTCAGCGTTGAAGAGGTTACGCAGCTCGTTGCACAATATACGCAAAAGCCGTTGGTGAGTTTTATCGGTCAGCCGATAGTGAACCTTGTGGAACTTAATTTAGCGCTGGATAGGCTCTAATGATTGATGAACCTGTACGCCCCAACCCCGATCGCCTGCTGGAACAGACTACCGTTCCACATCGCGGAAAACTGAAGATTTTCTTCGGTGCCTGCGCAGGCGTGGGTAAAACCTGGGCAATGCTGGCAGAAGCCCAGCGGCTGCGGGCGCAAGGTCTGGATGTGTTAATCGGTGTGGTAGAAACCCACGGACGCAAAGAGACCGCCGCGCTACTGGACGGTCTCGCCGTGTTGCCGCTAAAACGTCAGGCTCACCGTGGGCGACACATCAGCGAGTTCGATCTTGATGCTGCCTTAGCCCGCCGTCCAGCGCTAATATTGATGGACGAACTGGCGCACAGTAATGCGCCAGGCTCGCGCCATCCCCGCCGCTGGCAGGACATTGAAGAGCTGCTGGAAGCCGGTATTGACGTCTTTACCACCGTTAACGTGCAGCATCTGGAAAGTCTGAACGACGTGGTCAGCGGCGTGACCGGTATTCAGGTGCGCGAAACCGTCCCCGATCCCTTTTTCGATGCCGCCGATGATGTCGTGCTGGTCGATCTGCCGCCTGACGATTTACGCCAGCGTCTGAACGAAGGCAAGGTCTATATCGCCGGTCAGGCAGAGCGGGCAATCGAACATTTCTTTCGCAAAGGTAATTTGATCGCCCTGCGCGAGCTGGCCCTGCGCCGTACCGCCGACCGGGTAGACGATCAGATGCGTGCCTGGCGGGGACATCCTGGGGAGGAAAAAGTCTGGCACACCCGCGACGCTATTTTGCTGTGTATTGGACACAATACCGGCAGCGAAAAGCTGGTACGTGCCGCCGCACGTCTGGCGGCGCGTCTCGGCAGCGTGTGGCATGCTGTGTATGTCGAAACCCCGGCGCTGCATCAGCTCCCGGAAAAACAGCGCCGCGCGATCTTGAGCGCTCTGCGACTGGCGCAGGAACTAGGCGCAGAAACCGCCACCCTCTCCGATCCCGCTGAAGACAAGGCGGTTGTTCGCTACGCCCGAGAGCATAATCTGGGAAAAATTGTCCTCGGACGCCCGGCAACGCGTCGCTGGTGGCGCAGCGATTCCTTTTCCGACAAGCTGGCCCATCGCGCCCCGGACCTTGACCTGATGATTATCGCGCTGGACGAACCTCCGTCACGCCCGGCACTCCAAACTGCGGATACTCGCACCTTTAAGGATAAATGGCGTGTACAAATTCAGGGCTGTCTGGCTGCCGCCGCACTGTGCGCCGTTACCACGCTGATCGCCATGCAGTGGCTGGTTGCCTTTGATGCAGCCAACCTGGTGATGCTCTATCTGTTAGGCGTGGTGGTTATCGCCCTGTTTTATGGCCGCTGGCCCTCGGTGGTGGCGACCGTGATTAACGTCGTCAGCTTCGATCTGTTTTTTATTGCTCCGCGCGGGACGCTTGCCGTATCAGACGTCCAGTATTTGCTCACCTTTGCAGTGATGCTAACAGTCGGTCTGGTTATCGGTAATCTGACCGCCGGGGTACGTTATCAGGCGCGGGTCGCCCGCTATCGAGAACAGCGCACGCGCCATCTGTATGAGATGTCTAAAGCGCTGGCCGTAGGACGCAGCCAGACAGATATCGCCGCTACCAGCGAACAGTTTATCGCCTCCACCTTTCAGGCCCGCAGCCAGGTATTATTACCTGATGAGAAAGGTAAGCTGGCCCCCCTCACCCATCAGCAGGGCATGACGCCGTGGGATGATGCCATTGCCCAGTGGAGTTTTGATAAAGGGCAACCGGCAGGTGCTGGTACCGATACCTTACCCGGTGTGCCATATCAGATCTTGCCGTTAAAAAGCGCTGACAAAACGCACGGACTGCTGGTGGTAGAGCCGGGAAACCTGCGTCAGTTAATGATCCCGGAACAACAGCGTCTGCTGGAAACCTTTACCCTGCTGGTTGCCAGCGCGCTGGAACGCCTAACACTAACGGCCAGCGAAGAGCTGTCGCGGTTTGCCAGTGAACGAGAGCGCATTCGCAATGCCTTGCTGGCGGCCCTCTCCCATGATTTACGCACGCCGTTGACGGTGCTGTTCGGTCAGGCGGAGATTTTAACGTTGGACCTGGCCAGTGAAGGTTCCCCCCACGCCCGCCAGGCCAGCGAAATTCGCCAGCACGTGCTCAATACCACCCGGCTGGTCAATAATTTGCTGGATATGGCGCGAATTCAGTCTGGCGGCTTTAATCTTAAGAAGGAGTGGTTAACGCTGGAAGAAGTCGTGGGCAGCGCCCTGCAAATGCTCGAGCCAGGACTGGCCGCGCCGATTAACCTGTCGCTTCCAGCTCCGTTGACGCTGATCCATGTTGACGGTCCACTGTTTGAACGGGTACTGATTAACCTGCTGGAAAACGCCATCAAATACGCGGGCCCGCAGGCGAAAATTGGTATTGATGCACAGGTTGAAGGTGAGCATTTGCTATTGGATGTGTGGGATGACGGCCCCGGTATTCCGGCGGGTCAGGAGCAACTTATTTTCGACAAATTTTCCCGAGGAAATAAAGAGTCATCAGTCCCCGGCGTTGGGCTGGGGCTGGCAATTTGTCAGGCGATTGCAGACGTCCACGGCGGCACGATTTCTGCCCACAATCGCCCACAGGGAGGTGCGTGTTTCCGTGTTACACTGCCGCAGGAAGTCCCCCCTGAACTTGAAGATTTTCATGAGGATATGTGACAAACGTACTGATTGTTGAAGATGAACAGGCCATTCGCCGCTTTCTGCGCACCGCGCTGGAAGCCGATGGTCTGCGCGTTTACGAAGCAGAAACGCTGCAACGCGGTCTGCTGGAAGCAGCCACGCGAAAACCCGATCTCATCATTCTCGATCTCGGTCTGCCGGACGGTGACGGCATCGATTTTATTCGCGACCTGCGACAATGGAGCGCCATTCCAGTGATTGTGCTTTCTGCCCGCAGTGAGGAAAGCGACAAAATCGCCGCACTGGATGCCGGTGCCGATGACTATCTCAGCAAACCGTTTGGTATTGGCGAGCTGCAGGCTCGTTTACGCGTGGCATTGCGTCGCCACGCAAGCGGACAGACGCCCGAACCGGTAGTCCACTTCTCCAATATTAAAGTGGATATTGCCGCGCGGCTGGTACACCGTGGTGAAGAAGAGATTCATCTGACACCAATCGAATTTCGCCTCTTAGCAGTCCTGCTTAACAACACCGGTAAAGTGCTCACCCAACGCCAGCTGTTGAATCAGGTCTGGGGGCCGAACGCCGTCGAACATAGTCATTACCTGCGAATTTATATGGGGCACCTGCGCCAGAAGCTGGAGCAAGATCCCGCCCGCCCCCGCCATTTCATTACCGAAACCGGCATTGGTTATCGTTTTATGCCGTGAATCGTTATTCATTTATTTTGATTAAAAAATAATTATACTTTTCATCACTTTTCTGGCTGCATAATAATAATTATGCAGCCAGCCATTATGAAACCCAACTGCGCCCACCGTTCTTCCGTGCGCTGGTCGACTACGTCAACCAGGGTAACAGCGCATTTGACTGCCCGGGGCATCAGGGCGGCGAGTTTTTCCGTCGTCACCCGGCGGGCAACCAGTTTGTTGAGTACTTTGGCGAAATGCTTTTCCGCGCTGACCTGTGCAACGCGGACGTAGCAATGGGCGATCTGTTGATTCACGAAGGCGCGCCATGCATCGCCCAGCAACACGCAGCAAAAGTATTTAACGCGGATAAAACTTACTTTGTACTGAACGGTACTTCCTCTTCCAACAAGGTCGTCCTTAACGCACTGCTTACCCCTGGCGATCTGGTGCTGTTTGACCGTAATAACCACAAGTCTAACCATCACGGTGCATTATTACAGGCAGGTGCGACGCCGGTGTATCTGGAAACTGCGCGCAATCCCTACGGCTTCATCGGTGGAATCGACGCGCACTGCTTTTCAGAAAGTTATCTGCGTGAACTGTTGAGCGAGGTAGCACCACAACGTGCGCGAGATGCCCGTCCATTCCGACTGGCGGTGATTCAGTTAGGCACCTACGATGGCACCATTTATAACGCCCGTCAGGTAGTGGACAAGATTGGTCACCTATGCGACTACATCCTGTTTGACTCCGCGTGGGTGGGATACGAGCAGTTTATCCCAATGATGGCCGACTGTTCTCCGCTACTGCTGGATCTGAACGAAAACTCCCCTGGCATTCTGGTGACTCAGTCCGTTCATAAACAGCAGGCCGGTTTCTCCCAAACCTCACAGATCCACAAAAAAGACAGCCATATCAAAGGCCAGTCACGCTATGTGCCGCATAAGCGTATGAATAACGCGTTTATGATGCACGCCTCCACCAGCCCATTTTATCCGCTGTTTGCCGCCCTGGATATCAACGCCAAAATGCACGAAGGCGTCAGCGGTCGTAACATGTGGATGGATTGCGTCGTGAATGGCATCGATGCTCGCAAACTGATTCTTGATAACTGCCATCACATACGTCCATTCGTACCGGAAACGGTCGATGGTCAACCCTGGCAGTCTTACGACACATCAGAAATCGCCAGCGATCTCCGTTTCTTCCACTTTGTGCCTGGCGAACACTGGCATGCGTTCGAAGGTTACGCCGAACACCAGTATTTCGTTGACCCATGCAAACTGCTGCTCACGACTCCGGGCATTAATGCACGCAACGGTGAATACGATACCTTTGGCGTTCCAGCCACCATCCTCGCCAATTTTTTACGTGAAAACGGTGTCGTCCCAGAAAAATGCGATCTCAATTCCATTCTGTTCCTGCTGACCCCGGCAGAAGACATGGCAAAGTTACAGCAACTGATCGCCCTGCTGGTACGTTTCGAAAAACTGCTGGAGACCGATGCGCTGCTGGCGGAAGTTTTACCGTCAATTTATAAGCAGCACGAGCAACGTTATGCAGGCTACACCCTTCGTCAACTGTGCCAGGAAATGCACGATTTGTATTCCCGTCACAACGTGAAGCAACTGCAAAAAGAGATGTTCCGTAAATCACATTTCCCACGTGTCGGTATGAATCCGCAGGAGGCTAATTACGCCTACCTGCGCGGCGAAGTCGAGTTGGTTCGTCTGTCGGATGCCGAAGGCCGTATCGCGGCGGAAGGCGCGCTTCCCTACCCTCCTGGTGTGCTGTGTGTCGTACCTGGCGAAGTATGGGGCGGTTCGGTGTTGCGATATTTCAGCGCACTGGAAGAAGGCATCAACCTGCTGCCAGGTTTTGCGCCAGAACTGCAGGGCGTATACATCGAAGAACACGACGGTCGTAAACAAGTGTGGTGCTACGTCATTAAGCAAAAAGACGCGCAACACGCTCTGTTGAAAGGGGAAATGTTATGAGCAAAGCCAAATCGAATAAAATGGGCGTCGTCCAGCTCACCATCCTGACCATGGTCAATATGATGGGTTCCGGGATCATTATGCTGCCTACCAAACTGGCAGAAGTCGGGACCATCTCGATCATCTCGTGGCTGGTGACCGCTGTCGGCTCGATGGCGCTGGCGTGGGCATTCGCCAAGTGCGGAATGTTCAGCCGTAAATCCGGCGGCATGGGCGGCTACGCGGAGTATGCATTCGGCAAATCCGGCAACTTTATGGCGAACTATACCTATGGCGTATCGTTGCTCATTGCCAACGTGGCGATCGCAATTTCCGCCGTCGGTTACGGTACCGAGTTATTGGGCGCTACGCTTTCGCCGGTGCAGATTGGCCTTGCGACTATTGGCGTGCTGTGGCTGTGTACTGTCGCTAACTTTGGTGGTGCGCGCATCACCGGGCAGATCAGCAGCATCACCGTCTGGGGCGTCATTATTCCGGTTGTAGGCTTGTGCATTATCGGCTGGTTCTGGTTCAGTCCGACCCTGTACGCCAACTCCTGGAACCCACATCATGTACCGTTCTTCACGGCTGTCGGTTCCTCGATTGCTATGACGCTATGGGCATTCCTCGGTCTGGAATCCGCCTGCGCCAACGCCGAAGTGGTAGAAAATCCGGAGCGAAATGTGCCCATCGCCGTACTCGGTGGGACCCTGGGCGCGGCGGTGATTTACATCATCTCAACCAACGTCATTGCCGGTATTGTGCCAAACATGGATTTGGCCAACTCCACGGCGCCGTTCGGTCTGGCTTTCGCCCAGATGTTTACCCCGGAAGTCGGTAAAGTGATCATGGCATTGATGGTAATGTCCTGCTGCGGCTCGCTGTTGGGCTGGCAATTCACCATCGCCCAGGTCTTCAAATCGTCTGCCGACGAAGGTTATTTTCCGAAGATCTTCTCTCGTGTATCTAAAGTCGACGCGCCGGTGCAGGGGATGCTGGCTATCGTGGTCATCCAGAGCGGATTATCGCTAATGACCATCAGCCCGTCGCTGAATAGCCAGTTTAATGTGCTGGTCAATCTGGCGGTCGTGACCAATATCATTCCGTACATTCTGTCGATGGCCGCGCTGGTTATTATTCAGAAAATGGCGAACGTGAATCCATCAAAAGCCAAAATCGCTAACGCCGTTGCATTTATTGGTGCACTGTATAGCTTCTACGCGCTCTACTCTTCCGGAGAAGAAGCTATGCTGTACGGTTCGATCGTGACTTTCCTTGGCTGGACGTTATATGGTCTGGTTTCGCCGCGTTTTGAACTAAAAAATAAACACGGTTAAACAGTCAGAAGAGTAAGAAGAAATAAAGATGTTAAAAAGGAGCCTTGCGGCTCCTTTTTAATGCTGACATTTTACGCGTTTTTCAGCACTTCACTGACAATCTCTACCGCTTCTTTCTCAATCTGCTGGCGATGCTCAGCGCCAAGGAAGCTTTCGCAGTAAATTTTGTAGGCGTCTTCGGTACCGGATGGACGTGCAGCGAACCAGCCGTTGTCGGTCATCACTTTCAGACCGCCAATCGATGCGCCGTTACCTGGTGCCGCCGTCAGACGTGCGGTGATCGGGTCGCCCGCCAGGGTGCTGGCGCTTACCATTTCAGGAGACAACTTAGACAACGCCGCTTTCTGCGCAGAGGTCGCGGAAGCCTGTAAACGGTTATAGCTCGGCGCACCAAAGCGAGCTGCCAGTTCGTTGTAGTGCTCCTGCGGATTCTTACCGGTAACGGCGGTAATTTCTGCCGCCAGCAGGCACATGATGATCCCGTCTTTGTCAGTCGACCACGGCGTACCGTCAAAGCGCAGGAATGACGCGCCCGCACTCTCTTCACCGCCAAAGCCAAAGCTGCCATCAAACAGACCATCAACGAACCATTTAAAGCCAACCGGGACTTCCACCAGTTTACGGCCCAAATCATTCACCACGCGGTCAATCATCGCCGAGGACACCAGCGTTTTACCGACAGCAACATCTTTACCCCATTGCGGACGATGCTGGAACAGGTAGTTGATCGCCACCGCCAGATAGTGGTTCGGGTTCATCAGCCCTGCCGGGGTAACGATACCGTGACGGTCATAGTCCGGGTCGTTGGCAAACGCCAGATCGAATTTGTCACGCAGCGCCAACAGACCCGCCATGGCACACTCGGAGGAGCAGTCCATACGGATCGCACCGTCTTTATCCAGGTGCATAAAGCGGAAGGTCTGATCGACGTGATCATTCACGATGGTCAGGTTCAGGTTGTAGTGCTTAGCGATACGCTTCCAGTATTCAATACCAGAGCCACCCAGCGGATCGACGCCCAGCGTCAGGCCCGCTTTTTGAATCGCTGCCATATCGACGATATCTGCCAGCCCCTCTACGAACGGCTGCACAAGATCCTGTTCTTTCACGTGACCGGATGCCAGCGCGGCATCCAGCGACATACGCTTCACGCCTTTCAGGTCATCAGCTAGCAGCGCGTTGGCGCGGTCTTCCACCACTTTCGTGACGTTAGTATCTGCCGGACCACCGTTTGGCGGGTTGTATTTAATGCCACCATCTTCCGGCGGGTTGTGAGACGGCGTGATCACAATGCCATCAGCCAGCGGGCCGCCTTTTTTGTTGTGGACCAGGATAGCATTAGACACGGCAGGCGTTGGCGTAAAGCCGTTATTTTCCTGCACGATGACGTCAACACCGTTTGCCGCCAGCACTTCCAGTACAGAGATAAAAGCCGGTTCAGACAGCGCGTGGGTATCCTTGCCCACATAGCACGGGCCAGTAATCCCGTTTTTCGCACGCTCTTCAGCAATCGCCTGAGCGATAGCCAGAATATGCGGCTCGTTAAAACTATGACGGCCAGCGCTGCCGCGATGTCCGGACGTACCGAACTTGACGGCGTGCTCAGCATTCCCGGCTGTTGGTTTCAGTACATAGTACTGTGCCGTCAGTTGGGCGACGTTAATCAAATCACTCTGTTGCGCAGGTTGACCTGCACGATTGTGGATTGCCATTGCCTGGTCCTTCTAATGCAAGGATTAAATTGTTCCGCAAACCTTTTCAATCAATTCCGCAGGGAACTGCATTGACTGCATGATGTGTTCAACCATGCTGCATTTACGGCCGGTATTCGTGTTGGTGATCACCCAATACGGCGTGCCTGGCACGTGTTTCGGCTTGGTTTGATTACCATTTTTCAGCAGCGTCTGTTCATCTGCCGCAAAATAGACGCGCGTGCGGCCATGCAACGATTCCGTAGCCTCAGCGAACGCGTGTTGATCCAGTGAATAGAGTGTAGACAGCACCAGCATAAAGCGGTTCACTGCCTTTTTCTGTTCCGCATATTCATCGGAAAGCAGCAGTTCACGCACGGCGCGCACTTTATCTTTTACGGGGTTGACCGGCTTAGCTTCCACAACAGGTTGCACGGCGCGAACTTCTTTCACCACCGGTGTGGCAGGTTGTGATGCGGCGGAAAACTTCAACATACGCCGTAAAATGTCGGATGCGCTCTCGCCGATATGCTTGGTGTGGCTGGCAATATAGCTATAGAGTTCATCATCAACTTCAATCGTTTTCATCTTAATCCAGTACGGTGTCTTTGCTGAATACAAGTCGTTGGGATTGTACACCGGTAGTGTAAAGGCAAATCCCAACAGCGGATAGCGTCAAGCCCGATGGCTGGAAAAACTCGGAGTAACCGTAGTTGTTGCAGCCGTGTGGCAGAATGGTCAACATGATACCCTAACCCGCTAGCGTGAAAAAAAGAACTTTGCCATGAAATTGAATATCCGAGCGCAATCTGCACAAAACCTGCACAATAATTCTCCCATCGTCCTGGTCCATGGTCTGTTTGGCAGTCTGGACAATCTGGGCATACTGGCACGCGATCTGGTCGTCGATCACGATATCATCCAAGTTGATATGCGAAATCATGGCCTTTCTCCCCGTTCCC
The DNA here is from genome assembly GCF_004684345.1 of Citrobacter tructae. Classification (NCBI taxonomy): domain Bacteria; kingdom Pseudomonadati; phylum Pseudomonadota; class Gammaproteobacteria; order Enterobacterales; family Enterobacteriaceae; genus Citrobacter; species Citrobacter tructae. The sequence continues at coordinate 1,939,597 of NZ_CP038469.1, forward strand.
CCGAGATGAATTACCCGGCGATGGCGCAAGATCTGCTGGATACGTTGGATGCCCACCAAATAGAAAAAGCCACCTTTATTGGCCACTCGATGGGGGGCAAAGCCGTCATGGCACTCACCGCCCTCGCACCGGAACGGATCGATCAGCTTGTGGCTATCGATATCGCCCCGGTTGACTATCATGTCCGCCGTCACGATGAGATCTTCGCTGCAATAAATGCCGTGACGGATGCGCAAGCTGCCTCACGCCAGCAGGCGGCAAGCGTGATGCGCCAATTTCTGAAAGAAGAAGGCGTTATTCAGTTTCTGCTGAAATCCTTTGTTGACGGTGAGTGGCGCTTTAACGTCCCGGTGCTATGGGAACAGTACCCACATATTGTCGGCTGGGAAACCATTCCGGCATGGGACCACCCGGCACTGTTTATCCCCGGCGGCAACTCGCCTTACGTGAGCGAAGCGTATCGCGCCCCACTGCTGGCGCAATTTCCGCAGGCGCGGGCGCACGTTATTGCCGGAGCAGGTCATTGGGTGCATGCAGAAAAACCCGATGCCGTGCTGCGCGCCATCCGTCGTTATCTGACAGAACGCACTAACTGATTAAAAACTCAGCGTCCGCGCGCGAATACGTGCGTGGGCGTTGGCGCGCCTCCCCTGCTGATGTATGATGGCGCGCTATCCATCCGGGCAGACGCCTGGCTGATTGTTTCCCCGAAGTCACCAAGATCATGGCCAAAGAACAAACGGACCGTACGACATTAGATCTGTTCGCGCAGGAGCGTCGCCCGGGACGACCCAAAACCAATCCGCTTTCGCGTGATGAACAGTTACGTATTAATAAACGTAATCAGCTTAAACGCGACAAAGTTCGTGGGCTTAAGCGTGTCGAACTGAAACTGAACGCCGACGCCGTTGACGCGCTGAATGAACTGGCGGACGCGCGTAACATGAGTCGCAGCGAGCTCATCGAAGAGATGCTGATGAACCAACTCGCCGCATTGCATGGTCAGGCATAGTCTGAATTTCTGCTCTAAATCATAAATCGTGTAGCACAGAGTGCAGTCCAGCGTGTTTGCTGTTTCCGCATGCCTGACTGTTCTGCTATGATTGCCCTTATCCGTGGGCATTGCGCCACCACCATTTCAATAAGTTTCAAGAGGTTATTTTACTCATGGCAATCACTGGCATCTTTTTCGGCAGCGACACCGGCAATACCGAAAACATCGCAAAAATGATTCAAAAACAGCTTGGTAAAGACGTTGCCGATGTACATGACATTGCAAAAAGCAGCAAAGAAGACCTGGAAGGGTATGACATTTTGCTGCTCGGCATCCCTACCTGGTACTACGGTGAAGCGCAGTGTGACTGGGACGACTTCTTCCCGACTCTCGAAGACATTGATTTTAACGGCAAACTGGTTGCGTTGTTTGGCTGCGGCGACCAGGAAGATTACGCAGAATATTTCTGTGATGCGTTAGGTACAATTCGCGACATCATCGAACCACGTGGTGCAACTATCGTCGGCCACTGGCCAACGGCAGGTTATCACTTTGAAGCGTCCAAAGGTCTGGCGGACGACGATCACTTTGTTGGCCTGGCTATCGACGAAGATCGCCAGCCGGAGCTGACCGCTGAACGCGTAGAAAAATGGGTTAAGCAGATTTCATCCGAACTGCATCTCGACGAAATCATTAACGCCTGATTTCATGAGGCGCTGATCTTCATCGGCGCCTCATCTATAGATAAAACCAATCAAAATAATTGCTACAAATTTTTAACTTTTTCGCCTGACCCTGTACAATGGCTGGATGCCAATCGGGTATTGCACAGTGTGATTGTTGGCGATACCACGTTTTGATTAACAATATTTGCCAGAGACTTGCTGTTTTCATTTAGCCATGGCAGTTCTATAATGATACGCATTATCTCAAGTGCAATTTCTGTCACTTCTTTTAATGAAGTGAACCGTTTAGCTACAGGACAGATTCCGCATGACTGACAACAATACCGCATTAAAGAAGGCTGGCCTGAAAGTAACGCTTCCTCGTTTAAAAATTCTGGAAGTTCTTCAGGGACCGGATAACCATCACGTCAGTGCGGAAGACTTATACAAACGCCTGATCGATATGGGTGAAGAGATTGGTCTGGCGACCGTGTATCGTGTGCTGAACCAATTTGACGATGCTGGTATCGTGACCCGCCATAATTTCGAAGGGGGTAAATCCGTCTTCGAACTGACCCAGCAACATCATCACGATCACCTGATCTGCCTCGACTGTGGCAAAGTGGTCGAATTCAGTGATGACTCCATCGAAGCGCGCCAGCGTGAGATTGCGGCTAAACATGGTATTCGTCTAACCAACCATAGCCTCTATCTTTACGGCCACTGTGCTGAAGGCGATTGCCGCGAAGATGATCATGCACACGATGCCAAGTAATGTGATGCATTCTGAAAAGCCAACCTTACGGTTGGCTTTTTTTATACACATAAAAAAGACCCGCTGCATCAGCGAGTCCTTTTAGGATAACAACGGTGACGTTTTACTGAGCCGTATTCTTGCTGCGAATTTCCTGCCAGACCTTGTCGCAATCGGCCGAAACGGCCTGATCGTTGCCTGTACGCGTCGCCTGGATACACTGCTGGTAATCCAGTACCCGTACGCTTTCTTCATTGGCAAACTGCTGATGCTGTTTTTCTTTCTTCAGCACGTTTAACACGCTTTGGCAGGCCTCGATTTTCTCTGGCGATCCCTGGGCGGTGTTAATACAGGCGCTGTAGGCTTCTTTCAAACGGCTGTCTTCTTTTGGTGCAGGCGATTGCGCACAGGCCACCAGCCCGGTTGCCATAATGGCGATGAGTATCAGTTTTTTCATAGAACGGTCCTCAACGTTGCGGCAGACACCAAGCCCGCCGCTGTTGGCATTAGAAGATGGTGAATGGTGCAATCACGATAAACTTCACGTCACGCTCATCCTGGAAGATGTTGCCGTAACCACCGCTCCAGCTCGGAATGTCTGAATGGTTGTCGTACTGGGTGAAGTGCAGTTTAAACATGGTGCCTTTCGCACGACCATCCTGCAGGGTGTAGACCGCATCCAGGCTGTAAGACGACTCTTCGATGGTACGATTTTTGTCGTAGTACGCATCCGGGTTAGTCTGCCAGGTCGATGGCTTAGCGTCCCAGGCGTAAACATAGGAGGCACCCACAGCCCAACCTGGCAGGTTCCAGTTCTTCAGGTCATACATTGCGCCAAAGAAGACCGCTTTTTCACCGTTGGCGTTGAAGTCAGAACGGTTATCCCACCACACGTCCAGGCGACCGTTTGAAGAAGCATAAGTTGGGGTCATACGCTGCAGGAAGTAGCCCTGCTGTCCGTCCGCTTTAACCCAGGTTCCTTCCAAACGCAGGTCAACCACTTCCGCCACTTTGTAGCCAAAAGTCAACGCCTGCAGCCAGGCGGTGCCGTCATAAATGTTGTTAACCGTACGGTCATCAACCTTGTCACGTGCGCCGTAGAACTGATAGCTGGTGGTAAACGGGTTGCCGCCTAAATCAAATTTGTAACTGGCTTTCGCGAAATATTGATCGACATAGCCTTCGGACTGACCAAATGCCGCTTCCAGTAACAGGTTATTTTTAAAGTCGTATTTCGCGCCAACCGAATGGAGGTAATCCACCTTGGTTTTTTTATCGGCCTGATAAAATTTATCGACTTCGGTGTGCCACGGTGCTTTATATTCGTTGGCCCACATGTAGGAGAAGCTCAATGCGCCCGCGTCACCATAGTCAAAATTGGCTCCGGCTTCAGCACCCTGATAGGTACCCGGCATAAAGCTCCAGTGCGGAGCCAGCAAAGTCTGCCCGGTGGGTTGAATATAACCGGCGCGTGCCCAGGTTGGGCCATACTTAAATTTCGCTGCCGCTTTATAAAGGCTAATCCCGCTCTTATCGCCGGAGTAATCTTCGTCATAACCTTTATTTTTTGAAGAGAATGCGATTTCGTTTGGATGACCACTTTCGCTACTTTCGTTCATTTCAATAGCGGTAAATGCTGCGATATCAATACCAAACATATCAGCCGCGTAACCGGACTGGAAATCAAGGTTAGCGTTCCAGGTGGAGTGAGAAAGGTTGGTTTTGTATTTATCATGATCGGTAACATCTTTACGGTCACGCTCACGCTGCCAGTAATAGATGCCGCCAGTTAAGGTAGAATCATCAATAAAACCTTCGGCGTGTACCTGGGGAGCGACAACGAAACCCGACATTGCTGTGATACCGGCGATAGCCAGCGCCAGCGTACTACGTTTGCCACTAAACGTACGCATATGTTAATCCTCTTTGACGTATAAAATGCTGTCACCAAAGGCAAACAGCGAAAAAACAAAAAGTAAAAAAAGTAGCGCTGAGAAAACCTCATTGACTACAATGAATAGACTATTTTTCGCGACGCGAATTATCAATCTCTTTTTGTAACCAGTATGTAAGAACATGAGCAACCGCACATATTTGATTGCTTTTTGTTACATTTTCATGCGTAGATAAAAAAGCGTTGAAAAATGAAAAAAATCACTTGCTTTCCATATGGATGAAAACGGTTACAGCCAAAATCATCACGGAATAAAACGTTTTGATACGCAATTAATTTATTCTAAATACCAGGCTGAATAATAATTAATTCGCTCTGCAAACAGAGCCTATGATGCGGGTTGTAGAGATAAAAAAAACGCCGCAGAGCGCGGCGTTTGACAGGATGTATATAGTGCGACTTATTCGCCCGCTTTAGCCCACGTATCACGCAGACCCACGGTACGGTTAAACACCAGCTTGTCCGCCGTTGCATAGCGGCTATCGAGGCAGAAGTACCCTTCACGTTCAAACTGGAAGGCTTTACCCGCTACAGCAGCCTGTAGCGACGGTTCACCGTAGCCCTGTTTAATCACCAGTGAATCTGGGTTAATGACAGACAGGAAGTCGTCCGCCGCACCTGGGTTCGCTACGCTGAACAGACGATCGTACAGGCGGATTTCAATCGGCAGCGCATGTGCCGCGCTGACCCAATGAATAACGCCTTTCACTTTACGCCCATCGGCAGGATCTTTGCTCAGGGTGTCAGCGTCGTAGGTACAGAAAATGGTAGTGATATTCCCTTCTGCATCTTTCTCTACGCGCTCGGCTTTAACAACATAAGCATTACGCAGACGGACTTCTTTGCCCATTACCAGACGCTTATACTGCTTGTTGGCTTCTTCACGGAAATCTGCGCGATCGATCCAAATTTCACCGCTGAACGGCACTTCACGGCTACCCATTTCCGGTTTATTCGGATGGTTAGGCATAGTGACCAGTTCGCTTTCACCCTGCGGATAGTTTTCGATAACCAGTTTCACCGGATCGATAACTGCCATCGCGCGCGGCGCATTTTCGTTCAGGTCTTCGCGAATACAAGATTCCAGAGAGGCGATCTCAATGGTGTTATCCTGTTTGGTCACGCCAATGCGTTTGCAGAACTCACGGATCGCGGCAGCGGTGTAACCGCGACGACGCAGGCCAGAGATGGTCGGCATACGCGGGTCGTCCCAGCCTTCAACGTGCTTGTCGGTCACCAGCAGGTTCAGCTTACGCTTGGACATCACGGTGTATTCCAGATTCAGGCGCGAGAATTCGTACTGGCGCGGATGAACCGGAATGGTGATGTTGTCCAGCACCCAGTCGTACAGACGACGGTTGTCCTGGAATTCCAGCGTACACAGTGAATGCGTGATGCCTTCCAGCGCATCGCTGATGCAGTGGGTGAAGTCGTACATCGGGTAGATGCACCACTTATTACCAGTCTGATGGTGTTCCGCGAACTTAATGCGATACAGCACCGGGTCGCGCATGACGATAAACGGCGAGGCCATATCGATCTTCGCACGCAGGCAGGCTTTACCTTCTTCAAAACCGCCAGTACGCATTTTTTCGAACAGCGTGAGGTTCTCTTCAACGCTACGATCGCGGTACGGGCTGTTTTTACCAGGCTGCGTCAGGGTGCCGCGATATTCACGGATTTCGTCAGCAGACAGTTCGTCAACGTACGCCAGACCTTTGTTGATAAGCTCTACCGCATAGGCATGCAGTTGATCGAAGTAATCCGACGAGTAGCGAATGTCGCCAGTCCAGTGGAAACCTAACCATTCAACGTCATTTTTGATCGATTCAACGTACTCGATGTCTTCTTTGACCGGGTTCGTATCATCAAAACGCAGGTTGCACTGGCCCTGGTAATCTTGCGCAATACCAAAGTTCAGACAAATGGATTTCGCGTGGCCAATGTGCAGATAGCCATTTGGCTCCGGCGGAAAACGGGTATGGATAGTGGTGTGCTTACCACTGGCCAGATCTTCATCGATGATCTGACGAATAAAGTTACTCGGGCGGGCTTCAGCCTCACTCATCGTGGATTCCTCAAAGCGTAAACAACGTATAACGGCGTATGATCTTATAAGCAGGGCTGACTGACAACCTTTAGTTACGCAAAATACGTATCAGACAGTCATTATGAGGGTATTTGCTGCAAAAAAAAGCGGCGGAGGAATGTCCCCCGCCGCTTAAGGCACTTACTCTACTCAGGAGCGATTACTTACCTTTAATCTCGTACAGTGGCGTTTGGCCAGCCACCACATGACCTTCGGCTTTAATGACCAGACCACCGAAGTCATCACTGTTGCTGCAAACAACCGGGCTAATCATTGAACGTGCATTGGCGTTCAGGTACTCCAGATCCATTTCCAGAATAGGTTGACCTGCCGTAACTTCCGCACCTTCTTCAACCAGACGTTTAAAGCCCTTGCCTTCCAGCGCTACAGTATCGATGCCCATGTGGACCACGATCTCCGCGCCTTTCACGGTTTCCAGACAGAACGCATGGTTGGTATTGAAGATTTTCACAATGGTGCCCGCTGCCGGAGAAACCACGATTTTATCCGTCGGTTTCACCGCGATGCCGTCACCGACCGCTTTGCTAGCGAAGGCTTCATCAGGCACCTGTTCCAGCGCAACCACATCACCGGTAATCGGAGAAACCAGCGTTTCAACGGTGACAGCATTCGCGACTGCCTGCGGTTTGGCTACCGGGGCTGCTGCTGGTGCACTTTCTGTAGATGCTGCAGAAACCGGACCACGCGCTACAACTTTCTTCATCTCGTCGCCGATGGATTCTGCTTTCGCACCCACGATGACCTGGATAGTTTGTTTGTTCAGTTTCACCACACCGGATGCGCCTAAACGTTTACACATCGCATCGTTGACGCGACCAGAGTCGACAACGGTCAGACGCAGACGAGTGATACAGGCGTCAATCGCTTTCAGGTTATCCGTACCGCCAACCGCAGCAATGTAGTTGGTGGCCAGTTGCGCTAAACCTTCTTCGGTATTGCTGTTGGCTTCGTCAGTAACAATTTCGTCTTCTTTATCTTCGCGGCCCGGCGTTTTCAGGTTAAACATGCGAATAACCGCGCTGAACAACACAAAGTAGATGACGAAGAACACCAGCCCCATCGCTACCAACATCCAGACGTTCTTACTTGCAGCCGGCAAGTTGTACATCAACACGTAGTCGATAGCACCTGCGGAGAAGGAGAAGCCCGCGTGGATCCCCAGCAGCGTTGCAACGAACAGGCTGATACCCGTTAACAGTGCGTGCAGGAGGTACAGCAATGGCGCCAGGAACATGAACAGGAATTCCAGCGGCTCGGTAACACCGGTCAGGAACGCAGTGATCGCCACAGACAGCAGCATACCGCCAACCATCGGACGACGTGCTTTCGGTGCTGCGAAGTACATCGCCAGCGCCGCACCCGGCAGACCAAACATCATGATCGGGAAGAAGCCTGACATGAACATACCCGCAGTGCCGTCACCCGCATAGAAGCGGTTAATGTCACCGTGGAAGACCGCGCCTGCCGCGTTGGTGAATTCACCAATCTGGAACCAGGCAATGGTGTTCAGAACCTGATGCAGACCAGTTGGGATCAGCAGACGGTTGATGAAACCAAAAATACCAGAACCCAGCGCGCCAGCGCCCACGATCCACTCACCACCTGCATGGATAGCGTTCTGCACCGGCGGCCACACGTAGCCGAAGATAGCAGCCAGCACCAGGCAGAAGAAACCGGTGGCGATTGGCACAAAGCGTTTACCGCCGAAGAAGCTCAGGAAGTCAGGCAGTTTGATGCCAGACCAGCGGTTATACACCGCACCGCCGACCAGACCGGTGATGATACCTGCCAGCACGCCCATATTGATGGCCGGGTTGATGGTAACCATTGCTTTGGTCAATATGAAATAACCGACCGCACCTGCCAACGCTGCAGCACCTGCGCTGTCTTTTGACCAGCTGGATGCCACACCGATGGCAAATATTAACGCGAGGTTATCAAAGATGGCCCCACCCGCTTGCGCGATGAAGGGTACGTTAAGCAAATCTGGTTGGCCAAATCGCAGCAACAGTGCCGCGACAGGCAGCACAGCGATGGGGAGCTGTAACGCCCTACCCAACCGCTGGAAAAAACCTAAAATATTCATTTTATTCCCCCTACGAGACCCCGATTCAGGCTCCTTTGAAGCCATATTTTTATTGTGCGACCAATTCAGACAGCAAGATATTCTGGAACAACGATATTAACCATTCATCTACATTCAGAGTGTGTGGAAAATTAATTCGTATCGCAAATTAAAAGCGTGTTTTTTGTGATTAAAGTCACCAAATATCGTTATCAACCCTCCCTTCTACTGGCTAACTACGAAAACTTATTTTATCATTCAAAAAATCGAAACGGATTGATCCTTACCGATGCAAAACCAGGTTACGCTTAATGCAGCACAGCGACTCAATCCGCCAATTGCTTACATTTACTACTGAGGTGAAGAATGAGACTGATCCCCCTGAATACCGCTGAACAAGTCGGCAAATGGGCTGCTCGCCATATCGTTAACCGTATCAATGCGTTCAAACCAACGGCAGATCGTCCGTTCGTTCTGGGCCTGCCTACTGGCGGAACCCCACTGACAGCCTATAAAGCATTAGTCGAAATGCACAAAGCGGGCCAGGTTAGCTTCAAACATGTTGTCACGTTTAATATGGACGAGTATGTTGGCCTGCCGAAGGAACATCCGGAAAGCTACCACAGCTTCATGCATCGCAATTTCTTTGATCATGTTGATATTCCAGCAAAAAACATCAACCTTCTCAATGGTAACGCGCCAGATATCGATGCAGAATGCCGTCAGTATGAAGAAAAAATCCGTTCTTACGGTAAAATCCACCTGTTTATGGGTGGCGTCGGTAACGACGGGCACATCGCATTTAATGAACCGGCATCTTCTTTAGCCTCTCGTACGCGTATCAAAACGCTGACTCACGACACTCGCGTTGCGAACTCTCGCTTCTTTGACGGTGACGTAAGCCAGGTGCCGAAATATGCGCTGACCGTTGGCGTGGGCACACTGCTGGATGCCGAAGAAGTAATGATTCTGGTGCTGGGCCACCAGAAAGCGCAGGCCCTGCAGGCTGCCGTTGAAGGTAACGTCAACCATATGTGGACCATCAGCTGCCTGCAACTGCATCCAAAAGCCGTTGTGGTTTGCGATGAACCTTCCACGATGGAACTGAAAGTGAAGACGCTGAAATACTTTAACGAGTTAGAAGCAGAAAATATTAAAGGTCTGTAATGATGTTTCCGCCCTGCCAAAAACGTTGCAGGGCGGCATTTTTTTGAAATCGGGGGGTCGGAATGTATGCTTTAACCCAGGGCCGGATCTTTACCGGTCACGAAATTCTTGATGACCATGCGATTGTTGTCGCTGATGGCCTGATAGCCAGCGTTTGCCCACTGGCTGAATTACCGCCGGAGATTGAACAACGCTCACTGAATGGGGCTATTCTTTCCCCCGGTTTTATTGATGTGCAGCTAAACGGCTGCGGCGGCGTACAGTTCAACGATACAGCAGAAGCTGTGAGCGTTGAAACGCTGGAAATCATGCAGAAAGCCAATGAGAAATCGGGCTGCACTAACTACCTGCCAACGCTTATCACCACCAGCGATGACCTGATGAAACAAGGCGTTCGCGTCATGCGCGAATACCTGGCGAAACACCCGAACCAAGCATTAGGGCTTCATCTTGAAGGCCCGTGGCTAAATCTGGTGAAAAAAGGTACGCATAATCCTGGATTTGTCCGTCAGCCTGACGCTGCGCTGGTCGATTTCCTGTGCGATAATGCTGATGTGATCACCAAAGTCACGCTGGCACCGGAAATGGTCCCTGTCGACGTGATCACCCGACTGGTCAATGCTGGTATTGTGGTTTCTGCTGGTCACTCTAACGCGACGGTAAAAGAAGCCAAAATTGGCTTCCGCGCGGGCATTACCTTTGCAACCCATCTGTTCAACGCCATGCCTTACATTACTGGCCGCGAACCGGGTCTGGCTGGCGCCATCCTTGATGAAGCCGATATTTATTGCGGTATCATCGCCGATGGTTTGCATGTCGACTACGTTAACATCCGTAACGCCAAACGCCTGAAAGGTGACAAGCTGTGCCTGGTGACCGATGCAACTGCGCCGGCAGGTGCAAATATTGAACAGTTCATTTTCGCTGGTAAAACAATATACTACCGCAATGGACTGTGTGTGGATGAGAACGGTACCCTGAGCGGCTCGTCATTAACCATGATTGAAGGCGTGCGTAATCTGGTTGAGCATTGCGGTATTGCACTGGACGAAGTGCTGCGCATGGCAACGCTCTACCCTGCTCGCGCAATCGGCGTCGAAAAGCAACTCGGCAGCATCGCCCCTGGCAAAATCGCTAACCTGACCGCGTTCACACACGACTTTAAAATTATCAAGACCATCGTTAATGGCAACGAGGTCGTTACAGAGTAAGAGAAAGTATGACACCAGGCGGACAAGCTCAAATAGGTAATGTTGATCTCGTAAAACAGCTTAACAGCGCGGCAGTTTATCGCCTGATTGACCAGCATGGTCCAATATCGCGAATTCAGATTGCCGAGCAGAGCCAGCTTGCTCCCGCTAGCGTAACGAAAATTACGCGCCAGCTTATTGAACGCGGGCTGATCAAAGAAGTGGATCAGCAGGCCTCCACCGGGGGCCGCCGCGCTATCTCTATCGTTACCGAAACCCGCAATTTTCACGCTATTGGCGTGCGTCTGGGCCGTCACGACACCACGTTAACACTCTACGATATGAGCAGCAGAGCCGTCGCTGAAGAGCACTACCCTCTGCCTGAGCGCACCCAAGAAACACTGGAGCATGCGCTGCTCAATACCATTGCCACCTTTATTGACAGCTGTCAGCGGAAAATCCGAGAGCTGATTGCCATATCCGTCATTCTACCAGGACTGGTTGACCCTGAAAGCGGCGTCATTCGCTATATGCCGCATATCCAGGTTGAAAACTGGGGTCTGGTCGACGCATTGGAAAAACGATTTCAGGTGACCTGCTTTGTCGGTCACGATATCCGTAGCCTGGCCCTCGCTGAGCACTATTTCGGGGCAAGTCAGGACTGCGAAGACTCCATTCTGGTGCGGGTGCACCGCGGGACCGGTGCCGGGATAATCTCCAATGGTCGCATTTTTATTGGCCGTAACGGCAACGTCGGTGAAATTGGTCACATTCAGGTAGAACCGCTGGGCGAACGCTGCCACTGCGGTAATTTTGGTTGTCTGGAAACCATAGCAGCCAACGCGTCCATCGAACATCGCGTCCAGAATTTACTCAAGCAGGGCTATCCGAGCCGACTCACGCTGGATGATTGCAATATCAAAACCATCTGTAAGGCCGCCAACAAAGGCGATAACCTGGCGTCAGAAGTCATTGAGCACGTAGGTCGCCATCTGGGTAAAACTATCGCTATTGCCATCAACCTGTTTAACCCGCAAAAAATCGTTATTGCCGGTGAGATTACTGAGGCAGATAAGGTCCTGCTTCCGGCAATAGAAAGCTGCATTAATGCCCAGGCATTGAAGGCGTTTCGCCACAATTTGCCCGTGGTTCGCTCCACGTTGGACCACCGTTCAGCCATTGGCGCATTTGCGCTGGTAAAACGCGCCATGCTCAACGGGACGTTATTGCAACATTTGCTGGAAAGCTAATACACGTCATCCTTCAAGCTGCCTCTGCTCACCCCAGTCACTTACTTCAGTAAGTTCCAGGGGATTCTCAGATTTGCCGCCTTGATGCAACTCGAATGATTTAGTGTATTTTGTGTATAGTAATGCCTTCTTTTTTTGATGTCGGATTGTCCATGGCCATTAAGAATGTAATTTGTGATATCGACGGCGTGCTAATGCACGACAATGTTGCCGTACCGGGTGCGGCAGAATTTTTGACCGGCGTGCTGGAAAAAGGATTGCCGTTAGTCCTGCTGACTAACTACCCTTCGCAAACCGGTCAAGATCTGGCGAACCGCTTTGCCACTGCTGGTGTGAATGTTCCCGACAGCGTTTTTTATACCTCCGCCATGGCTACCGCCGATTTCCTGCGTCGCCAGGAAGGGAAAAAAGCCTACGTCGTCGGTGAAGGCGCACTGATACACGAACTGTACAAAGCGGGATTTACCATTACCGACGTTAACCCCGATTTTGTGATTGTTGGTGAGACGCGATCCTACAACTGGGACATGATGCATAAAGCGGCGTACTTTGTTGCCAATGGCGCACGTTTCATCGCCACCAACCCGGATACGCACGGTCGCGGCTTTTATCCTGCCTGCGGTGCGCTTTGCGCCGGTATTGAGAAAATCTCGGGCCGTAAGCCCTTTTACGTTGGTAAACCCAGCCCGTGGATTATTCGTGCGGCGCTCAACAAAATGCAGGCGCACTCAGAAGAGACCGTTATTGTTGGCGATAACCTGCGTACCGATATACTGGCAGGCTTCCAGGCCGGCCTTGAAACCATTCTGGTATTGTCTGGCGTCTCAACGCTTGACGACATCGACAGCATGCCGTTCAGACCAAGCTGGATTTACCCGTCCGTTGCTGAGATAGATGTTATTTAAGCAACGCTGTGCCGGATAACCATAAGAACGCGTTAGCCGGCACGCAAAATTACCTTATCTAATAAAATCGCCATTTCACTGACAATTCATCAATAAATACGTTCATTACGTAATCTTTTTTCATCATTCAATAATCATCATTGAGTTTTTTCTTTTTCGCCCACCAAACACCTTGCGCCTCCTGCGGCTTTGCGGCATTTTCTTTATTAAGCAAATATAAAAAGCATCACGCAACAGGTTAACGGAGAAGGTTATGTGTTCTATTTTTGGCGTATTCGATATTAAAACAGACGCAGTTGAGCTGCGTAAAAAAGCCCTGGAACTGTCTCGTCTGATGCGCCATCGCGGTCCGGACTGGTCGGGTATTTACGCCAGTGATAACGCGATTCTGGCACATGAACGTCTGTCCATTGTCGACGTCAACGCCGGAGCTCAACCGCTGTACAACGTGAAAAAGACACATATTCTGGCGGTCAACGGCGAGATTTATAACCATCAGGCATTGCGCGCTGAATACGGCGATCGCTATCAGTTCCAGACCGGTTCCGACTGCGAAGTTATCCTCGCGCTGTACCAGGAAAAAGGTCCAGAATTCCTCGACTCCCTGCAAGGGATGTTTGCCTTCGCACTGTACGACAGCGAACAGGATGCGTATTTGATCGGCCGCGATCATATCGGGATCATCCCGCTGTACATGGGACATGACGAACACGGCAACTTGTACGTGGCATCTGAAATGAAAGCGCTGGTTCCGGTTTGCCGCACGATTAAAGAATTCCCGGCCGGTAGCTATCTGTGGAGCAAAGACGGGGAAATCCGACAGTACTATCAGCGCGACTGGTTCGAATACGATGCCGTAAAAGACAACGTGACGGATAAAAACGAACTGCGTCAGGCACTGGAAGACGCGGTTAAAAGTCACCTGATGTCAGACGTTCCTTACGGTGTACTGCTGTCTGGTGGCCTGGACTCCTCGGTGATTTCCGCCATCACAAAAAAATACGCGGCGCGCCGTGTTGAAGATCAAGAGCGCAGTGAAGCCTGGTGGCCGCAACTGCACTCCTTCGCTGTAGGCCTGAAAGGCGCACCAGATCTAAAAGCCGCTCAGGAAGTCGCTAACCACCTTGGCACCGTACACCATGAGATCCATTTCACTGTACAGGAAGGCCTGGATGCGATCCGCGATGTGATTTATCACATTGAAACCTATGATGTAACTACCATTCGCGCCTCAACACCGATGTACTTAATGTCACGTAAAATTAAAGCGATGGGCATTAAAATGGTGCTATCAGGCGAAGGTTCCGACGAAGTGTTTGGCGGCTACCTTTATTTCCACAAAGCACCTGATGCAAAAGAACTACACGAAGAAACGGTACGTAAACTGCAGGCGCTGCATATGTTCGACTGCGCCCGCGCTAACAAGGCCATGTCAGCCTGGGGTGTTGAAGCCCGCGTTCCTTTCCTTGATAAGAAATTCCTTGATGTGGCGATGCGCATCAACCCGCAGGATAAAATGTGCGGTAACGGGAAAATGGAAAAACACGTGCTGCGCGAATGTTTTGAATCCTACTTGCCGGCCAGCATTGCGTGGCGTCAGAAAGAACAGTTCTCTGATGGTGTCGGTTATAGCTGGATTGACACATTAAAAGAAGTAGCGGCAGAGCACGTTTCCGACCAACAACTGGAAACCGCCAGCTTCCGCTTCCCGTACAACACGCCGTCATCTAAAGAGGCGTATTTGTACCGTGAGATTTTCGAAGAACTGTTCCCGGTTGCCAGCGCCGCCGAATGTGTTCCGGGCGGCCCGTCCGTCGCCTGTTCTTCTGCCAAAGCCATTGAATGGGATGAAGCGTTCAAAACCATGAACGATCCCTCAGGCCGTGCGGTTGGGGTGCACCAATCGGCTTATAAGTAAGCCAATCATCCGCAAAGAGCCCTACGGGGCTCTTTTTTTATATCGATTTAACGCGCGGAAAAACAATTAATAACTAATAATTGCCGAATATTGCGCCATGCTGTTCGCAACCTAACCAAACAATCACATTCCAGCTATTTTCAATGAAAAAGGGGTTGACGCTTCAAGGCTCAATACGCATAATGCGCCCCGCAACGCCGATAAGGTAACGCGAAAAAAAGATGGCTACGTAGCTCAGTTGGTTAGAGCACATCACTCATAATGATGGGGTCACAGGTTCGAATCCCGTCGTAGCCACCATCTTTTTTGCGGGAGTGGCGAAATTGGTAGACGCACCAGATTTAGGTTCTGGCGCCGCAAGGTGTGCGAGTTCAAGTCTCGCCTCCCGCACCATTCACCCGTAAGCGTTGCACGGATGGGGTATCGCCAAGCGGTAAGGCACCGGTTTTTGATACCGGCATTCCCTGGTTCGAATCCAGGTACCCCAGCCATATTTCTTCGATATAGCGGTTCACCGCAACGGTCATTGGGGTATCGCCAAGCGGTAAGGCACCGGTTTTTGATACCGGCATTCCCTGGTTCGAATCCAGGTACCCCAGCCATCGAAGAATATGATAGTATTTGGCTACGTAGCTCAGTTGGTTAGAGCACATCACTCATAATGATGGGGTCACAGGTTCGAATCCCGTCGTAGCCACCATATTAAGGACGTATCGACTCGTTCGGTAAATCCAAAAAATTGTTGGGGTATCGCCAAGCGGTAAGGCTCTGGTTTCTGATACCAGCATTCCGAGGTTCGAATCCTCGTACCCCAGCCAATTTCAAAAAGTCATTCACTCTGTGGGTGCACCCGTTGGGGTATCGCCAAGCGGTAAGGCTCTGGTTTCTGATACCAGCATTCCGAGGTTCGAATCCTCGTACCCCAGCCATTTTAGAAAAGCTCGCTTCGGCGAGCTTTTTACTTTTCTGAATTTATTGCCTGATGGCGCCACACTTATCAGGCCTACGAAGCTCTCTGTAGGCCTGTCTGAATTACAACCCTAGCGCATACTTGAGCGCCTGACGTTTCAGCACGCCAGCACGCTCGGCCGCCATCAACCCAATATTACGCATAATACGCAGCGGCTGCAGGTTGTTGCTGAATCCGGCGTAGAACAAATCCATCCCACTTTGCATGATGAAGTTATCGGTCATACGACGCGTTTGATAGCGCTTCAGTACCCGTTGGCTGGCCCACGCCTCACCATAGCTGCGGGCGCTCACCAGAACATCAATCAGCGCATCAACATCACGGTATCCCAGATTCACCCCCTGCCCGGCCAGCGGATGAATAGTGTGCGCGGCGTCGCCCACCAGCGCCAACCCTGGCTGCACGTACTGCAACGCGTGGCGGCGAGTAAGAGGGAAAGCGCCAGCAGCAACAGGCGTGACGTGACCCAGGCGTGAAGGGAAATATTTTGCGATCTCCGCCTGGAGTTGAGCCATATCGAGACTTTGCAACTGGCGGATACGAGCCGGAGAGTCATACCACACCAGCGAAGCCCAGTTATCGAACAGTGGTAAAAACGCACGCGGCCCGTCAGGGGTAAACTGCTGCCAAGTGCTGTCCCCCGGCGAATTCTCGCATTGTACGGTAATCAGCATACAGGATTGCGCGTACTGCCAGGCATGGATGCCAATGCCGGCCATTTGACGAACCTGAGAATTCGCGCCATCGGCACCAATCACCAATTTTGCGGTTATCTTCTCACCACCCGCTAATTCGAGTTCGTGCCGGTCATTATGTTGATGCAGGGAAATCAGTGATGCCGGCACGCGCAGGGCCACTTTAGGATGAGCTTCCAGCGCCTGCCACAACGCCTGCTGCAGGACGTTGTTTTCTACCATATAGCCCAGCAATGGCAGCTTTAGCTCAGCGGCATCAAACACCACGTGGGCATTTTCCCACTCCCAGGTCTCCAGACGACGATACGGATGAGTGCGCATGCCCTGCACCGCATCCCAGACGCCCAGCCCTTTCAGCAACGATGCAGAGGCAGAGCTAATGGCCGAAATACGGATATCAGGCTGGCTGTCAGCCACAAACGGCGCAGGTGCGGCATGCTCAATCACCGTCACCGCAAATCCATGTTGCGCCAGCCCAAGCGCCAGCGCGCCGCCGACCATCCCCCCGCCGACAATGGCAACTTCCGTTGGTTG
This sequence comes from Citrobacter tructae, assembly GCF_004684345.1. Lineage (NCBI taxonomy): Bacteria > Pseudomonadati > Pseudomonadota > Gammaproteobacteria > Enterobacterales > Enterobacteriaceae > Citrobacter > Citrobacter tructae. The sequence continues at coordinate 1,956,768 of NZ_CP038469.1, forward strand.
ATTTGTCATGGTCAATCATCCTGTTACATGTATTGTGTAAGTTTACAGGATTTTTACCCCTTGAGGCTGACATCCGTCATACTGGTCACAACCGCGCCAACGCAGTACACTATGCGCCCTGCATTTCAGCCACAATTTCGCAAGAGCAAGTCGATGACAAAAAAACTCCATATTAAAACCTGGGGCTGTCAGATGAACGAATACGATTCATCGAAGATGGCCGATCTGCTGGATGCCACTCACGGGTATCAACTGACCGACGTGGCGGAAGAAGCGGATGTGCTGCTGCTGAATACCTGCTCAATCCGCGAGAAGGCTCAGGAAAAAGTTTTCCATCAGTTAGGTCGCTGGAAACTCTTAAAAGAGAAAAACCCGGATCTGATTATCGGCGTTGGTGGCTGTGTCGCCTCTCAGGAAGGCGATCACATTCGTCAACGCGCGCACTACGTCGATATTATTTTTGGGCCACAAACCCTGCACCGTCTGCCAGAGATGATCAACAAGGTTCGCGGAAGCGTTAAACGTAGCCCGGTGGTTGATATCAGTTTTCCGGAAATCGAAAAATTCGACCGTCTGCCGGAGCCGCGTGCTGAAGGTCCAAGCGCGTTTGTATCCATCATGGAAGGCTGTAACAAATACTGCACTTACTGCGTAGTGCCCTACACCCGTGGTGAAGAAGTCAGCCGTCCGGCTGATGACATCCTGTTTGAAATCGCCCAACTTGCGGCGCAGGGTGTACGTGAAGTCAACCTGTTGGGACAAAACGTTAACGCCTGGCGCGGTGAAAACTACGACGGTACAACCGGCTCATTCGCGGATTTACTGCGTCTGGTGGCGGCGATCGACGGCATCGACCGTATCCGCTTCACCACCAGTCATCCGATTGAGTTCACCGATGATATCGTTGAAGTTTACCGCGATACGCCGGAGCTGGTGAGCTTCCTGCACCTGCCGGTACAGAGTGGCTCAGACCGTGTACTGAACCTGATGGGGCGTACCCATACCGCACTGGAATACAAAGCGATCATCCGTAAACTGTGCGCCGCGCGCCCGGATATTCAGATTAGCTCCGACTTTATTGTGGGGTTCCCTGGCGAAACCACGCAAGATTTCGAACAGACCATGAAGCTGATTGCTGACGTCAACTTCGACATGAGCTACAGCTTTATCTTCTCAGCACGTCCTGGTACGCCTGCTGCCGATATGGTTGACGACGTCCCGGAAGAAGAGAAGAAACAACGTCTGTATATCCTGCAGGATCGCATCAACCAGCAGGCGATGGCCTGGAGCCGTCGTATGCTCGGTACCACCCAACGCATTCTGGTCGAAGGTACGTCACGTAAAAGCGTGATGGAACTGTCTGGTCGTACCGAAAATAACCGCGTGGTTAACTTTGAAGGCACCCCGGATATGGTCGGTAAGTTTGTGGATGTTGAAATTACTGACGTCTGGACCAACTCCCTGCGCGGCAAAGTGGTGCGTACCGAAGACGAAATGGGCCTGCGCATCGCAGAATCCCCGGAGTCGGTCATTGCGCGTACTCGCAAAGAAAACGATCTCGGCGTCGGTATTTATCAGCCGTAATCACTAGCGCCCCTCCTCTAGCACCTAAATAATTCGAGTTGCAGGAAGGCGACAAACGAGCAAATCCCCAGGAGCATAGATAACTATGTGACTGGGGTGCGCGAGTGCAGGCAACGCCTCTGCGGCTTGAAGTATGACGGGGCGGGCCTTGTATTATCTTCCACCGTCCCCATCTTCATAGCAATGCTTGCGCCTTTCCCCTGTGGCGTGAATAATTTCCTTAGATGCCGGTAAATGTTCAACGTCCGGCGATATTCAGCATAAGAGGAACAGTTTGAACATAGACACTCGCGAAATTACCCTTGAACCCGCAGATAATGCCCGCCTGTTGAGCCTTTGCGGTCCTTTTGATGACAACATCAAACAGCTGGAGCGTCGTCTCGGCATCGAAATTAACCGCCGTGATAATCACTTTAAGCTAACTGGTCGCCCAATTTGCGTTACCGCTGCGGCAGATATTTTACGCAGCCTGTACGTCGATACCGCACCGATGCGCGGTCAGACCCAGGACATTGAGCCCGAACAAATTCACCTGGCGATTAAAGAAGCCCGCGTTCTTGAGCAGAGCGCTGACAGCGTGCCTGAATTTGGCAAAGCGGTGAACATCAAAACCAAACGCGGCGTGATTAAACCGCGTACGCCGAATCAGGCGCAGTACATCGCCAATATTCTCGATCATGACATCACCTTCGGCGTGGGTCCTGCAGGTACAGGTAAAACGTACCTGGCGGTAGCCGCCGCAGTCGATGCGCTTGAGCGACAGGAAATTCGCCGTATTCTGCTGACGCGTCCAGCGGTTGAAGCCGGTGAAAAACTGGGTTTCCTACCAGGCGATCTCAGCCAAAAAGTCGATCCCTATTTGCGCCCGCTGTATGACGCGCTGTTCGAAATGCTCGGCTTTGAGAAGGTCGAGAAGCTGATTGAGCGTAACGTCATTGAAGTCGCCCCGCTGGCTTATATGCGCGGTCGTACGCTGAACGATGCTTTCATCATCCTCGATGAAAGCCAGAACACCACCATCGAACAGATGAAAATGTTCCTGACACGTATCGGCTTCAATTCCAAAGCGGTTATCACCGGTGACATTACCCAGATTGACCTGCCGCGCAGCACCAAATCAGGTCTGCGTCATGCCATCGAAGTGTTGGCTGAAGTCGATGAGATTAGCTTTAATTTCTTCCATAGCGAAGACGTGGTGCGCCATCCGGTGGTTGCCCGTATCGTGACGGCGTATGAAGCCTGGGAAGAAGCAGAACAAAAACGTAAAGCCGAACAGGCAGCGGAACGCAAGCGTGAAGCTCAGGAGCAGGAACAAAAATGAGTCAGGTTATTCTCGATTTACAACTGGCATGTGAAGATAACGCCGGTTTACCGGATGAGAGCCAGTTTCAGGCATGGCTGGATGCGGTAATCCCGCAGTTTCAGGAAGAGTCAGAAGTGACCATTCGTCTGGTCGATGACGCTGAAAGCCACGAACTGAACCTGACGTATCGCGGGAAAGACAAATCAACCAACGTACTGTCCTTCCCGTTTGAGGCCCCTCCGGGCATCGAACTGCCGCTACTGGGCGACCTTATCATCTGTCGTCAGGTCGTTGAAAAGGAAGCCCAGGAACAAGGAAAACCACTTGAGGCCCACTGGGCGCACATGGTGGTACACGGTAGCCTGCATCTATTAGGCTACGACCATATCGAAGACGACGAAGCGGAAGAAATGGAATCCCTTGAAACAGAGATTATGCTTGCTCTGGGCTATGAGGATCCGTACATTGCCGAGAAGGAATAACCTGCTGCCGGTAAAGCCGGTAACAGGTCACGACGCCAGGCACTGAGTTTACGTGCCTTGAGCCACCTATTAACTAACATGAGAACCCATACGACGCCATGAGCGACGACAATTCACACAGTAGTGACACCTTACACAGCAAAAAGGGATTCTTTTCCCTGTTACTGAGCCAACTTTTCCACGGTGAACCGAAAAACCGCGACGAACTGTTGGAGCTGATCCGTGATTCCGGACAAAACGACCTTATCGATGAAGATACGCGCGATATGCTCGAAGGGGTGATGGACATTGCGGACCAGCGCGTTCGTGACATCATGATCCCCCGTTCCCAGATGATCACTTTGAAACGCAACCAGACCCTGGATGAATGTCTTGATGTCATCATCGAGTCTGCCCACTCGCGTTTCCCGGTGATCAGCGAAGACAAAGATCACATAGAAGGGATTCTGATGGCCAAAGATCTGCTGCCGTTTATGCGCAGCGATGCCGAAGCCTTCAGCATGGAGAAAGTGTTACGCCAGGCGGTTGTCGTACCTGAGAGCAAGCGTGTTGACCGCATGCTGAAAGAGTTCCGCTCTCAGCGGTACCATATGGCTATCGTCATTGACGAGTTCGGCGGCGTCTCGGGTCTGGTGACCATTGAAGACATTCTCGAACTGATCGTCGGTGAAATCGAAGATGAATACGACGAAGAAGACGATATCGATTTCCGTCAACTCAGTCGCCACACCTGGACCATTCGTGCGCTGGCGCCGATTGAAGACTTCAACGAAGCCTTCGGCACCCACTTTAGCGACGAAGAAGTTGATACTATTGGCGGTCTGGTGATGCAGGCCTTTGGTCATCTGCCCGCGCGTGGGGAGAGCATCGACATTGATGGTTACCAGTTCAAAGTGGCAATGGCCGACAGCCGTCGTATTATTCAGGTTCATGTCAGAATTCCGGACGACTCACCCCAGCCAAAACTGGACGAATAAACCCGAAACTGGATCAAAGACTACATGGCATTTGCCCCATTGATTGAACGCCAGCGCATTCGCCTGCTGCTGGCGTTATTATTCGGTGCCTGCGGGACGCTGGCTTTTTCTCCGTATGACATCTGGCCTGCGGCGATTATTTCGCTGATGGGCCTGCAGGCCCTCACCTTCAACCGCCGCCCGCTCCAGTCTGCCGCTATCGGCTACGCCTGGGGACTGGGGCTTTTTGGCTCTGGTATCAACTGGGTCTATGTCAGCATTGCACAGTTTGGCGGTATGCCTGGCCCGGTTAACGTGTTCCTTGTGGTACTGCTTGCCGCATACCTCTCGCTCTACACGGGTCTGTTTGCCGGCATTCTGTCACGCCTGTGGCCCAAAACAACCTGGCTACGCGTCGCCATTGCTGCACCCGTTGTCTGGCAGATAACCGAATTCCTGCGCGGCTGGGTGCTGACCGGTTTCCCGTGGTTACAGTTTGGTTACAGCCAAATTGACGGACCACTAAAAGGCCTGGCGCCAGTCATGGGCGTTGAGGCGATTAACTTCCTGCTGATGATGGTCAGCGGACTACTGGCGTTAGCGTTAGTCACACGCAACTGGCGTCCCTTGGTCGCTGCCGTAGTGCTTTTCGCACTGCCCTTCCCGCTGCGCTATATCCAGTGGTATACGCTTGAACCAGAAAAAACTATCCAGGTTTCTATGGTGCAAGGTGACATCCCGCAGTCGCTGAAGTGGGATGAAAATCAGCTCATCAACACACTGAAGATTTACCTTGGTGCCACGCAACCCGAGATGGGGAAATCACAGTTGATCATCTGGCCGGAATCCGCAATTCCGGATCTGGAGATCAATCAACAGCGTTTCCTCGGCATGATGGATGACCTGCTAAAATCCAAAAATAGCACGTTGATCACCGGTATTGTTGACGCACGCCTTAACAAGCAAAACCGCTACGATACCTACAACACTATCATCACATTGGGTAAAGACAGTCCGTACAGCTACGATTCCACGAATCGCTACAACAAAAATCACCTTGTCCCATTTGGTGAGTTTGTACCGCTGGAATCGATTCTACGCCCGCTGGCGCCGTTCTTTGACCTGCCAATGTCTTCCTTCAGCCGTGGGCCGTATGTGCAGCCACAGTTGCAGGCGCACGGCTTCAAGCTGACGGCGGCAATCTGCTACGAAATTATTCTTGGCGAACAGGTTCGGGATAACTTCCGCCCGGATACGGACTATTTGTTGACCATCTCCAACGATGCCTGGTTTGGCAAATCCATTGGTCCGTGGCAGCACTTCCAGATGGCGCGCATGCGGTCGCTGGAGCTGGCGCGTCCGCTGCTGCGTAGCACGAACAATGGCATCACGGCGGTGATTGGCCCACAGGGTGACGTTCAGGACATGATCCCACAGTTTACCCGTCAGGTACTGACCACCAGCGTCACCCCGACAACGGGTCTCACGCCGTATGCGCGTACCGGGAACTGGCCGCTCTGGCTGCTTAGCGCACTCTTTGGCTTTGGCGCGATCGTAATGAGCCTGCGTCAGCGCCGTAAATAACCTTCCTTCCCAGGCCGGATAACGATTCGCTTATCCGGCCAACATAACACATCCCGCTTTCCATTCTGGCATGCCTATTGCTTTGTTATACAAGGCAAACGCTGTTTTGGTTGAATGTGCAACCTGGTCGCACCAAAGTTGAGCACAGGTAGCACCTGACAAGTGCAACAAGATATTTTTGCCCCCAAATGGTGCGGCGCACTTCGCAAAAATAAACAATAACACAGCAAATTCTTTACATTCATCCAAACTAAATGTTAACAAACATATACAAGACTGCACTTTTAAGTAGCAAACAATAACAACATCACAATGGGTATCAATGCGTCCCTGGCGCAGACGATAAAGGAGTTGGATATGCAATTACGTAAGCTCGCCACAGCCATGCTGGTTATGGGAATGTCTGCCGGTCTGGCGCACGCGGAAGATGCCGCCCCTGCGGCAGGCAGTACGCTGGATAAGATCGCTAAAAATGGCGTGATCGTCGTCGGACACCGTGAATCCTCGGTCCCGTTCTCCTATTACGATAATCAGCAAAAAGTGGTCGGTTATTCACAGGATTACTCCAACGCAATTGTTGAGGCCGTGAAGAAAAAGCTGAACAAGCCTGACCTGCAGGTGAAGCTGATTCCGATTACCTCCCAGAACCGTATCCCGCTGCTGCAAAACGGCACCTTTGACTTTGAGTGTGGCTCCACCACCAACAACGTTGAGCGCCAGAAGCAAGCGGCGTTTTCTGACACCATATTCGTTGTCGGCACCCGTCTGCTGGCGAAAAAAGGCGGCGACATCAAAGATTTCGCCGACCTGAAAGGCAAAGCGGTGGTCGTGACTTCCGGTACCACCTCGGAAGTGCTGCTGCATAAGCTAAATGAAGAGCAAAAAATGGATATGCGCATCATCAGCGCCAAAGACCACGGTGACTCTTTCCGCACCCTGGAAAGTGGTCGCGCCGTTGCCTTTATGATGGATGATGCCCTGCTGGCAGGCGAACGCGCGAAGGCGAAGAAGCCGGACAACTGGGAGATCGTCGGCAAGCCGCAATCTCAGGAAGCCTACGGCTGTATGCTGCGTAAAGACGACGCGGCATTCAAAAAACTGATGGATGACACCATTGCGCAGGCACAAACCTCAGGCGAAGCGGAGAAATGGTTTGATAAGTGGTTTAAAAACCCAATTCCACCGAAGAACCTGAACATGAATTTCGAACTGTCGAGTGAGATGAAAGCCCTGTTCAAAGAACCGAATGATAAAGCACTTAACTAACTAAAACGAAATGGGGCGAGTTCACCTTGCCCTCACGATTGTCGGGAAGCATGGACAGACTATACGTTGAGTGGTCGTTCCCCACTCAGCGCGAAAAATGAGCTTCTCAACAATCTTCGAGGGTAGCACTGCTACCCTTTTTTTTCTGGAGTAGATTTATGTCTATAGACTGGAACTGGGGTATTTTTTTACAAGAAGCCCCGTTCGGCAACACCACCTATCTCGGCTGGCTCTGGAGCGGCTTCCAGGTCACCGTCGCGTTATCTATCACCGCCTGGATTATCGCTTTTCTGATCGGTTCCTTATTCGGCATCTTACGCACCGTTCCCAATCGTTTTCTTTCCGGGATTGGCACGTTGTACGTTGAACTGTTTCGTAACGTTCCTTTAATCGTACAGTTTTTTACCTGGTATCTGGTGATCCCCGAACTGCTGCCGGAAAATATAGGCATGTGGTTCAAGGCTGAGTTGGATCCCAACATTCAGTTCTTCCTCTCATCAATGCTCTGCCTGGGGCTGTTTACTGCCGCCCGCGTTTGTGAACAGGTACGCGCTGCAATTCAGTCACTCCCTCGTGGGCAAAAAAACGCTGCGCTGGCGATGGGGCTGACGCTACCGCAGGCCTATCGCTATGTTCTGCTGCCTAACGCCTACCGCGTGATTGTGCCGCCGATGACGTCAGAGATGATGAACCTGGTGAAAAACTCCGCCATCGCCTCGACCATTGGTCTGGTGGATATGGCGGCGCAGGCAGGCAAACTGCTGGATTATTCTGCCCACGCCTGGGAGTCGTTTACGGCGATCACCCTTGCCTACGTATTGATTAACGCCTTTATTATGCTGGTGATGAATCTGGTTGAACGTAAAACTCGCCTGCCGGGCAATTTGGGAGGCAAATAATGTACGAATTTGACTGGAGTTCAATTGTCCCCTCCCTGCCGTATCTGCTGGATGGGCTGCTTATCACGCTAAAAATTACCGTCACGGCGGTTATTATCGGCATCGTCTGGGGAACCATCCTTGCGGTAATGCGTCTGTCCAGCTTCGCACCCATTGCCTGGTTTGCGAAGATCTACGTTAACGTCTTCCGCTCCATTCCACTGGTGATGGTGCTGCTGTGGTTTTACCTGATTGTTCCAGGTTTTTTACAGAACGTATTAGGCCTGTCACCGAAAACCGATATTCGCCTGATCTCAGCAATGGTGGCGTTTTCAATGTTTGAAGCGGCGTACTACTCAGAGATTATCCGTGCCGGTATCCAGAGTATCTCTCGTGGACAGTCCAGCGCCGCGCTGGCGTTAGGGATGACCCACTGGCAGTCGATGAAGCTCATCATATTGCCGCAGGCATTTCGCGCGATGGTGCCGTTGCTGCTCACTCAGGGCATCGTCCTGTTTCAGGATACCTCGCTGGTCTATGTATTGAGTCTGGCAGATTTCTTCCGCACCGCCTCCACCATTGGCGAGCGTGACGGCACACAGGTCGAGATGATCCTGTTCGCTGGCGCCGTATATTTTGTATTCAGTCTGAGCGCATCGTTGTTGGTCAGCTATTTGAAGAAAAGGACAGTTTAATGATTACCCTGAACAATGTTTCTAAATGGTATGGTCACTTTCAGGTGCTGACCGACTGCTCCACGGAAGTCAAAAAAGGTGAAGTGGTCGTGGTCTGCGGTCCGTCGGGTTCAGGTAAGTCAACGCTTATCAAAACGGTAAACGGTCTGGAACCTGTACAGAAGGGTGTGATCACCGTTGATGGTACCGTCGTGAATGACAAAAAAACCGATCTGGCCAAACTGCGTTCCCGCGTAGGTATGGTCTTCCAGCACTTTGAACTGTTCCCACATTTGTCGATCATCGAAAACCTGACGCTGGCCCAGGTGAAAGTGCTCAAGCGCGATAAAACACCAGCACGCGAAAAAGCGCAAAAGCTGCTTGAACGTGTGGGGTTATCTGCACATGCTGAAAAGTTTCCGGCTCAGCTTTCCGGCGGGCAGCAGCAGCGCGTAGCCATTGCCCGGGCGCTGTGTATGGATCCCATTGCCATGCTGTTTGATGAACCAACGTCGGCGCTCGATCCAGAAATGATCAACGAGGTGCTGGACGTCATGGTTGAACTGGCCCATGAAGGTATGACCATGATGGTGGTCACCCATGAAATGGGCTTTGCGCGTAAAGTGGCGAACCGGGTGATCTTCATGGATGAAGGGAAGATTGTTGAAGACTCTCCGAAAGAAGAGTTCTTCGCCAATCCGAAATCGGACCGAGCCAAAGACTTCCTCGCGAAAATCCTGCACTAATCTTGCTGGCGCGCGCGTCTATGTGCGCGCCACCTCACGCTTTATCTCTTCGCTTCTCGAAACACGTTCAGCCCAGCGTTAACCTTGTCACAAAGTCCCACTTACAAGGAGCAACAATGGCACTTCCGATCCTGTTTGATTGCGATCCAGGTCATGACGACGCTATCGCAATTGTTCTCGCCCTCGCCTCACCTGAACTGGATGTGAAAGCGATAACCTCATCTGCCGGTAACCAGACACCCGACAAAACGCTGCGTAACGTATTGCGCATGCTAACGCTGCTCAACCGTACGGATATTCCCGTCGCCGGTGGCGCGGTGAAGCCACTGATGCGTGAACTGATTATTGCCGATAACGTTCACGGTGAGAGCGGTCTGGACGGCCCAGCGCTCCCGGAACCCGCCTTCGCACCACAGCGCTGTACCGCCGTTGAACTGATGGCGAAAACCCTGCGTGAAAGCCCTGAACCGGTCACTATTGTGTCAACCGGCCCGCAAACTAACGTGGCATTGCTACTGAACAGCCATCCTGAACTGCACAATAAAATCGCTCGCATCGTGATTATGGGTGGTGCGATGAGTCTGGGAAACTGGACACCCGCCGCCGAGTTCAATATTTACGTTGATCCCGAAGCGGCAGAGATTGTGTTTCAGTCAGGTATTCCGGTGGTGATGGCCGGACTTGATGTCACGCATAAAGCGCAAATTCATCGTGAAGATACCGAGCGACTCCGCGCTATTGGCAATCCCATTTCGACGATTGTTGCTGAATTACTGGATTTCTTTCTCGAGTATCACAAAGACGAGAAGTGGGGGTTCGTCGGTGCACCACTGCACGACCCGTGCACCATCGCCTGGCTGCTGAAACCGGAACTATTCACTACCGTTGAACGCTGGGTCGGCGTAGAGACGCAGGGAAAATACACGCAAGGCATGACCGTGGTGGATTACTTTTTCCTCAGTGGAAATAAACCCAACGCCACGGTGATGGTGGATGTGGATCGCGAAGGATTTGTGGATCTGCTGGCCGAACGTCTGAAGTTTTACGCCTGATGAATTGCCGGATGGCGATGCCATCCGGTACAAAATCACGGTTCAAACGGTCGACGCTGGAACTGATCGTGACCGCATTTCGGGCACAGCGGCAGCACATCCGGTGTGTAAACGGCTAAGTGGAAATGGCACTTCTCGCAAACCAGATTACCCAGCCCAACCACTTCACCGCTGTGATAAACACCGTGATGGCTGAGATCCTGGAACACTTCGCGCCATTCGAGCTGCGTTTTATCGGTAATATCTGCCAGTTCCTGCCAGATACTCTCCTTGATGACCCGCATAAAGACGCTGTCAGTCTCCTCATCAAGGCTCTCTTCATAACTGAGCGCAAACTCTTCGAGGTCGCGTCTGACGGCCCTTGTGAGTTCTTCCACCTCGGTTCGCGTTAACTCCCCGGTCTGCATAACTCGCTGACGCGCCTGCTCCACCAGCGCATCGATATCGCGTTCACCATTGCGCAGACGTTCACTAAGTGAAGTCACCAGTTCACGGTAATATTGAGCAACCTTGTTCATCGCTTCGCCTCCTGGGTCGTTAACTGTCTATAATAATAGACGTTATTTACGCTACGCTTTGCAAGACTGTCCACAGAGTATGTAAATTCGTGCAATATTTATCCTTGCGGGAATTCAATGCTGAATGCGCGAAAGGCTGTTTTGACGCGGACGTTTGGGCTATGCTATGCGGATCTTAAACACCACATCTAAAGCTACGTTTGTAGCTGTATCGAAAACAGGACCACTGGCTGCCATGCAAGAGCAATACCGCCCGGAAGAGATAGAATCCAAAGTACAGCTTCACTGGGATGAGAAGCGCACATTTGAAGTTACCGAAGACGAGAGCAAAGAGAAGTATTACTGCCTGTCTATGCTTCCCTATCCTTCTGGTCGACTACACATGGGCCACGTACGTAACTACACCATCGGTGACGTAATCGCCCGCTACCAACGTATGCTGGGTAAAAACGTCCTGCAGCCTATTGGCTGGGATGCGTTCGGTCTGCCTGCGGAAGGCGCTGCGGTAAAAAACAACACCGCACCCGCACCGTGGACGTACGACAACATCGCTTACATGAAAAACCAGCTCAAAATGCTGGGCTTCGGCTATGACTGGAGCCGTGAGCTGGCGACCTGCACCCCGGAATATTACCGTTGGGAGCAAAAGTTCTTCACCGAGCTGTACAAAAAAGGTCTGGTGTACAAGAAAACGTCTGCGGTCAACTGGTGCCCTAACGACCAGACCGTACTGGCAAACGAACAAGTTATCGACGGTTGTTGCTGGCGCTGCGACACCAAGGTTGAGCGTAAAGAGATCCCACAGTGGTTCATCAAAATTACCGCTTACGCTGACGAACTGCTGCGTGATCTGGATAACCTGGATCACTGGCCAGACACCGTTAAAACCATGCAGCGCAACTGGATTGGCCGTTCTGAAGGCGTGGAAATCACCTTCGACGTTAACGGTTACGACAACACGCTGACCGTTTACACCACCCGCCCGGACACCTTTATGGGTGCGACCTATCTGGCCGTAGCCGCAGGTCACCCGCTGGCGCAGAAAGCCGCCGCGAACAACCCAGAACTGGCTGCCTTCATTGACGAATGCCGAAACACCAAGGTTGCTGAAGCTGAAATGGCGACCATGGAGAAGAAAGGCGTCGACACCGGCTTCAAAGCGATTCACCCACTGACCGGCGAAGAGATCCCGGTTTGGGCGGCAAACTTCGTACTGATGGAATATGGCACAGGTGCGGTAATGGCCGTTCCGGGCCACGATCAACGCGACTACGAGTTTGCAACTAAATATGGTCTGAGCATTAAGCCAGTTATTCTGGCAGCAGACGGCTCAGAGCCGGACCTGTCTGAGCAGGCACTGACTGAGAAAGGCGTGCTGTTTAACTCTGGTGAGTTTGACGGTCTGGCCTTCGAAGCCGCCTTTAACGCCATTGCCGACAAGTTGGTCGAAAAAGGTGTAGGTGAGCGTAAAGTAAACTACCGTCTGCGCGATTGGGGCGTTTCCCGCCAGCGTTACTGGGGTGCGCCAATCCCGATGGTCACGCTGGAAGATGGCACCGTGCTGCCAACGCCAGAAGATCAGTTGCCGGTCATTCTGCCGGAAGATGTCGTCATGGACGGTATCACCAGCCCGATCAAAGCCGATCCAGAGTGGGCAAAAACCACCGTTAACGGCATGCCTGCGCTGCGTGAAACCGACACGTTTGATACCTTCATGGAATCTTCATGGTACTACGCTCGCTACACTTGCCCGCAGTATCAGGAAGGCATGCTGGACTCTAAGGCCGCTAACTACTGGCTGCCGGTTGACATCTACATCGGTGGGATTGAACACGCCATCATGCACCTGCTCTACTTCCGCTTCTTCCACAAGCTGATGCGCGACGCGGGTATGGTGGACTCTGACGAACCGGCTAAACAGCTGCTGTGTCAGGGTATGGTACTGGCTGATGCCTTCTACTACGTCGGCGCCAATGGCGAACGTAACTGGGTTTCTCCGGTTGATGCGATCGTTGAACGTGACGAGAAAGGTCGTATCGTGAAGGCGCAGGACGCCGAAGGTCATGAACTGGTGTATACCGGCATGAGCAAGATGTCCAAGTCGAAAAACAACGGTATCGACCCGCAAGTAATGGTTGAGCGCTACGGCGCGGACACCGTGCGTCTATTCATGATGTTCGCCTCTCCGGCTGACATGACTCTGGAATGGCAAGAATCCGGCGTTGAAGGGGCAAACCGCTTCCTGAAACGTGTCTGGAAACTGGTTTACGAACACACCAGCAAAGGTGATGTTGCCGCCCTGAACGTTGACGTATTGAGCGAAGATCAGAAAGCACTGCGTCGCGATGTTCACAAAACCATCGCCAAAGTAACCGATGATATCGGTCGTCGTCAGACCTTTAACACCGCTATTGCGGCAATTATGGAACTGATGAACAAGCTGGCGAAAGCACCGCAAGAAGACGAGCAGGACAGAGCTCTGATGCAGGAAGCGTTGCTGGCCGTTGTGCGCATGCTTAACCCGTTCACCCCACATGTTTGCTTCACCTTGTGGCAAGCGCTGAAAGGCGAAGGCGATATCGACAACGCACCGTGGCCGGTTGCTGACGAAAGCGCAATGGTCGAAGACTCAACGCTGGTTGTGGTTCAGGTAAACGGTAAAGTCCGTGGTAAAATTACCGTCCCGGTAAACGCCACCGAAGAGCAGGTTCGTGAGCGTGCTGGCCAGGAACACCTGGTGGCAAAATATCTTGATGGCGTTACCGTGCGTAAAGTGATTTATGTACCGGGTAAACTCCTCAATCTGGTCGTTGGCTAAGCGCGGGAGGAAGCGTGCGACATCTGACAACATTGTTGTTATCCCTGGTGGTGCTGGTCACCGCCGGGTGTGGCTGGCATCTGCGTAGTACTACACAGGTGCCAGCTACGATGAAAACTATGATTCTGAACTCTGGCGATCCGAACGGCCCATTAAGTCGTGCAGTTCGTAACCAGTTGCGTCTGAACGGTGTAACATTGCTTGAAGACGGTTCAATGCGTAAAGACGTTCCGTCCCTGCGCCTTGGTGCAGTCAGCATTTCGCAGGATACGGCGTCTGTATTCCAGAACGGTCAAACGGCTGAATACCAGATGGTGATGTCGGTCAGTGCCTCAGTGCTGATTCCGGGTCATGACATTTACCCGATCAACGCCACCGTCTTCCGCTCGTTCTTTGACAACCCACAGGCGGCACTGGCGAAGGATAATGAGCAGGAGATGATCGTTAAAGAGATGTATGACAAAGCGGCCGAACAGTTGATTCGTAAACTGCCAAGCGTACATGTTGCTGACGTTCAGTCATCCAGTGATGACGTAAAACCTGCTGAGAACAACATAGCAGCGCCAACGTCTTCTCCGGCGCGTGTTTCCACCACGCTGGGTAACTGATGCTCAAGTTGTACCCTGAACAACTCCGCGCACAGCTCAAAGAAGGGCTGCGCGCGGCGTATTTATTATTGGGCAACGATCCCCTATTGTTGCAGGAAAGCCAGGATGCTGTCCGTCTGGCCGCTGCCACACAAGGGTTCGAAGAACACCACACCTTCACTCTCGATACCAGCACTGACTGGGGGGCTATTTTTTCCCTCTGCCAGGCCATGAGCCTGTTTGCCAGCCGTCAGACATTACTTCTGCAACTGCCTGAAAATGGCCCAAATGCTGCCATTAGCGAACAGCTCACCACGCTGACCAGCCTGCTGCATGACGATCTGCTGCTGATTATTCGCGGCAACAAGCTGACCAAAGCGCAGGAAAACGCCACGTGGTATACCGGACTGGCAAATAATACGGTTCAGGTTAGCTGCCAGACGCCAGAGCAGGCACAGCTTCCACGCTGGGTTGCCGCCAGAGCGAAACAAAGCAACCTGCAGTTAGATGACGCAGCCAATCAGCTATTATGCTATTGCTATGAAGGTAATCTGTTAGCCTTGGCGCAGGCGCTGGAGCGCTTATCGTTGCTGTGGCCTGATGGCAAACTCACGCTACCTCGCGTGGAGCAAGCGGTTAACGATGCGGCACACTTTACCCCTTTTCATTGGGTGGATGCGCTACTGATGGGCAAAAGTAAGCGCGCGTTGCACATTTTGCAGCAACTACGCCTTGAAGGCAGCGAACCCGTTATTCTGCTGCGTACCCTACAGCGTGAATTATTGCTGCTGGTAAACCTGAAACGGCAATCAGCCCATACGCCATTACGCGCATTGTTTGATAAGCACCGGGTATGGCAAAACCGCCGTGGCATGATGGGCGATGCGCTAAACAGGTTGTCGCCTGAGCAATTACGTCAAGCTGTACAGTTGTTAACGCGCACGGAAATTACGCTTAAACAAGACTATGGTCAGTCAGTGTGGGCGGAGCTTGAGGGACTTTCCCTGTTACTCTGCCATAAATCGCTGGCAGATGTTTTTATTGATGGTTGATATGAAATCATTACAGGCGTTGTTCGGCGGCACCTTTGATCCGGTGCATTATGGTCATTTAAAACCCGTGGAAATTCTGGCTAATCTGATTGGCCTGTCACGGGTGATTATCATGCCCAATAATGTGCCTCCGCATCGTGCGCAGCCAGAAGCCACCAGCGCACAGCGTAAACAGATGCTTGAGCTGGCAATCGCTGATAAACCTTTGTTTATTCTGGATGAACGTGAGCTAAAACGTGATACCGCTTCTTACACCGCGCAGACGTTAAAAGAGTGGCGCGAGGAACAAGGACCACAAGCGCCGCTGGCGTTTATTATCGGTCAGGACTCACTGCTCACTTTCCCCTCCTGGCACGACTCCGACACCATTCTGGACAATACCCACCTCATCGTATGTCGACGTCCGGGGTATCCGCTGGAAATGGTTCAGGAGCGGCATCAGCAATGGCTGGAACGTCATCTGACCCACTCGCCAGATGACCTACACAACCTTCCCTCAGGAAAAATTTATCTGGCCGAAACGCCGTGGTTCAATATTTCCGCCACGCTTATTCGCGAGCGTATCGAAAAAGGCGAGCCATGCGACGACCTATTGCCCGGTTCCGTTCTGGACTATATCAATCAGCAAGGGCTGTACCGCTAAGCGCATGGCGTAATGCCGCCAGCAAACGGTTATTCTCTTCAAGGCCACGGACCGCCACCCGGTAGTAGCGCGCATCCAACCCCGGATAATTGGCGCAACTGCGGATCAATACATGCTGTTCCAGTAATGATTTCTGCAAATCTAAACCCGGTCTATCGCAGCGTAGCAGGCGATAATTTGCCTGTCCGGGATACACAGTCAGGCCAGGCAGCTTTTGCAGCTGTTGATCGAAACGATTTCCCTCATGCTCCAGCCACTCCCATGTCGCCTGCTGATAGGCGCTATCGTAGAGAATCATTTCGCCCGCCAGTGCGGCAAAAGCATTGATTGACCAGGGCATCTGCCGACTGCGCAGGTGTGCTACGGCCTGCTCGTTGCTGTTAACCAGATACCCCAGCCGCAGCCCGGGTATTGCATAAAATTTGGTTAACGAACGCAATACCCAGATGTGTGGATTATCTTGCAACAGCGGGATGAATCCCTGTTCCCCGGCGATAAAATCGATAAACGCTTCATCAAGGATCAGCGCGATGCCGAGTAGTTCACAGCGCTGTGCTATCTCCAACAGCAGGCGGTTATCGGGCAACAACCCGGTTGGATTGTTAGGTGTACACAGGAACAGGCAATCCAACTCCGGGGTGAGCGCGTCGAGAATCGCCCCGGACAGCTGCCAGCCATCCTCTTCGCGCAGTGCAAACTCGTGTATTGCACATTCACCCCATTGCAATGCCCGGCGGTATTCAGCAAATCCAGGGGTAACGATCATCGCATGACGCGGCTTAAGGCCATTAACCAACGTAAAGATCGACTCCGTTTCCCCGTTACCGGCAAGGATCCACGAAGCAGGAATGTGATGATGCTCCGCCAGCGCGGCATGCAGATGAGCGTAGTCTACGTCCGGATAGTGCTCAGCACGGTCCAAATTGTCGATCAGCGCGCGTTTTAAGCTTGCTGGCATACCCAGCGGGTTAATATTCGCGCTAAAATCCAGCAATTGCTCAGGCAGGATGCCCAATAATGCGGCGGCTTCCCGGGTATTACCACCATGCGCGCTCTTCAATAAAGACATCGTGCCACTCCAGTTAAAAAAGGGTATTTTATTGAAAAATCTCTGCGCAATCAGGGCCAACATCATGTTTTGTGCGAATAGCCTCACGAGGAAAAAATGAGACTTTGGTTAGTACGACACGGAGAAACGGAAGCCAATGTTGCCGGGTTATACAGCGGGCATGCTCCCACGTCGCTTACCGCGCGGGGAATCACTCAAGCTGAAACGCTGGCAGCACTGTTACGTAACGTTCCTTTCGAACACGTCCTCTGCAGCGAGCTTGAGCGCGCTCGCCATACCACTCAGTTAGTCTTGGCGGGGCGCGCCGTTCCGCACCGCATCATGCCCGAACTCAATGAGATGTTCTTTGGTGACTGGGAAATGCGCCATCATCGCGATCTGGCGCGTGAAGACGCAGAAAACTACGCCTTGTGGTGTAACGACTGGCAGAATGCGACCCCCACTAACGGCGAAGGTTTTCAGGCGTTTTCACAACGTGTTGAACGTTTCATTGCTCAACTTGCTGATTATAAAGATGCACAGAACCTACTGGTGGTTAGCCATCAGGGCGTACTCAGCGTGCTGATCGCCCGACTCCTGTCAATGCCAGCGGCATCAATGTGGCATTTTCGCGTTGAGCAGGGTTGCTGGAGCGCGATTGATTTCTGTGACGATTTTGCGGTACTGAAAGTGTTAAACAGCCGGGCCGTATGGCATGAGGGGGAGTGAATACGCTGTTTTTTCTGCCGAAGGGCCTCGCGCCCATTGACACCCCATGACAGGCTGCTATTCTCCGCAGCCTGACTTTTCCCGCCCTTCAGAGCTTTGCAGAAATTGTTTTACAAAAATGGCGATGCATTCTGTTGCGTGGGGTGGGATGATAGCCCACTTCAAAAACGCTTTCGGAGACATTTGTCCCGATATCGCCTCTGGTTCAGGTATACTAACAGGCGTTTTTAACTCTTTTCACCCAGGGGGAACACTTGCAGGGTAAAGCACTTCAGGATTTTGTAATCGACAAAATTGATGACCTGAAAGGTCAAGACATCATCGCCTTAGACGTTCAGGGCAAATCCAGCATCACTGACTGCATGATTATCTGTACCGGCACGTCCAGCCGTCATGTTATGTCTATCGCTGACCATGTTGTTCAGGAATCTCGCGCTGCCGGCCTGCTGCCGCTTGGCGTTGAAGGTGAGAACGTGGCGGACTGGATCGTCGTTGATCTCGGCGAAGTGATTGTCCACGTTTTACAGGAAGAAAGCCGTCGCCTGTATGAACTGGAAAAACTCTGGAGTTAATGAGTGAAGCTGCAACTTGTCGCTGTGGGTACGAAAATGCCTGACTGGGTGCAAACCGGTTTTACAGAGTATCTCCGCCGGTTTCCAAAAGACATGCCTTTTGAGCTAATCGAGATCCCGGCAGGAAAACGCGGCAAGAACGCGGACATTAAACGCATACTCGATAAAGAGGGTGAACAGATGCTGGCTGCCGCGGGCAAAAATCGCATCGTCACCCTTGATATCCCTGGGAAACCCTGGGACACGCCACAGTTGGCGGTCGAGCTGGAACGCTGGAAACTGGATGGCCGTGACGTAAGTCTGCTGATTGGCGGACCGGAAGGTTTATCCCCTGCCTGTAAAGCTGCCGCGGAGCAAAGCTGGTCACTCTCTGCATTAACCCTTCCCCATCCTCTTGTTCGGGTTTTGGTGGCAGAGAGTCTGTACAGGGCGTGGAGCATTACCACCAACCACCCTTATCACCGTGAGTGATCATTGAGTCTTGAGTAGATTAAGCAGCGGATGAAACTACAGAATTCTTTTCGCGACTATACGGCTGAGTCCGCGCTGTTTGTGCGTCGGGCGCTGGTTGCTTTTTTGGGGATTTTGCTGCTCACTGGCGTGCTGATCGCCAACCTTTATAATCTTCAAATCGTTCGTTTCACCGATTATCAGACCCGTTCAAACGAAAACCGCATCAAACTGGTGCCCATTGCGCCCAGTCGCGGCATTATTTATGACCGCAACGGCATCCCTTTGGCCCTCAACCGCACCATTTACCAAATAGAAATGATGCCTGAGAAGGTCGATAACGTTCAGCAAACGCTGGATGCGCTGCGGGAAGTGGTTGATCTGAATGACGACGATATTGCCACCTTTAAGAAAGAGCGCGCACGTTCCCATCGTTTCACCTCCATTCCGGTGAAAACCAACCTGACTGAAGTTCAGGTGGCGCGCTTCGCCGTCAATCAATATCGTTTTCCCGGTGTGGAAGTCAAAGGCTACAAGCGTCGTTACTATCCCTACGGCTCTGCGCTGACCCACGTCATTGGCTATGTCTCGAAAATTAACGATAAAGACGTTGAACGCCTGGACAAAGATGGCAAGCTCGCCAACTACGCCGCCACCCACGATATCGGCAAACTGGGTATTGAACGTTATTACGAAGATGTTCTTCATGGTCAGACCGGTTACGAAGAAGTTGAAGTAAATAACCGTGGTCGCGTGATTCGCCAGCTGAAAGAAGTCGCACCACAGGCCGGGCACGATATCTATCTGACGCTTGATCTGAAACTCCAGCAGTATATTGAAACGTTGCTGGCAGGCAGTCGCGCCGCCGTGGTGGTCACAGACCCGCGTACCGGCGGCGTTCTGGCTCTGGTTTCGATGCCCAGCTACGATCCCAACCTGTTTGTGGATGGTATCTCCAGTAAAGATTATTCAGGGTTACTCAATGACCCCAATACCCCGCTGGTTAACCGCGCGACGCAAGGTGTTTACCCCCCTGCATCAACTGTTAAACCTTACGTGGCGGTATCCGCATTAAGTGCAGGCGTAATTACCCGCAATACCGGACTGTTCGACCCCGGCTGGTGGCAATTGCCCGGTTCTGAAAAACGTTACCGCGACTGGAAAAAGTGGGGGCATGGCCATCTGAACATCACCCGCTCTCTCGAGGAGTCTGCGGATACGTTTTTCTACCAAATCGCCTATGATATGGGGATAGACCGTCTTTCAGAGTGGATGAGTAAGTTCGGCTACGGCCATTATACGGGCATCGATCTTGCCGAAGAACGTGCCGGTAACATGCCGACGCGTGAATGGAAGCAAAAACGGTTCAAAAAACCGTGGTACCAGGGTGATACAATTCCGGTGGGCATCGGCCAGGGTTACTGGACAGCGACGCCTATCCAGATGAGCAAAGCGCTGATGATTCTTATCAACGACGGCATGGTAAAAGTCCCGCACCTGCTGATGAGCACTACGGAGAACGGTAAAAAAGTTCCGTGGGTTCAGCCACATGAACCGCCTGTTGGTGACATTCATTCTGGTTATTGGGAAATAGCTAAAGACGGTATGTACGGCGTGGCAAACCGTCCAAACGGTACCGCGCATAAGTATTTTGCCGGTGCGCCGTATAAAATTGCCGCGAAATCCGGTACCGCTCAGGTCTTCGGCCTGAAGGCTAATGAAACCTATAATGCCCATAAAATTGCCGAGCGTTTACGCGACCATAAGCTGATGACGGCATTCGCGCCCTACGATAAACCTGAGGTCGCTGTCGCGATAATCCTCGAAAACGGCGGCGCCGGTCCGGCTGTAGGTACCATTATGCGCCAGATCCTTGACCATATTATGTTGGGCGACAACAACACCAATCTGCCTGCGGAAAACCCGGTGGCTGCCGCAGCTGAGGACCAATAATCGTGACGGATAATCCGAACAAAAAAACGTTCTGGGATAAAATACACATCGATCCCACGATGTTGCTTATTTTGCTGGCGCTGCTGGTTTACAGCTCACTGGTTATCTGGAGCGCCAGTGGCCAGGATATTGGCATGATGGAGCGTAAGGTCGGTCAAATCGCCATGGGCCTGGTCATCATGGTGGTAATGGCGCAGATACCTCCCAGAGTCTATGAAGGCTGGGCCCCTTATCTTTATATTATCTGTATTATCCTGCTGGTGGCGGTAGATGCTTTCGGTGCCATTTCCAAAGGTGCACAGCGCTGGCTGGATTTGGGCATTGTGCGTTTTCAGCCCTCTGAAATTGCCAAAATTGCCGTCCCGCTAATGGTGGCGCGCTTTATCAACCGTGACGTCTGCCCACCATCGCTGAAGAATACCGCCATCGCGCTGGTATTGATTTTCATGCCGACACTGCTGGTTGCCGCGCAGCCCGATCTGGGGACCTCTATCCTGGTTGCCCTTTCCGGTCTGTTCGTACTGTTCCTGTCAGGCTTAAGCTGGCGCTTAATCGGCGTTGCCGTGGTTCTGGTCGCCGCGTTTATCCCGATACTGTGGTTCTTCCTGATGCATGATTACCAGCGTCAGCGCGTGATGATGCTTCTCGACCCAGAAACCGATCCGCTGGGCGCGGGTTATCACATAATCCAGTCTAAAATTGCTATTGGCTCCGGCGGTCTGCGTGGCAAAGGTTGGCTGCACGGTACGCAGTCGCAGCTTGAATTTTTACCCGAACGCCACACCGACTTTATCTTTGCGGTGTTAGCCGAAGAGCTTGGGCTGGTAGGGATCTTAATTCTGCTGGCGCTGTATATTTTGCTGATTATGCGTGGGCTATGGATTGCCGCCAGAGCGCAAACCACCTTTGGCCGCGTCATGGCTGGCGGTTTAATGTTGATATTATTCGTTTATGTCTTCGTAAATATTGGTATGGTGAGCGGTATTCTGCCTGTAGTAGGGGTTCCACTCCCGCTGGTCAGTTACGGAGGCTCTGCACTGATCGTGCTGATGGCCGGGTTCGGGATTGTGATGTCGATCCACACCCATAGAAAAATGTTGTCGAAAAGCGTGTAAGGGGTACGCAATGCGTAAGCAGTGGCTTGGAATCTGCATCGCAGCAGGAATGCTCGCGGCGTGTTCAAATGATGATGGTCAGCAACAGGTTGCTGTCGCGCCGCAGCCGGCGGTGTGTAATGGTCCGATTGTTGAAATCAGCGGGGCCGATCCGCGCTTTGAACCTCTGAACCCGACGGCTAATCAGGATTACCAGCGTGATGGTAAGAGCTATAAAATCGTTCAGGATCCTTCTCGCTTTAGCCAGGCCGGACTGGCTGCTATCTATGATGCGGAACCCGGCAGCAATTTAACCGCATCAGGTGAAGCGTTCGACCCGATGCAACTCACTGCTGCGCATCCAACATTACCGGTCCCCAGCTATGCCCGAATCACCAACCTGGCAAACGGCAGAATGATCGTCGTGCGGATTAACGATCGCGGTCCTTACGGTAACGATCGCGTAATCTCGCTTTCACGTGCAGCAGCCGATCGTCTGAATACCTCGAACAACACGAAAGTGCGCATTGATCCGATCATCGTTGCACAGGATGGTTCGTTGTCAGGTCCCGGAATGGCGTGTACAACAGTCGCAAAACAGACTTACGCCCTGCCCTCACGTCCTGATTTAAGCGGGGGTGGCTCCATGCCTTCCGCACCGGACGCAGGCCAGCCGCAAAGCGATATCCGTCCTATCAGCAATTCAACGCTGAAAAGCGATGATGCTACAGGCGCACCGGTTAACAGCAGTGGTTTCCTCGGTGCGCCAACCACGCTCGCCGCTGGCGTGCTCGAAGGCAGCGAAC
The DNA here is from genome assembly GCF_004684345.1 of Citrobacter tructae. Classification (NCBI taxonomy): domain Bacteria; kingdom Pseudomonadati; phylum Pseudomonadota; class Gammaproteobacteria; order Enterobacterales; family Enterobacteriaceae; genus Citrobacter; species Citrobacter tructae. The sequence continues at coordinate 1,979,563 of NZ_CP038469.1, forward strand.
CGACACTGGCTCCGCAGCCTGTAACAACGGCCCCTGTAACAACCTCAGCACCGGTTTCTGTTCCGGTTGCCGCTACGCCAGTCGCCGCGACCAATGGACGTTATGTCGTGCAGGTAGGCGCCGTCAGCGAACAATCTCGTGCGCAGCAGTATCAAAAACGGCTAAGCCAGCAGTTTGGTGTGCCGGGCCGCGTGGTACAAAACGGTGCCGTGTGGCGTATCCAGATGGGGCCATTCGCCAGCAAAGCGGAAGCCAGTACTTTGCAGCAGCGCCTGCAATCCGAAGCGCAATTACAGTCCTTCATCACCGGCGTGTAGTAACGTAAATCAGGCACCCGATCTGTCAATTTCTGTCAATGGCGTTAACAAAGTCATGCGGAAAGTCGGATGCCTGTAAGTTACGCATTTGCTATAGTAGGGCACTTTTTTTACTTTCATCACGGACGTCGTAGTTCAGACCATGAAGACCACTTTTTCCGCTCGTTTCGTGCAGCGCATGGCGCTCACCGCGGCTCTCTGCGCAGCCTCTGTCTCTGCAGCTCATGCCGATGACCTGAATATTAAAACCATGATCCCGGGCGTTCCGCAGATCGACGCGGAGTCTTATATCCTGATTGATTACAATTCAGGTAAAGTTCTGGCCGAACAGAATGCGGACACCCGCCGCGACCCCGCCAGCCTGACCAAAATGATGACCAGCTACGTCATCGGCCAGGCAATGAAAGCCGGGAAATTCAAAGAATCCGATCTGGTCACCGTCGGCAATGACGCGTGGGCTACCGGCAACCCGGTATTTAAAGGCTCATCACTGATGTTCCTGAAACCAGGAATGCAGGTTCCCGTGTCACAATTGATCCGTGGTATTAACCTGCAATCCGGGAACGACGCTTGTGTGGCTATGGCTGACTTTGCTGCCGGTAGCCAGGATGCTTTCGTCGGTCTGATGAACAGCTATGTGAATGCGCTGGGTCTGAAAAACACCCACTTCCAGACCGTTCATGGCCTGGATGCTGAAGGCCAGTACAGCTCTGCACGTGATATGGCGCTGATTGGTCAGGCGCTGATTCGCGACGTGCCTAACGAATACTCTATCTACCGAGAAAAAGAGTTCACCTTCAACGGCATCCGTCAGTTAAACCGTAACGGTCTGCTGTGGGATAACAGCCTGAATGTTGACGGGATTAAAACCGGTCACACCGATAAAGCAGGCTATAACCTGGTAGCATCCGCAACCGAAGGTCAGATGCGCCTAATCTCTGCCGTTATGGGGGGCCGCACCTATAAAGGCCGCGAAACCGAAAGCAAAAAGCTGCTGACCTGGGGCTTCCGTTTCTTCGAAACCGTGAACCCGCTGAAAGTCGGCAAAGAGTTTGCCTCTGAACCGGCCTGGTTTGGTGATACCGATCGTGCATCGTTGGGTGTTGATAAAGATGTCTACCTGACCATTCCGCGCGGTCGTATGAAAGACCTGAAAGCGAGCTATGTGCTGAACACGACTGAACTACACGCACCACTGCAGAAAAATCAGGTCGTCGGCACCATCAACTTCCAGTTGGATGGCAAAACCATTGAACAGCGCCCGCTGGTGGTTCTGCAGGAAATCCCTGAGGGTAACTTCTTTGGTAAAATCATTGATTACATTAAATTAATGTTCCATCACTGGTTTGGCTAAAAATTGAACACTTGAAAGTGTGATTTACGTCCCCATATACTAGGTATCCAGATAACTCCCACTCCGCGTGGGAGTTATTATTTTTTGATGTAACGCCGGAGCTGACATGAAAACCAAACTTAACGAACTGCTTGAATTCCCTACTCCATTTACTTACAAAGTAATGGGGCAGGCGTTGCCTGAGCTGGTTGATCAGGTGGTTGAAGTGGTACAGCGCCATGCGCCAGGTGATTACTCTCCAACGGTAAAACCGAGCAGCAAAGGCAACTACCACTCGGTCTCGATCACCATCACTGCTACGCACATTGAGCAGGTTGAAACACTGTACGAAGAATTAGGCAACATCGACATCGTACGTATGGTGCTGTAACAGCCTGTCGGTTACCCGCTGCATTCTGCTCGGGTAACCTCTCTCCCCCTCCCCTGTGATATACTTTTTCCCTCTTTTATATTCTCTACTCTATGGATTTCGAGTAGCAGGAAGGCGTTAAGACAGCTAATCCACTGGAGCTTACTCAAGTAAGTGACTGGGGTGAGTTGGCGCAAACAACGCATCTGCGGCTTGAAAGACGACGAGTATCTACGGAGATGCCGTTTTGTATCAGGATAAAATTCTTGTCCGCCAGCTCGGTCTTCAGCCTTACGAGCCCGTCTCTCAGGCCATGCACGAATTCACCGATACCCGCGACGAAAATAGTCATGATGAGATCTGGCTGGTAGAGCATTATCCGGTCTTTACCCAAGGGCAGGCAGGCAAAGCAGAACACATACTGGTGCCGGGTGAAATTCCTGTTATTCAGAGCGATCGTGGCGGCCAGGTGACGTACCACGGCCCAGGCCAGCAGGTGATGTATGTGCTGTTGAATCTCAAGCGCCGCAAACTGGGCGTTCGCGAATTGGTTACGCTGCTGGAGCAAACCGTCGTGAATACCCTTGCGGAAATCGGTATTGACGCCCACCCGAGAGCCGATGCGCCAGGCGTTTACGTTGGCGAAAAGAAAATTTGCTCGTTAGGTTTGCGTATCCGTAGAGGCTGCTCATTTCACGGCTTAGCGCTCAACGTGGATATGGACTTGTCACCTTTCCTGCGAATCAATCCTTGTGGTTATGCCGGAATGGAGATGGCGAAAGTGTCGCAGTGGGAGAGTAATGCAACGACCGAGAGCGTTCGCCCCAGACTACTGGCCAATATCTTAGCGCTGTTAGGTAACCCACCGCACGAGTACATTGCAGACTGAAAATACGGTGATACTTTGCCACGGCAAATGTTGTGGCAAATGGCACAAAACAACAACTATTTTACATTTTGCCAGCCTGTCAGGCTGCTTTCTGGCCCGTTTCAATGATATACTGCGTATCACTAATTCAAAAATAGTTGATAAATACAACATTCCCTTGAATTGAAACGCTTTCCTTCGTTATTCGCAACTGGAACACGCAAGCTATGAGTAAACCCATTGTGATGGAACGCGGTGTTAAATACCGCGATGCCGATAAGATGGCTCTTATCCCGGTAAAAAATGTGGCAACAGAGCGCGAAGCCCTGCTGCGTAAACCGGAATGGATGAAAATAAAACTGCCAGCGGACTCCACTCGCATCCAGGGCATCAAAGCAGCAATGCGCAAAAATGGCCTGCACTCTGTCTGCGAAGAAGCTTCCTGCCCTAACCTGGCTGAATGTTTCAATCACGGAACCGCAACGTTTATGATCCTCGGCGCTATTTGTACCCGCCGCTGCCCATTCTGCGACGTTGCGCATGGTCGTCCGGTTGCCCCGGATGTCAATGAACCGTTAAAACTGGCTCAGACCATTGCGGACATGGCGCTGCGCTATGTTGTCATCACCTCCGTCGATCGCGACGATCTGCGCGATGGTGGTGCTCAGCACTTTGCGGACTGCATCACGGCTATCCGTGAAAAAAGCCCGTCAATTAAAATCGAAACGCTGGTGCCTGACTTCCGTGGCCGTATGGATCGCGCGCTGGATATTCTCACCGCAACACCGCCAGACGTATTCAACCATAATCTCGAAAACGTACCGCGTATTTACCGTAATGTACGCCCAGGCGCTGATTACAACTGGTCGCTGAAGCTTCTGGAACGTTTCAAAGAAGCCCATCCAGAGATCCCAACCAAATCAGGTCTGATGGTGGGGCTGGGCGAAACCAATGCTGAAATCATCGAGGTTATGCGCGACCTGCGTCGCCATGGCGTAACCATGCTGACGCTGGGGCAATATTTGCAGCCTAGCCGTCACCATCTGCCGGTTCAGCGCTATGTTAGCCCGGATGAGTTCGATGAGATGAAAGCGGAAGCTATGGCCATGGGCTTTACTCATGCAGCTTGCGGTCCGTTTGTTCGTTCTTCATACCATGCAGACATGCAAGCAAAAGGGCTGGAAGTGAAGTGATTGCGTAATACTCACTTACATTTCAGCAATAAAAAAACCGGCAAATTGCCGGTTTTTTTCATGCAAAGTATGCAGTATGAGCATCATGCTCCTGACATTACTCTTTATGAGAAAGCTTCTCAGCCTGAACACTACCATCAGCATCTTTCTTCGCTTCGGCATTTTCATCGTTCATCGCTTTCTTGAAGCCTTTAATTGCCGTTCCCAGGTCTCCACCCAGTGTACGTAACTTCTTGGTACCAAACAGCAGAACGACCAGTGCGGCAACCACCAGCAGTTTGGTAATACTAATCTCACCCATAGATACCTTCTTCACTTAAACCAGGCTGCATAAAGCGCCATATTAACCTGAGAATATTAACGGCCTTTCGACGCGGGCACACAATAGCAATCTGTAACAAGGTGAATCAAGCCTTGTTTAAAAAAACGTCATAATAATTGCGGTGGCGCAAAGCGCCGGTTGCGTAACACCGGAAGTTGCGCCCTGACTTGCCTTACCCGCTCAGCAGAAACCTCGGTGACTATCAGCGCGGGCGTTTCAGCGGCGGCGGCAATCGTCACACCGAACGGATCGATAACCCGGCTTTGACCGATATTCTTATTACCGCACTCCCCTGCTGCAATCAGATAGCAGGTTGCATCCAGCGCTCTTGCAGCCAATAGCGTAGCCCAGTGATGTTCTTTCAGCGCGCCCCGAACCCACGCCGCCGGGAGTACCAGGATTTCCGCCCCCTGCAAAGCATGCGCTAGAGCCAGCTCAGGGAAGCGTAAATCGTAGCAGGTCATCAGCCCTACCTTGAGACCTTCAACGTCCAACAGCGGCGCCACGGCATCCCCTGCATCAACATTACGCGACTCCTGAATTGAAAAGGCATCATAGAGATGTAATTTGGCGTAATGAGCAACAACCCGCCCTCTCCGCAGCGCCACCAGCATGTTAAACGCCCGTCCCGGCAAAGAGGGAACATGAATCGTCAGAATCGTTGTCATATCATTACGCATGCTCTCTCGTAATAGCCGCGTCAGAAATCCCCCTTCCAACAGTTGAGCAGACTTCACTGACAGATCGGGGTCAAGATCGTCACGGGCCAGCAACGCTTCTGGCAAGACCAGCAATGAGACGCCCTCGCTTGCTGCCTGGGACATCAATGATGCGCACGTTTCGGCGTTTTTCTCCCATGAGGGACCCACGGCAAATTGCCCTGCAGCAACGAACATATTCCCTCCTGAAAAAACGGTTAGGCTCGCCAATGATGATTATTCAGCGTTACACTCACAATATATACAATCAAATAGCAGGATTATGCAGTGTTACAACTCCTTTTAGCGGTTTTTATTGGTGGTGGTACAGGTAGCGTAGCCAGATGGCTGTTGAGCATGAGATTTAACCCACTTCATCAGGCTATTCCTTTCGGCACTCTGGCCGCAAACTTGATTGGCGCATTTATTATTGGCATGGGGCTGGCATGGTTTAATCGCATGACCAACATTGATCCCATGTGGAAAGTATTGATTACGACGGGTTTTTGCGGCGGATTGACCACGTTCTCTACTTTCTCAGCAGAAGTTGTGTTTTTGCTGCAGGATGGACGCTTTGGCTGGGCAATGGTGAACGTACTGATTAATCTGTTGGGGTCTTTTGCTATGACTGCCCTGGCGTTCTGGCTGGTTTCCGCTTCTCCGGCACACTGAAGACAAAAAAAACCCGCAATTAAGCGGGTTTTGAATTCTTGCTGTCGTATGCTTACAGAGCGGTTACGTTTGCAGCAGAAGGGCCTTTGGCACCGTTAGTGATTTCGAACTCTACACGCTGACCTTCAGCCAGAGTTTTAAAACCATTGGTCTGGATTGCAGAGAAGTGTACGAACACATCTTTGCTGCCATCTTCCGGAGTAATGAAACCGAATCCTTTGGACTCATTAAACCACTTAACGTTACCTTTAATCTTAGACATCAAAATTACCTTTACATGAAAAATAGACACAAATGCTGTGTCGGGTATCAGTACAACAATTGTGGTGGACTTTGTCCAGTCGAACTTTGCCAAAAAGTGATAAATGTCGCGTTATTTTTACAGCAAATATCATATCACATTGTTTTTATTTGTTTTTTCTTGCTCATTTAACAATGCGCGCCGTTCATCAGAACTGGAAACGCATCCAGGCAAAATAGACATTTCCGTTGTTATACGTACCGGGTATGTAGGTCATCTGAAACGTTGCCGGACCATAGCCTATTGATACCAGTGGTAGTATCACCGGCACGGGAATGTAGTTCCAGTTATCGCGCGCAGTGAAACCGGCGGTAAAACCCAGGCCGGCATGAAAGTTCTCATCGACCAGCGGTCGCCAGGTTTTTTCCCAACCATAGCCGCCGATCGGCTCCCATTTATTGTAGGAGTCTTTAAAGGCCATAATATAAATCCCGTGCCAGTTGCCTTTATCATCCCAACGGGACTGGCCAAATCCTGCCCCCCAGGGGCGTTCGTTGTAACGATCCGTTTTATCTTTATCGTAGGCAAAACGCGCATGCCAGGTAATGGCTGGCACATACAGATCATAATGTTCCGGCTGTTGCCAGGTTTCGCTGACATTATCTTTAAAGGTATCAAACCAGCCTTTATCTTCCGCAAGGACATGAGGAATTAAGGCTAACTGAATAAAAAGAAATGAAAAAATGAGACTATATCGTTTAGCAACAATCACAACTTAATTACCATCCTGGGATTTAATATTAATTGTAGCAAACACAACCTTAATAATAGCTTAACAAAAATGTACTGATAAAGAATCAGAATATTCCCTGTATATAATTCTTAGATTATTCCCCTGTATTTCATGAGGATTATCAATAATGGATGTTGTTTTCTTAATACCAATAAATTGCTCTTTTTGCATGCAAAGGTTAAATAAATACACAATTAATTAACAATAAAAGATCAATGTGGTATCAAACAGCATACAACCACAGAATGCTTCACATTTTTTGATTGCAGCATTCCCTATTCATCCTCTATGTTGAGAAAACATCTCAGCCATTGGTTTAATCCGTATTTTTATTGATTTCAATCAGCAAGGGTTATCCGTTTATTAGGCACATTCTCTCACCGTTTTATGCTTTTTTTAGTTTTTTTACTTTCTGGGCGTCAATGTGACAGGGGAAACAATGTTGACATTTATAGAACTCCTTATCGGAGTTATGGTTATTGTGGGTGTAGCACGCTACATCATTAAAGGTTATTCCGCGACCGGCGTGTTGTTTGTCGGTGGCCTGGTTTTACTGATTATCAGCGCCCTTATGGGACATAAAGTTCTGCCTGGCAGTGCCGAAAGCACAGGCTACACGGCAACAGACATCGTTGAATACATTAAAATTTTGCTGATGAGCCGCGGTGGCGATCTCGGCATGATGATCATGATGCTGTGTGGTTTTGCTGCCTACATGACGCATATTGGCGCAAACGATATGGTCGTCAAGCTGGCCTCTAAGCCTTTGCAATATATCAACTCACCTTATGTGTTAATGATTGCCGCCTACTTTGTCGCCTGCCTGATGTCACTGGCTGTTTCTTCGGCGACGGGGCTTGGCGTACTGCTGATGGCCACCCTCTTTCCGGTCATGGTTAACGTAGGTATCAGCCGCGGTGCTGCGGCGGCCATTTGCGCCTCCCCTGCCGCCATTATTCTTTCCCCCACTTCTGGTGACGTAGTTCTCGCCGCAAAAGCCGCAGAAATGCCGCTGATCGACTTCGCGTTTAAAACTACACTGCCGATTTCCATTGCCGCTATTATCGGCATGGCGATTGCCCACTTTTTCTGGCAGCGCTATCTGGATAAAAAAGAGAACGTTTCTCACGAAATGTTAGACGTGGCCGAAATCACCACCACCGCACCATCGTTTTACGCCATCCTGCCGTTTACTCCGATTGTGGGTGTTCTCATTTTTGATGGTAAATGGGGTCCGCAACTGCACATCATTACCATTCTGGTGCTGTGTATGCTTATTGCAGCGGTGCTGGAGTTTGTCCGTGGATTCAATACCCAGAAGGTTTTCTCGGGTCTGGAAGTGGCCTACCGCGGCATGGCAGATGCCTTTGCTAACGTGGTGATGCTGTTAGTTGCCGCCGGGGTGTTCGCTCAGGGTCTGAGCACAATCGGCTTTATCCAGAGCCTGATTTCGATCGCCACTTCGTTTGGCTCTGCCAGCATTATTCTGATGCTGGTACTGGTTATTCTAACGATGCTGGCAGCGATGACCACCGGTTCCGGGAATGCGCCGTTCTATGCCTTCGTTGAGATGATCCCTAAACTGGCACACTCTTCCGGAATTAACCCGGCTTACCTCTCCATCCCGATGCTGCAGGCATCAAACCTGGGGCGCACGATCTCCCCGGTCTCCGGCGTGGTTGTAGCTGTCGCAGGTATGGCGAAGATTTCACCGTTTGAAGTGGTGAAACGTACTTCGGTTCCAGTCATGGTTGGACTGCTGGTTGTGATTATCGCAACGGAAGTGATGGTACCAGCAACCTCAGCACTGACTGGCGGTTAATACCTGTCCATATGACCTTGATACACAAAATCATTTAAGCCGCATCAAGGCGGCAAGTGGTGAAATCCCCAGGAGCATAGATAACTATGTGACTGGGGTTTCTTCGCGCAACCAACAAAGAGGCAGCTTAAAGGATGATGTGTATTAGCCGCCGTGATAAATACGCTGCGGCCTACCCACCTTCCCGTGAATAATCTCCGCAATAATCAAATGCCGGCTGGCACAGTATTCCAGGTAACGCCTGGAGGTTGTGCGGCTGATAGTCAGCGCCTGTGCAATGGTTTCTGCAGTATGATGCACAGTAGGATCGGCGAATAATTTCAGCACCGCATTCAGCGTTAGCGCATCAATCCCTGTTGGCAAATCCCCTTTCGGTTCCCCGCGCGCATAAGCGTTAAACATTTCATCAATCTGCTTTTGACTGGCGCTGTCATTACCCGCCAACATGCGCCTGCGCTGCTGATAGCGAGTCAGCGTCTGCCCCAACCGTTCGTAGGCAATCGGTTTGACCAGATAGTCAAACGCCCCGCAGCGCACGGCCTCTGACACTGTATCCATATCGCTGGCTGCGGTAGTAAACACCACGCCGCCAGGGTAGCGTGCCTGGGTCAGTTCATGTAACAGGGAAATGCCCTTACCGTCCGGCAAATAGTTATCCAGAAGAATCAGTCCGGGCTTAAAACGCGCAATCATCATCCGCGCCTGCTCAAGGTTACCCGCCAGCCATATCTGGCTGAAGCCGGGTATATGGCGGATATACTCAGCATGCATTTCCGCCAGCAGCGTTTCATCCTCAACGATCAATAGCGTTAATGGTTCCGTCATCGTTTTTTTTCACTTTCGGAAGAAATAGAGAAAATAAAGTGCCGCAGGGATCGTTATCTTCGAGCGTAATAACCCCATCACAGCGCCTCACATAACTTGCAATCAGATACAAACCGATGCCATGTTCGCCTGGTTCATCGGTACGGGTACTTACACCCTGTTCAAATATTTTTTCACGCAACGCTTCCGGCACACCGCACCCTTGATCGGCGACTTCAATAATCACCTCATCCCCTTCATCGCTCAAAAAGAGCTCAATGACCTTATTCCCTTGCTGGGTACGTAAACTGGCCTCAAATGCATTATCAAGCAGATTGCCAACAATTGCTGCAAACTCTGTGCTATCCAGCCCATCGGGCAGTTGATGAAGTTGGCTACCGGGGACAATCAACATTTGAAGCCCTAACTCCCGCGCACGCTGGACTTTACCAAACAGCAAGCCGGCAACCTGACGATCGGCAAACGCACCGCGCAGACTATCAATCAGCTGCTGCTGAGCCAGGGATTCACCCTGGACCATCTCAAGAACCCGATCGTACTCTTTCATTTGCAGCAGGCCATTAATGGTCGACATCCAGTTCAAATGTTCGTGACGTAGCGTTCGCAGGCTCTCAACATATTGCTTGATTTGCGTAAGCTGGGCATTGAGGGTAGCGATCTCATCTTTGCTGCGAAAACTGATAATCGCTCCCAGCAATTCGTCGCCGGAACGGATAGCCTCACGATTGGCGATAACGCTCAGCCCGTTAAAATTCACCATCGCATCCTGACGTTGTTCCGCAATCTGCTGCGTGAAAAAATCTGACGGGTTAACGACCTCATCAATCGGTTTCCCCAGCCACTGCCGCCCTGGCGACGGTAGCCCCAGCATTTTTCGCGCACTGCGATTGATGGCCGTAATACACCCATCCAGATCAACGGCAATCAAACCTTCGTATACTGAGCTAAACAGCGCGTCCTGCTGACGCACGACGCGGGCAATTTGTTTCGGCTCCATTCCCAACATCTGGCGGCGAATATGCGCGGCAAAAAACCAGGAAAGCAACATCAGTAACAACAACAGCAGAAGAAACACCCCGGCCATCGGCAGTAAGAAATCCGATCGCCAGCTGTCGATTTTACTGATCAGATAACCGATCGAGACAACGCCAATAATTTTGCCATCATCATCAAAAATGGGCGTTTTCGCGCGCATCGCCAACCCGATAGACCCTTTACCGGTAATAAAGTAGCTTTCCCCGTTTGCCAACGCGCCGGGCTTGGTAAACTGCATTGGGTAGCCAATTTTTTGCGGATTCGGATGGTAGAGGCGAATAGAGTTTTCATCACCGATCACCACATAATCGAAATCAGTCCCGCTCTGAAGCTTGTCGGCAATGGTCGCCAGGCGCGTGTAATCGCGATGTTTCACGGCAGTGATGATACTGTCGTTGGAGGCAATGATTTTCGCCTGGTTCATCGCCATATCACGAACATGTGTTGTCAGATAGTCTTCAAAACTGGCGGTAAAATATTTCGCCAGCGCTGCAATGATAAAAACTGAAACCACCAGGATCAGCAGGAAAATACGCAATGGAAACGCCAGTTTACGAAAAAAAGAAAACCGTGTTTTATTTTTATGTTGTGACATAACTTTTCCTCACCGACGTTAACCGAAACTTATTTTTCTTTGTATTTGTAATAAAAATGTTTTATTTACAAGCCACGGTATAAAATAGGATCGTTACAGATTCCCCACCTTAAATCAATTAAACAAATTAAAACCACGCGCCATTTCGAGGTTAAGTTAATTAAAAAACTTAAAACCATAAAACACATTAAAACCTTCTAACTTATTGTGAAATAAATCAAAATTTACCGCCAAAATACCCCTTACGATGTATGTAGCAGGGAAAAAAAGAAATACACCGTAATAAAAAAGCTTTCCCTTCAATTGCAAACAAAACGTTATCAGGTTGCTAAGCCTGGCAACAAACCCAAAAAACAAGTAACAAATATACCATCAGGACACTTTTTACTATGTTCGGTAATAATATATTCTCGCACGTTAAACGCTCAGAAAATAAAAAAATGGCGGCTATCGCTCAATTTCTGAAAGAGAATGATTTGAGCGTTGATACGACCGTTGAAGTATTTATCACCGTTACTCGTGATGACCGCCTGATTGCCTGCGGCGGCATTGCCGGAAATATCATTAAATGTGTGGCAATCAGCGAAACCGTGCGCGGCGAAGGTTTGGCGCTGACGCTGGCCACTGAGCTCATCAATCTCGCTTATGAGCGGCACTGCACACATCTTTTCATTTATACCAAAACCGAATACGAAACGCTGTTTAAGCAGTGTGGTTTCTCTACGCTGACCAGTGTACCGGGCATTATGGTGCTGATGGAAAACAGCACTACACGTCTGAAACGTTACGCCGAATCACTGACAAAACAACGTCGTGAAGGGAAGAAAATTGGTTGTATCGTCATGAACGCCAATCCTTTTACTAACGGTCATCGTTTTCTGATCCAACAGGCGGCAGCGCAGTGCGACTGGCTGCATCTGTTCCTGGTGAAAGAAGATACCTCACGCTTCCCGTATGAAGACCGACTGGATCTGGTGCTAAAGGGGACAAAAGACATTCCGCATTTAACCGTGCATCGCGGATCGGAATACATCATTTCTCGCGCCACGTTCCCGTGCTACTTCATTAAAGAACAAAGCGTCATTAACCACTGCTACACCGAAATTGACCTGAAAATCTTCCGCCAATATCTGGCTCCGGCACTCGGCGTGACGCACCGCTTCGTCGGAACCGAACCGTATTGCACCGTCACCTCCCAGTACAACAACGACATGCGCTACTGGCTGGAGACCCCAATGCTCCCCGCCCCACCGATTGAACTGGTGGAAATTGAGCGGCTGTGCTTCCAGGAGATGCCGATTTCCGCCTCCTGGGTGCGCAAGCTGCTGGTTAAAAAAGATCTCACGGCTATCGCCCCTCTGGTTCCTGAAGCCACGCTGCACTACCTGCAAAACATGCTTGAGAGAACCTCGCCGGGTGCGGTAGTCCGCCAGAATACCCCCGCATTAGCAACAGGTGAAAAATGAAAATAAAGCAGGCAGCCGTCGCAGGCACTCTCGAGTCCGGTGATGTGATGATTCGCATCGCCCCACTCGATACGCAGGATATCGACCTGCAGGTTAACAGTAGCGTTGAAAAACAGTTTGGTGATGCTATTCGCACCACCATCCTGGACGTACTGTCCCGCTACAACGTACGCGGCGTGCAATTAAATGTTGATGATAAAGGCGCACTGGACTGCATTTTACGTGCGCGACTGGAAGCACTACTGGCCCGCGCCAGCGGCATTCCGGCACTGCCATGGGAGGATTGCCAGTGATTTCCGACTCTTTGCAACAACGTAAATCCCGTACGCGCCGCAGCATGCTGTTCGTGCCGGGTGCCAATGCTGCGATGATCAGTAACTCGTTTATCTACCCAGCAGATGCGCTGATGTTCGACTTAGAAGACTCCGTCGCATTGCGTGAGAAAGACACCGCACGTCGTCTGGTCTACCACGCGCTGCAGCATCCGCTTTACCACGATGTTGAAACCATTGTCCGCGTGAACGCCCTCGACTCAGAATGGGGTATCAACGACCTCGAAGCAGTCGTTCGCGGTGGCGCTGACATCGTGCGATTACCCAAAACCGATACCGCACAGGATGTCACCGACATCGAAAGCGAAATCCTGCGAATCGAAAAAGCCTGCGGTCGCGAACCCGGCAGCACCGGTCTGCTTGCCGCTATCGAATCGCCGCTGGGTATCACCCGCGCCGTTGAAATCGCCCATGCTTCTGAGCGCCTGATCGGCATTGCGCTGGGTGCAGAAGATTACGTGCGCAACCTGCGCACCGAACGTTCACCGGAAGGTACCGAACTGCTGTTCGCCCGCTGCTCTATTTTGCAGGCAGCACGCTCTGCAGGTATTCAGGCGTTCGATACCGTCTATTCCGACGCCAACAACGAAGCCGGTTTCCTGCACGAAGCCGCACACATCAAGCAACTGGGTTTTGACGGTAAATCGCTCATCAACCCGCGCCAGATAGAACTCCTGCACAACCTGTACGCGCCGACGCGCAAAGAGCTGGCGCACGCCCGCCTGGTTGTAGAAGCCGCTGAAGCCGCCGCTCGCGAAGGCCGTGGCGTTGTCTCCCTGAACGGCAAGATGGTCGACAGCCCGGTTATCGAGCGCGCCCTTCTGGTTATCTCCCGTGCAGAACTTTCCGGCATTCGCGAAGAATAAGGCAAAAAAATGACGCAGAAAATCGAACAGTCTCAACGCCAGGATCGCGTGGCGACCTGGAGTCGTCATGCAGAAAGCGACCTTTCCGCTTTCCACAGCAGCGCAAAAGTGGATTTGCAGGCGCAAAAACCACGCGACCAAAAGCTGTGCGCTAACCTGGAAGACGCGATACGCCGTTCAGGTCTACAGGATGGGATGACTATCTCTTTCCACCACGCTTTTCGCGGCGGCGATCTGACCATTAACCTGGTGATGGACGCCATCGCCAAAATGGGTTTCAAAAATCTGACACTGGCCTCCAGCTCCCTGAGCGACTGCCATGCTCCGCTGGTTGAGCACATTCGTCAGGGCGTGGTCAGCCGTATTTATACTTCTGGTCTGCGTGGCCCGCTGGCAGAAGAAATCTCTCGTGGTCTGTTGGCTGAACCTGTACAGGTCCACTCTCACGGCGGTCGCGTACACCTGGTACAAAGCGGCGAGTTAAACATTGACGTGGCCTTCCTCGGCGTGCCGTCCTGCGATCAGTTTGGTAACGCTAATGGCTATACCGGTAAAGCCTGCTGCGGTTCGCTGGGTTACGCCCGTGTCGATGCTGAAAACGCGAAACAGGTCGTCCTGCTGACCGAACAACTGCTGACCTACCCGCATAATCCGGCCAGCATCACCCAGGATCAGGTGGATCTGATCGTGCAGATCGAGCAAGTCGGCGATGCCGATAAAATCGGCGCAGATGCGACCCGTATGACCACCAACCCGCGAGAACTGCTGATCGCCCGCAGTGCTGCAGATGTGATCGCGAACTCCGGCTACTTCAATGAAGGCTTCTCATTGCAAACCGGTACGGGGGGGGCTTCGCTGGCCGTGACTCGCTTCCTGGAAGACAAAATGCGCAGCCGCGATATCCGTGCTGACTTCGCACTGGGCGGCATCACTGCCACCATCGTTGACCTGCATGAAAAAGGCTTAATCCGCAAACTGCTGGACGTACAAAGCTTCGATCGTTGTGCCGCTGAGTCCCTGGCCCGCAACCCAGACCACATTGAGATCAGCGCTAACCAGTACGCTAACTGGGGTTCAAAAGGTGCATCCGTTGACCGTCTGGACGTCGTGGTGCTGAGCGCGCTGGAAGTGGATACGAACTTCAACGTCAACGTGCTGACCGGCTCTGACGGCGTGTTGCGCGGCGCATCCGGTGGCCACTGCGATACTGCCGTCGGCGCTGCGCTGTCGATCATCGTCGCTCCATTGGTACGTGGTCGCATCCCGACACTGGTTGATAACGTGCTGACCTGCGTAACCCCAGGCTCCAGCGTTGATATCCTGGTCACTGACCACGGTATCGCCGTCAACCCTGCACGCCCTGAACTGGCCGAACGTCTGCAGGAAGCAGGTATGAAAGTGGTATCCATCGAATGGCTGCGCGAGCGAGCACAACAGCTCACCGGCCAGCCACGCGCCATTGAATTTACCGACCGCGTGATTGCCGTTGTGCGTTATCGCGACGGTTCGGTGATTGATGTTGTGCATCAGGTGAAGGAATAAGCCATGCACCTGCTCCCTGAACATGCCACCTGCCACGCGGTTTCTATTGCCGAACTGCTCGCCAGCCGGGATGAGAGACAAGCGCGGCAGCATGCCTGGCTCACACGCCACCACGCACCACTGGTCTCTTTTACCGTGGTGGCACCAGGCCCGATTAAAGACAGCGAATTAACACGTCGCATTTTTAATCACGGCATGACCGCCCTGCTTATGCAGGCGGAAAAATCTGGCTGGATTGTCAGGGAGCAAACTGCGCGGGTTTCTGCCAGCGGGCCGGAAGGTCTTTTGTCTGTTGAAGCTCCGGCGCACGACCTCAAACTCGCCACCATCGGGCTTGAGCATTCACATCCGTTGGGACGGTTATGGGATCTCGATGTTCTGACCCCTGAAGGGGAGATCCTGTCCCGCCGTCATTTCGCGCTCCCAGCCCGCCGCTGCCTACTGTGCGGGCAAAGCGCTGCCGACTGCGCGCGGGGTAAAACCCACGCGCTTTCCGACCTACTTATTCGTATGGAGGAACTGCTGCATGATGCCGATTCCCGCAACATCGACTGATTCCGCAGCCCTTCCGCTGGATCTGCCCGACGCCTACGCGCGGCTCGCGTGGCGCGCCATGCTGACTGAAGTCAACTTATCGCCTAAACCGGGTCTGGTGGATCGTATTAATAACGGCGCACATAAAGATATGGCGCTGGAAGATTTTCATCGCAGCGCAGAGGCTATTCACGCCTGGCTGCCACGTTTCGTCGAATACGGTGCCTTCAGCGCACAACTCGCGCCTGAAGATGTGCTCAAAGGACTGCGTCCGGTGGGTATGGCCTGCGAGGCCGAGATGTTTCGCGCCACCGCCGGGGTGAACACCCATAAAGGCAGTATTTTTTCGCTGGGACTGCTGTGTGCCGCCATTGGCCGCCTGCACCAACTGCGCCAAACCGTTACACCTGAAACCATTTGCTCTACGGCGGCAACCTTTTGCCGTGGCCTGACCGGGCGCGAACTGCGCCAGAACAATCAACAACTCACGGCTGGCCAGCGTTTGTATCAACAACAGGGATTAACCGGTGCTCGCGGTGAAGCAGAAGCAGGCTATCCGTTAGTGATCCACCACGCTTTACCGCACTACCGCGCGTTGCTGGCTCAGGGTCGCGATCCTGAACTGGCATTGCTCGACACCTTACTGCTGCTTATGGCAATCAACGGCGATACCAACGTGGCTTCCCGCGGTGGCGCTGAGGGCTTGCGCTGGTTACAGCAGCAATCCGTCACATTATTGCAGCAAGGGGGAATTCGTACCCCCGCCGATCTCGATTACCTGCACCAGTTCGACCAACAGTGTATTGAACGCAACCTCAGCCCCGGAGGCAGCGCCGATCTGCTGATTGTCACCTGGTTCTTAGCTCAGATTTCACAAGTTCATCATTATCACAATTAAAGATCCTTTCCGGAGAATCATTCATGTCTTTATCAAAAGATAGTATATGGAAGTTACTGGCCCCGCTGGTCGTAATGGGCGTCATGTTTCTTATCCCCGTCCCTGATGGAATGCCCCCGCAGGCCTGGCACTACTTTGCCGTGTTTGTGGCCATGATTGTCGGTATGATCCTCGAGCCAATCCCGGCAACAGCGATCAGCTTTATCGCCGTGACAATTTGCGTTATCGGCAGCAACTACCTGCTGTTTGATGCAAAAGAACTGGCTGATCCAACCTTTCACGCCGGCAAACAGGCGCTGAAATGGGGTCTGGCGGGCTTCTCCAGCACCACCGTGTGGCTGGTGTTCGGCGCGTTTATTTTTGCACTGGGTTATGAAGTCACCGGTCTGGGTCGTCGTATCGCGCTGTTCCTGGTGAAGTTCATGGGGAAACGTACCCTGACGCTGGGCTATGCGATTGTGATCATCGACATCCTGTTAGCACCGTTTACACCGTCTAACACCGCGCGTACTGGTGGTACCGTATTCCCGGTTATCAAGAACCTGCCACCGCTATTTAAATCATTCCCGAACGATCCTTCAGCACGTCGTATCGGTGGTTATCTGATGTGGATGATGGTGATCAGTACCAGCCTGAGCTCCTCAATGTTCGTCACTGGCGCGGCGCCAAACGTGCTGGGTCTGGAATTCGTCAACAAAATTGCCGGTATTCAAATCAGCTGGCTGCAGTGGTTCCTCAGCTTCCTGCCGGTCGGTATTATTTTACTGATCGTTGCGCCGTGGCTGTCTTACGTTCTGTACAAACCAGAAGTCACTCACAGTGCAGAAGTTGCCGCATGGGCCGGTGATGAACTGAAAACCATGGGTAAACTGACACGTAAAGAGTTAACCCTTATTGGTCTGGTGTTACTGAGCCTGGGTCTGTGGGTATTCGGCGGCAAGGTGATTGATGCCACCGCAGTGGGTCTGCTGGCGGTTTCTCTGATGCTGGCGCTGCACGTAGTACCGTGGAAAGACATCACCCGCTATAACAGCGCATGGAACACGCTGGTCAACCTCGCTACCCTGGTGGTGATGGCCAACGGCTTAACCCGTTCTGGTTTTATCGACTGGTTCGCCAACGCCATGAGCTCGCATCTGGAAGGTTTCTCGCCTAACGCTACCGTAATCGTGCTGGTACTGGTGTTCTATTTTGCTCACTACCTGTTTGCCAGCCTGTCTGCGCATACTGCGACCATGCTGCCGGTGATTCTGGCGGTTGGTAAAGGTATTCCCGGCGTACCAATGGAGCATCTGTGTATTCTGCTGGTACTGTCCATCGGTATCATGGGCTGTCTGACGCCGTATGCCACCGGTCCTGGTGTTATCATCTACGGCTGTGGTTATGTGAAGTCCAAAGACTACTGGCGTCTGGGTGCGATCTTCGGCGTTATCTACATCTCCATGCTTCTGCTGGTCGGCTGGCCGATTCTGGCGATGTGGAGCTAATCGTTCTCCCTAACGCGTAACGAAAATGATGCCAGTCGGCTAAACCTGACTGGCATTTTTTATGATTTAATAGATGACATTCAGAATTTATATAAGTATCCGAATTCATCATGACATCGACATGGCGTTATTGCTCTTTGCTGGCGGCACTTCTGCTGCCGGTCTCTGCGGCCCAGGCCGAACAACTTCAGGCAAAACAGTACGGTGATTTTGACCGTTATGTGCTGGCACTCTCCTGGCAAACCGGTTTTTGTCAGAGCCAACACGAACGTAATCGCCAGGAACCCGACGAATGCCGCCTGCAAAAAGAAGCCGAAAATAAAGCGGATTTCCTGACCGTCCACGGTCTGTGGCCGGGTCTGCCAAAATCAATCGCCGCCCGCGGTGTGGATAATCGTCGGTGGATGCGATTTGGCTGCGCAACACGCCCAATCCCAAACCTGCCGGAAGCCCGCGCCAGCCGTAAATGTGCAGCACCAGAAACGGGTCTGTCGCTGGAGAGTGCGGCAAAACTGAACGCCGTGATGCCCGGTGCTGGCGGAACATCCTGCCTCGAACGTTACGAATATGCCAAACACGGGGCCTGTTTTGGTTTCGACCCTGATGCGTACTTTGGCACCATGGTGCGAATGAATAGCGAGATAAAAAACACCGAATTAGGCAAATTTATTGCCGACAATTACGGAAAAGCCGTCAGCCGCAACGAATTTGACGCCGCTGTCGCGAAAACCTGGGGTAAAGAGAGCGTGAAGGCAGTGAAACTAAGCTGCCATGGTAACCCGGCTTACCTGACGGAAATTCAGTTTACCCTGAAAGCGGAGACCATTAATTCCCCGCTTTCAGCCACGTCATTCCTGTCACAGGCGCATCCCGGCAACTGCAGTAAGCAGTTTATCCTCGATAAAGTCGGGTATTGATCGCCTGAATGTGAACTAAATCACTTCAAACCTGGGGTAAGTCTCAGTATCATCGTAAAAGCTAAACCCTTGCCGCCAGACGGTGAGGGTTTTCTTTTGGGATTATTTACCTGCGCACCCGCAGTATCGACGACATGGAGTAATAAATGTCCAGACCAACTATCATCATTAACGACCTCGATGCTGAGCGCATTGACCGCCTGTTGGAGCAACCTGCGTTTGCTGGTTTACCGATTGCTGACGCCTTAAACGCCGAACTGGATCGCGCTCAAATGTGTTCTCCGGAAACCATGCCGCACGATGTCGTCACCATGAACAGCCGCGTGAAATTCCGCAATCTGAGCGATGGTGAAGTCCGTGTGCGTACCCTGGTGTATCCGGCCAATATGACCGACAGCAGTACTCAACTTTCAGTGATGGCTCCGGTTGGTGCTGCCCTGCTGGGTCTGCGCGTTGGCGACACGATCCACTGGGAGCTGCCAGGCGGTATGTCAACGCATCTCGAAGTCATTGCACTTGAATACCAGCCTGAAGCTGCGGGCGACTACCTGCGCTAACTCTGTCATATCAAAGCCACTCGCTTTATCTTACAGGGGATGCTTACGCATCCTCTTTCCGGTGAAATCCCGTCTCTCATTTACCTTGTCGCCGCTTTCCCTCTCCTGTTCGCAAAACATAAATCTGTGTCGTGACTGACAGAATCATTTTTAATACTATGCTGTTATGTGTTCATGTAATGACAAGGAGAATGTTTATGTACAACACAATCATAATGCCTGTTGATGTATTCGAAATGGAACTGAGCGATAAGGCTGTTCGCCATGCGGAATTTCTGGCACAGGAAAACGGGATTATCCATCTCCTGCATGTGCTTCCTGGCTCCGCCAGTTTAAGCCTGCATCGTTTTGCCGCTGACGTTCGTCGTTTTGAGGAACATCTGCAGCACGAAGCGGAAACTCGCCTGCAAACGATGGTCGGTCACTTCAGTATTGACCCTTCGCGCATTAAACAGCACGTTCGCTTTGGTAGCGTGCGTGATGTGGTCAACGAGTTGGGCGAAGAGCTCAATGCGGATGTGGTGGTCATTGGGTCACGTAACCCGTCAATCAGCACTCATCTGCTCGGTTCTAACGCCTCCAGCGTTGTCCGCCACGCTACCCTGCCGGTGCTGGTTGTACGTTAACAGCAACTGATTTGCTATAGAAAACCCCTGCCAGGTGAAGTCCTGACAGGGGTTTTTATTACCTCACGATCAATACAAGTGACCGATATTTACGATGGTGCTGACTGTATCGCCAAAGAACGTCAGACGACTCAGAAAGATGCCAACAAACAGCAGGATAAAGAGCACCTTAGCTCTACGCTCACCGTGACGGCTCAGCACGAATGCCAGCGCCAGACACACCAGGCTCGCCAGATAAAGCGGTGACGAAAGCCAGGCATGTGCCGTCATCTGCATAATAGTGCCACCGCTTAACCAGATAATCGGCGCGGCGATCAACACAGCCAGGCAAACCACAATCCCCTGACGTAGTGCAGTGATTGCAGGCGTGAGGTTAAGCAACGGCATCGCCGCACAGCCCATGACCCATACCGTAACAAAGAACAGCAGCATCGTCAGACCGTTGGCGATAGCGATCATTGCCGGTGCAGCATAGGTCATGCCTTGTACCGCCACCAGCGCGATCCCGAGAAGAGATGCCAGAATAGCCGGAACTTTGTGCCCTTTCGCCAGGAACGCCACACCAACTGCCGCTCCGTACAAGGTTGCGCCAAGAATTTCGCGGCTCAACCACGCATGCTGCAGGTTAATCAGGGCATTGTAGGCGCGATCCGGGTGTGCGAGGTGTAACACCGCCGCCACGGACGCCGCCGCCAGGACCAGTCCGCTAACCAGCCAGTAAAGACGTTTACTTTCCAGTTGCCCGCGCAACGTACGCAGCGTCAGAATTAACGTCATCCCTACCGACATCTGGCTTAAAACCGTAAAAATCACCAGAGGAAGTTCATACTTTTCCATTACTTGTCCTCCGGCTGCTTCGGTTGGCGTGCCAGGATAAAACGTGTCCCAGGATTAAGCTGCGGCATGTGCGGGAATCCCGGCGGATACTGCACGGCATTGTTCGGGATGGGGTCAGCATCCAAATCAATGAGTGTAAGTGCCCCGACCGGACAGGCGTTCACACACGCCGGGCTCATACCGACATCAAGACGTTCATAACACATGCTGCACTTTTCCGCTTTTTTTGTCTCTTCATTGAAGCGCGGGGCACCGTAAGGGCAGTTGCGGATACAGTTTTTACATCCGATGCAGCGCTCCGGGTTATGCACCACCACACCATCCTCGCGTTTGGTGTAGGCCTCTACCGGACAAGCCGCCAGGCAAGCCGGATTTTCGCAGTGGTTACAGGCCAGCGAGTAGAACGCCCGCTCCTCATGTGGATAAATTTCTTTATCCAGCGGGTAGACATAGCGCCAGTAACGTTCAGGCTCCAGTTGGTTAAAACTCTTACACGCCATCGCGCAGCCACGGCAGCCGATGCACTTATCGCTATTGACTAAAAACGCGCGTCTCATGCCGCAGCTCCTTCACTTCCTAACAGGGTAATATCAACAAATTGACTATGAATGGCCGCGCCGGGTGCGCCGGTCGCCATTTTGCCCATATCGGCTGGCGTATCCTTAACTACGTTCTGTACGTTGTAACTAAGTTTATTGAACCAAGACTCATACATCACAAGGAAATCTTCCGGCACGTTGGTGGTGATTTTGGCGCGCAATTCAACATGACCCGCTTCGTTGAAGACTTTGACGCGATCCCCCTCAGCAATCCCCTTTTTCTGCGCGGCAAACGGATGGATATAAACAAACGGTTCTGGCCAGAAAACCTGCATCCAGTCCAGATTCACAAACTGTGAGTGCAATCCGTACTGGAGATGAGGCGTAAACAAATGGAACGGTAGCGCGCCTTTGGCACCGGCCTTATATTCCGGCAATGCAGTGTGACCATTTTCCGCACAGCGTTCTGATTTGAATTCGTACTTGCCCGATGGTGTTTTAAATTTGCGATCGTACCAGGCCGCTGTGCTGACCATTTTCGCTTTGCGCGGTCCTTCAAGCAGATCGTCCCAGCCCGCAATGCCAAACTGTTTACCCATCGCCTCGTTGAATTCCTGATCCAACCAGCGTTTGGCATCAAACTCCTGTGGAAAGGTACACGAACCCGGTTCCATTTTATTGATGGTTTTTGACAGCAACGCCGCTATTTCCGGATCGCTCTTACACTCATACAGCGGTTTAATGGCTGGTTCATTAACAGACAACCAATAATGCCAATAAGATGAAGAAACATCCCATTGCTCAAAGGTGGTGGTGACAGGTAGCACGATATCCGCATGCTGGACGGTTTCGTTGAAGAACTGGTCGACACAAACCACCATCTCCAGTTTTTCGAACGCCTTCACCATTTTGTTGCGGTCGAAATCCTGAGCAAACGGGTTTTTAGACGCGACCCACAACATACGGATTGGCGGCTCGCTGGCATCGAGGATCCCTTGCGCCGTCTGGTTAATGTTCAGCGCACGGTCGGAGTATTCGCTCTTTTCACTGCTATCGCTGACAAACTCACCTACCGGGCCACCAGCCCCCTTCATTCCGACAGAGCCCACTGGCGGTTTCTGCATCATGCCATGGTAGTTGTAGCCCCAAGTCTGCAGATGGCCATAGCGAGCGCCACCACCTTCAATGCCGATATTGCCGGTCATCGCGACAAATGCGTCGATCGCTCGGACGTTAGCCCCGCCGTTGACATGGCGCTGCATCCCGTAGCCAATCCACACCGTGGCTGGATTTACCGCGGTGAACTCTTCTGCCAACTCACGGATCACATTGGCCGGCAGGCCACAAATTTCAGACGCCCACTCGACGGTAACGTGATTGCGCAGGTAGTCTTCAAATTCGTCATAGCCGTGGGAAAAGTTGTTGACGAAGTCCTGATCAACCAGGCCTTTGTCTACCAGGTGACGCGCCATACCGAGCGCCAGCGCACCATCAGAACCTGGACGAACGCGTAGGTACAGATCGGCTTTGGCTGCGGTTTGCGTCAGCAGTGGGTCAATCACCACGACCTTCGCTCCTTTCTCGCGAGCCTGATAGATGTACTTCATGGTGTGCATCGAGCACCATGCCGGGTTTGCCCCCCAAATAATAATGTATTTGGCTTTAACAAAATCCTCCGGGTCGTTACACCACATATCACCCATGTCATAATTCTGAGCGTCAATACCCGCAGGCCAACATGGCGTACCGGCAAAACGGGTGGTGTAGCCGAGAGAAGACATCATCCCTTCAACGGCATACCCCATCACCCCAAGATTGCCGGAGTATTTTGACAGCGCCAGCCCCAACATTGAGCCGTCTTTCTTTTTGATTTCCAGCATTTTGCTGGCAATGCGCTGCATCGCCTCATCCCAGGAAACCCGACGCCATTTACCGCTGCCACGGCCATCCTGAACCATCGGATACTTAATGCGATCGGGGCTGTATACCCGACGTGGATACGTCAACCCTTTAACACAAGGCGTTCCGTGCGTGAAGGTAGACTCCGGTGCACCTTCTACAAAGGTGATAACATCATCCTTCACCCAAGTTTTCAGGCTACAGGTGTCGTAGCAGTTACGCGGACAGGCATTGCGGGAAATTTTATACGTCTTGGGGTTAAACGGAACCGGCGGCTGTGCATACGCACAGCGGGATGACAACAACCCGCCAGGTAAAGTCGCTACCGTGCCCAGTACAACCAATCCCTTTAAAAAAGAACGCCTGTTCAGAAGTCCCGGATCATTGCTCATAGTGATACTCTCGTGTTTAATTCATCAAGCCAAAAAGACAATTTTTCCGCTACGGTTTTCAACGCGACGGTTTGTGCATTTATATTTATTTTTTCGATATACCCAGGAACCCAATTCGCAACATACTCCATTGCATAACGATTAAGTGCGACCTGATATTCAGAAGACGCCCTGGCGTTAGCCGATAATAAAACCGTCAATTCCAATACATAAGAGATATGATCATCAGGAATATTATTCGCGTTATTTATAGATAAGCCTATATTTGCCATAAACTCCCGAATGCTCAGGGTGGATTTACCCATCACAAGGGCATCTTCTTCGAGATAAACCGACGCGAACGGCGCGGCCTTTAGCGTCTGCGGCCCGACAAATAGCGCATTGAAGTCGTACTCCGCTTCCAGCCACTCGCGCTCTGTTAGCGTTGAGGCATTTTTATCCAGGGCTGAATAAGCCTCTTTCAACGTGGTGCCATCATAAGAGATAAAAAAGTCACGCAACAATAACCCTGTCGATTCAAAGCTCGTCAGGGTTTCATATATTTCACCCATGAATTAACCAACCATTTATTCATACAACAAATGAAAACGTAATACAGGTTAATATCATAGGGAAAACGCCAAATCTTTCTTTGATAAAACTAATGATCAGGCTAATTAAAGTAATATTTTATGCGGTATATTGTTTCAAGAATTGACAATCTGAGAGCGCGGAAATAAAAAACCGCCAGTGAGTAACTGGCGGTTTGAGTATTGCAGGTGAGTCTTACTTCTTTTTATGCTGTAGTCGTGCGAATCAAATAATCAAAGGAACTCAGCGACGCTTTTGCACCTTCGCCGGTGGCAATGATAATCTGCTTGTACGGTACGGTGGTGCAATCGCCCGCCGCAAATACGCCCTTCACGCTGGTTTCGCATCTGGCATCGATGATGATTTCACCCATGCGGTTACGCTCAACGGCGCCTTCCAGCCAGTTCGTGTTCGGTAGCAGGCCTATCTGCACAAAAATACCTGCCAGCTCCACATTATGGACGTCGCCACTGACGCGGTCACGGTATTCCAGACCGGTGACTTTGCTGCCGTCGCCTTTCACTTCGGTGGTCTGCGCATTCAGAATGATATCGACGTTTTTCAGGCTGCGCAGTTTATTTTGCAGAACCTGATCCGCCTTCATTTCTGGAGCAAACTCCAGCAGCGTCACGTGTTCAACAATACCAGCTAGATCGATAGCCGCTTCAACGCCCGAGTTACCGCCACCAATCACCGCAACGCGCTTGCCTTTGAACAGCGGACCGTCACAATGCGGACAATAGGTTACACCTTTGGTCCGATACTGATCTTCACCCGGAACGTTCATGTTGCGCCATTTTGCACCGGTAGCAATGATAATGCTGCGTGCTTTCAGCACCGCGCCGGAAGCCGTTTCAATCTGATGTAAGCCGCCTTCCTGCGCTGCCGGAATCAGTTTGCTGGCGCTCTGGCTATCAATCACATCAACATCATAATCATCAACGTGTGCTTTCAGCGCACCAGCCAGTTTCTGACCTTCGGTTTTCGGCACAGAAATGTAGTTTTCGATATCAACGGTATCCAGTACCTGACCGCCAAAGCGTTCGCCCATCAGGCCGGTGCGAATACCTTTACGTGCAGAGTACACCGCTGCTGCCGCCCCCGCAGGGCCGGAGCCGACGATCAATACATCATAGGCATCGCGCTTATTCAGTTCTTCCGCCGCACGTTTTTCTGCGCCAGTATCCACTTTCGCCACGATCTCAGTCAGCGTCATACGCCCCTGACCAAACTCTTTGCCGTTCATAAAGACGGCCGGAACGCCCATCACGTTGCGATCGGTAATCTCATTCTGGAAGGTGCCGCCGTCGATCGCCGTGTGCTTGATACGCGGATTCAGTACGGACATCAAGTTCAGCGCCTGAACAACATCCGGACAATTGTGGCAGGACAACGAATAATAGGTTTCAAACTCAAAATCACCGTCGAGATCGCGGATCTGCTCCAGTAACGCCTGCGCCTCTTTTGACGGATGACCGCCGGTCCACAGCAGCGCCAGCACCAAAGAGGTAAACTCGTGGCCCAGCGGGGAGCCTGCAAAACGCGGCCCCTGGTGAGAACCGGGGTTAGTAATCAGGAACGATGGCTTACGTACTGCCAGGGTGTTGTCTTCTTTAAAGGTCACTTTTTCTGACAGTTCAGCAATTTCAGTCAGCAGTTCCTTGATTTCTGCCGATTTAGCGCTGTTATCCAGCGTAGCAATCAGCTCAACAGGTTTGGTCAGTTTCTCAAGGTAAGCCCTGAGCTGGGTTTTCATATTTGTGTCGAGCATTGTTCTTCCCTCTCTGAAAACATCATCATGCAAGCCGACTTAGCTGGACTGCATTAATGCAACTTGCGTCATGGTGCTGGAATGAAACAGGCGCAAATTTGCGCCTGTGGAATGCCGGATGCAGTGCGTTTATCCGGCCTACAAATTATGCGACTTAAATCTTACCAACCAGGTCCAGAGATGGAGCTAATGTGGCTTCGCCTTCTTTCCATTTCGCCGGGCAAACTTCGCCTGGGTGAGAAGCAACGTACTGTGCAGCTTTAATTTTACGCAGCAGGTCAGATGCATCACGGCCGATACCTTCAGCGGTAACTTCGATTGCCTGGATGATACCCTGCGGGTCAACAACGAAGGTTGCGCGGTCAGCCAGACCTTCATCTTCACGCATGTTGTCGAAGTTACGGGTCAGGGCGCCAGTCGGGTCGCCGATCATCGCATATTTGATTTTCGCGATGGTGTCAGAGCTGCTGTGCCATGCTTTGTGCGTAAAGTGGGTATCGGTAGACACGGAATAAACGTCTACGCCCAGTTTCTGCAGTTCTTCGTAGTGGTCAGCCACATCGCCCAGTTCGGTCGGGCATACGAAAGTAAAGTCAGCCGGGTAGAAGAAGAACACGCTCCAGCGACCTTCAGTATCTTTCTCGGTGACTTCGATGAACTCACCGTTTTTGAACGCCTGGTTTTTGAAAGGTTTAATTTTGGTATTAATCAAAGACATCTGTACTTCCTCCGTGTTTTCGTTGAGGGATAAGTTAACGAAAATCGTTTATCAGGGCTAATCCGTTTCCTTTATCAAATCAATAAGCGTTAACTAACAACCGACTCAACAAATGGTGTTAAACCGTAGCCAAAAGTAAAAAGGCCCCCTTTGCAGGGAGCCCATTACCTGAGTTACCCGCGGATAACTTCAGTGCCAGCAGACTGGCTAAGTGTTGCGCTCTACATTACCTTAACAAAGGTTGTAACAGCGATTGGGATTACATCACCCAACTCAAGAAAGGGCAATCGACGGACTGTCGGTCTTACCTATGTCTGTGATAGGTTTTGCAATTCAGCCCCCTTTCCTTTTGATTTTATAAGGAAAATCAATGTTAAAGCGTACATTACTGTTAGCCCTGTTACCTGCGGCCGTACACGCCGAAGACCTCCCGGACGCCGTTAAAGCGATTGAGAAACAGGGCATTACTATCCTGAAGCCGTTTGACGCACCGGGTGGAATGAAAGGCTACCTGGGAAAATACCAGGATATGGGAGTGACTATCTATGTCACGCCTGACGGAAAGCATGCCATTTCCGGCTATATGTACAATGAGAAAGGCGAAAACCTCAGTAATGCGCTGATAGAAAAAGAAATCTATGCGCCTGCAGGGCGCGAGATGTGGCAACGCATGGAAAAAGCACCGTGGATTCTGGACGGTAAAAAAGACGCTCCCGTAATTGTCTACGTGTTTGCCGATCCCTTCTGCCCGTATTGCAAACAATTTTGGCAACAGGCGCGCCCCTGGGTTGATTCAGGCAAAGTACAGTTACGTACGCTATTGGTTGGCGTGATCAAACCTGAAAGTCCAGCAACTGCCGCGGCAATTCTCGCCGCAAAAGACCCGGCCAAAACCTGGCATGACTACGAGGCATCCGCTGGAAAATTAGCACTGCAAATGCCAACGACTCCCCCTGTTGAGCAACTAAAACAATTGAATATAAACCAAAAATTGATGGACGATTTAGGGGCCAACGTGACGCCTGCTATTTATTACATGAGCGAGGACAATACGCTGCAACAGGAAGTGGGATTGCCGGAGAAGGATAAACTAAACATTATCATGGGCAATAAATAAAGGTAATAAAATGAGTGATTGTTATCGTTCTCATTACAATCACTCATCATCATTTAATTTTATCGTAAAAATAACGCTGGATGTGCTACTTTAGTTTTAGTTAATTATTAATTAAGCACGTAAACATAAATTTTTAGAATGATTAACATTTAAAATATTGCTAAATCTAATTTTTCAAAACCTAACCATTACACGAAGGTATGTATGGCAAACCTCTATGATCTCAAAAAATTTGATCTCAACCTGCTGGTCATTTTTGAATGTATTTATCAACATTTGAGCATTAGCAAGGCAGCCGAAACGCTGTTCATTACGCCATCCGCGGTCAGCCAGTCGCTACAGAGATTACGCACTCAGTTTAATGATCCCCTGTTTATTCGTTCCGGCAAAGGAATTACCCCTACCGTGACAGGGATAAATCTTCATCACCATCTCGAAAACAATCTCAATAGTCTGGAGCAAACAATCAGCATAATGCACAGCTCTAACCTGAAGAAGAAATTTATCATTTACAGCCCGCAAATTATAATTGCAACAGGTGTGTTGGCCCTTATTCATTATCTCAGAGATGATTCCAATATCGAAATAGAGCACCATGACATATTAATGTCGGCACAAACTGCCGAAGATTTACTGGCATATCGTAAAGCTGATTTGATTATTACACTGTCGCCAATTAATAACCGGTCAGTTATATGCACACCTTTCAAATCCTGTGACAGCGTATTGGTTTGCAGTAGCACGCATCCCAGAATCAATGAATCCAGCTCTCTTGAACAAATACTGGAAGAGCAGTTCACATATTATCTCTCTGAAGATCCTGGAATTAAAGCATTCCAGTCAAAAGCGAATTCTTTCCTGACCAATCGTCGCATTGGGTTCTATAGCGACTCGCTGGTATCTATTGCCAATATTATTGCCAATACGGATATTATTGGTCTGATCCCAGTAGATGTTTATCACTTTTACTCTCCCCTCCTTAAGCTTAAAAAAATAAATATTGATGTTAATTTACCATCAATACAGCTTTTCTTAATGTATAACCGGGCTTCTCTCAGCAATAATGGATTCGCTGAATTCATCGAAAAAATCACACGTAGTGATTAATAAATTCATGACATGACATATCACTAATTAATTTTTAGTATATAAAGCAAAAAATAATAATTTAAATGAATGCATATTGCATGCTAAGCATGCTGTAAGCTAGCGTATTTTATTACAACCATTTATTATGACTTTAAATAATGAATTTTAATATGGATTTGATATGTCTGTTTATAAGATCCCTCTGAATCAAAATGTTCTGGAAGCCGCACAGGAACGTATCACCTGGACGCTTGAGACGCTACCTCGTGTGTGTGTCTCCTTCTCAGGCGGTAAAGATTCAGGGCTAATGCTGCATCTGACGGCCACGATAGCCCGCCAGCTACATAAAAAAATTCACGTTTTATTTATAGACTGGGAAGCTCAATTTTCCTGCACTATCGACTATGTACAGGCATTACGAAATGATTATTCCGATGTCATTGAGCAGTTTTATTGGGTTGCATTACCTCTCACTACGCAAAATTCACTCTCACAATTTCAACCTGAATGGCAATGCTGGGAACCGAATACACAATGGGTTCGCCAACCACCAGAGGATGCGATTACCGACCCCGATTTTTTTCATTTCTATCAACCAGGAATGACCTTCGAACAATTCGTTCGCGAGTTCGCTGATTGGTTTTCAGAAAAACGCCCCGCCGCGATGTTGGTCGGGATCCGCGCCGATGAGTCATATAATCGTTTTGTGGCTATTGCCAACTCGCATAAGCAACGCTTTTCCGATGATAAACCCTGGACTACCGCCGCGCCCGGAGGACACACCTGGTATATTTATCCAATATACGACTGGAAAACAGCCGATATATGGACATGGTTCGCTAAAACAAAAATGCAGTGCAACCCCTTGTATAATCTGATGTATCAGGCAGGTGTCCCAACACGGTATATGCGCATTTGCGAACCTTTCGGCCCAGAACAGCGCCAGGGTCTCTGGCTGTACCACGTTATTGAGCCGCAGCGATGGGCGGCAATGTGTGCCCGCGCGAGCGGCGTTAAAAGCGGAGGGATTTATGCCGGTCATGACAACCATTTTTATGGTCATCGGAAAATATTAAAACCTGAACATTTGAGCTGGCAAGATTATTCCATGTTGCTATTAAACAGCATGCCAGAACAGACCGCAGAGCACTATCGCAACAAAATCGCCGTCTATATACAGTGGTATAAGAAAAAAGGAATGGTTGACATTCCACAAAATCAGGAGGGTGATATTGGGTCCAAAGATATTCCCTCATGGCGGCGGATCTGCAAAGTACTGCTAAATAATGATTACTGGTGTCGGGCACTTTCATTCAGCCCAACAAAATCGACAAATTACCAACGTTATAACGAGCGCATGAAAACAAAACGCCAGGAATGGGGAATCTTATGCAACAGCGACTAACTCAGGAACTCACCGGTTTTCTTTCTGGTCTCTCAGAAGAAGAACGAATTGAAGCTATCAATGAATTTAGGATTGCAATACACAGTGTCAGCCCTTTTCGTGAAGAACCAGTAGATTGTGTTTTATGGGTCAAAAATGAGCATATCTCACCGAATGATTACAACCCTAATAACGTCGCCCCTCCAGAAAAAAAGCTGTTGCTAAAGTCTATCGAAGCGGATGGATTCACACAGCCTATTGTTGTGGTTCATTCAACAGAAGAACAGTATGAAATCATTGATGGTTTTCACCGACATGAATTAGGCAAAAGTAAATCCTCGCTGAAATCGCGGCTTAAAGGTTATCTGCCTATCACCTGTTTACAGCGCGAACGCCACGAACGCATGGCCGCGACAATTCGTCACAACCGTGCTCGCGGGCGTCATCAAATCCGCGCGATGTCTGAAATCGTCCGCGAACTGTCACAATTAGGCTGGAGCGATGAAAAAATAGGTAAAGATCTCGGGATGGATAGCGACGAGGTTTTACGTTTGAAGCAAATCAACGGCCTGCAAGAATTGTTTGCCGACCGTCGATTTTCCAAAGCCTGGACAGTGAAATAGCTACAGTGCAGCCAGACGCTCTGCCGCTGCCAACAGCGTCGATTCTTGCTTGGCAAAACACAGGCGAATCAGTTTGTGTGGGAAAGGATCGGCGCAAAAAACAGACAGTGGGATCGCCGCAACGCCGACCGCTTTGGTCAGCCACTGACAAAATGCCACATCGTCAAGATGGGATACTGCGCTGTAATCGATCAACAGAAAATACGTCCCTTCGCAGGGCAGGATTTCCAGCCGACTATCGCGTAGTGCGTTCACCAGCACGTCTCGCTTTTTCTGATAAAACGCGGGCAGGTCGCGGTAGTGCGTCGGGTCAGCCCGCAGCATATCCGCCAGTGCCAGTTGTGCCGGCGTATTGACCGAGAAAGTCAAATACTGATGCACTTTGCGTAACTCTGCGCTAATGGATTTTGGCGCAACACAGTACCCCACCTTCCAGCCAGTCATATGGTAAGTCTTACCGAACGATGAGACGGCAACCGCACGCTCCCGCAATTGAGGATGCGCCAGTACGCTGGCATGTCCGTGGGCGGCAAAGCAAATATGCTCATAGACTTCATCGCTAACGACAAAGATTTCTCGTGTTTTAATGGCCTGCCACAGCGCAGCAAAATCCGCTTTTTGCCAGACAGTGGCAGAGGGATTGTGCGGTGTGTTGAGGATCACCAGTCGGGTACGCTCACTCAGCAACGCGGTAAATTCCTGCCAGTCCACGCGAAAAGACGGCGGTTGCAACGCAATACGTTTCACGATACCGCCAGATAGCGCCACCGCGGGTGCATAACTGTCGTAGCTCGGGTCAAAACAGATAACCTCATCGCCGGGGCGCACTAAGGCCGTAATAGCCGCGTACAGCGCTTCTGTCGCCCCCGCTGTCACTGTAATGTCACTATCAGCGTCCGGTTTGTAGCCGTATAACTCGGCGGTTTTGTCAGCGATAGCTTCACGCAGCGACTGCACGCCCGTCATTGGCGCATATTGGTTCGCGCCTTGCGCCACATGATACGCCAGGCGCTCTTGCAGATAGTGTGGGCCGTCAAAATCAGGAAATCCCTGAGACAGGTTAATCGCCTGATGTTCCTGCGCAAGGGCACTCATTTGCGAGAATATTGTGGTACCCAAATTGGGGAGTTTGCTCTGCACAATCAGCGAGTTATTACTCATTATTGTTATCCTGACGTGTGATGTTGTGGTTGAAGCCACTATAACACGATGTTAGTATTTGGCAATCAAGACGTTCAGACGTCTATATAAAAATAACCTGCGTGGACAGGACAGCCAAAAGGACAACACAACATGAGTCATAGCGAAATTCGCGTCGTCACAGGCCCGGCCAACTATTTTTCCTACACCGGTAGCCTGTCCAGAGTGCATGATTTTTTCACCCCCGACCAGCTGTCGCGCGCCGTCTGGGTGTATGGCGAGCGCGCCATCGTCGCAGCACGACCTTTTCTGCCGGATGCATTTAATCTTGCCGGAGCGACACATCTGCTGTTTACCGGTCATTGCAGCGAAACTGACGTTCGCCAACTGGCCAACGATGCCGGAGATAACCGCAGCATGGTGATTGGCGTGGGCGGCGGCGCATTGCTCGATACCGCCAAAGCGCTGGCCCGTCGTCTCGGTTTACCTTTCGTGGCGATCCCAACCATTGCCGCAACCTGCGCGGCCTGGACGCCGCTCTCCGTGTGGTACAACGATGCGGGTCAGGCACTGCACTTCGACATTTTCGATGATGCTAACTTTCTGGTGCTGGTGGATCCGCAGATAATACTCAATGCACCGGAGGAATATTTACTGGCAGGGATCGGCGACACACTGGCGAAGTGGTACGAAGCGGTCGTTCTGGCACCACAGCCCGAAACGTTGCCGCTGACCGTACGTCTGGGGATCAACGGCGCGCTGGCAATCCGCGACGTGCTGCTCAGCAGCAGCGAACAAGCGCTGGACGATAAAAAACAGGGGAAACTCACTCAGGCTTTTTGCGATGTGGTGGATGCGATTATTGCTGGAGGCGGCATGGTCGGCGGTCTGGGCGAGCGTTACACTCGCGTGGCGGCGGCGCATTCGGTGCATAACGGCCTGACGGTACTTCCGCAGACCGAGAAATTTTTACACGGCACCAAAGTGGCCTACGGCATCCTGGTGCAAAGCGCGCTGCTGGGGCAAGATGATGTGCTGGCTCAGCTCACGTCGGCTTACCAACGTTTCAATCTCCCCACCCGTCTGGCCCAGTTAGACGTGGATATTGATAATCGCGCTGAGATCGATAAGGTCATCGCGCATACCCTGCGCCCAGTAGAATCTATTCACGCGCTGTCGGTGGCGTTAACGCCGGAAACGCTGCGCAAGGCTTTTGAGAAGGTAGAGGCATTTACGCTTTAATCAACAGCACTTCGCGCCGCCTTTGCCCCCATAGCGTGCATCTTGTCGCTCACGGAAGAATTCTTCGTAAGTCATTGGCGTCTGGTCCGGGTGTGTGATGCGCATATGCTCAACATAGTTGTCATAATCTGGCACGCCAATCATCAGGCGGGCGGTTTGGCCTAAATATTTCCCGGCTTTTGCGAGTGTTTCAAACATAGTCATTCCCTGCAATACAAACGCCCTCCCCATTCAGGAGAGGGCTTGTGGATTAAGAGAATATTAGTGCGCGCCTTTCGCCTGCGCCACAATCTCTTCAACATTCTCTGGCATTGGCTCGTACGGCGTTTCTTTCGAGGTCGGTTTGTCCTCTTTCAGCGCCGCCAGCGCCGTTTTAATAGAGAACAGACCCAGTACCACCACGACAACCATGAAGAAGACAGTCAGCCCGGCGTCAAGACGGTTGTTAAATACCAGTTGCGTGAGCTGTGACTGAGTATATTGCGCCGGAATGTTACCGCTGTCGATCATCGCCTGGAACTTGTTAGCGATAGCCAGGAAGCCGATTTTTGTATCCGGGCTAAACGCTTTTTGCCAGCCGGCGGTCAGGGTACAAATCAGCAGCCAGGACGTTGGAACCAGCGCCACCCATGCGTAGCGCTGACGTTTCATCTTGAACAACACCACCGCACACAGCATCAGCGCCATACCGGCCAGCATCTGATTGGCAATACCAAACAGCGGCCACAGAGTGTTGATACCGCCTAATGGGTCAACCACGCCCTGATGCAGGAAGTAGCCCCAGGCCAGCACACACAGCGCCGTCGCCAGCAGGTTAGCCGGCAGCGAGTCGGTTCGTTTAAGCCCTGGGCTGATAACGCCCAGCAGGTCCTGCAGCATAAAGCGCGCAGCACGCGTACCGGCATCGACCGCAGTCAGAATAAACAGTGCTTCGAACAGAATGGCGAAGTGATACCAGAACGAGACATCCATCATGCCGCCCAGCGCACCGTGCAGAATGTAGGCCATCCCCACCGCCAACGTAGGCGCACCGCCCGCACGGGAAATGATAGATTGCTCACCCACTTCATTGGCGATTTGATGCAGAGTATCCGGGGTAATTGCAAAGCCCCAGCTACTGACCACCTGCGCCGCAGAAGCTACCACATCAACCGTACCCGCAGGTGCCAGCACCGCCATCGGGCTGTTCATCGCGAAGTACACGCCCGGATCGATGATACACGCGGAGACCAGCGCCATAATGGCAACAAAGGACTCCATCAGCATCCCGCCGTAGCCGATAAAACAAGCCTGTCCTTCATTCGCCAGCATCTTCGGCGTGGTGCCGGAAGCAATCAGCGCATGGAAGCCAGAAACCGCCCCGCAGGCAATGGTAATAAACAGGAACGGGAACAGGTTACCCGTCCAAACCGGACCGGTACCGTCAACGAACTTGGTTAACGCAGGCATGGTCAGCGTTGGGCGCATGATCAGAATACCCACTGCCAGACCAACAATAGTCCCAATTTTCAGGAAGGTAGAGAGGTAGTCGCGCGGTGCCAGCAGCAGCCATACCGGCAGCACCGCAGCCACAAAACCATAACCCACCAGCATCCAGGTTAGCTGTACGCCAGTAAAGTCAAAATACGGTGCCCAAGTTGGGCTCTCAGCCACCCAGCCGCCGGAAATAATGGCAAACACCAGGAACACCAGGCCGATAATCGACACTTCGCCAATACGACCCGGGCGCAGATAGCGCAGATAAACGCCCATAAAGATCGCCAGCGGGATGGTAAACGCCACGGTGTAGGTTCCCCACGGGCTGTGAGTCAGCGCTTTCACGACGATCATCGCCAGCACCGCCAGGATAATCACCATAATCATAAAGCAGGCCACCAGCGCAATCACGCCCGCCGTTGGACCCATCTCTTCTTTCACCAGTTCGCCAAGGGAACGACCATCGCGACGGGTGGATACAAATAGCACCATAAAGTCCTGCACTGCACCCGCCAGCACCACCCCAGCCAGCAGCCAGATCATGCCCGGCAGGTAGCCCATTTGCGCTGCCAGCACCGGCCCGACTAACGGCCCCGCCCCTGCGATCGCCGCAAAATGGTGGCCAAACAAGACTTTTTTATCGGTAGGAACGTAATCCAGACCGTCGTTATGCCGCACCGCTGGCGTCATACGCGTTGGGTCCAGCGCCAGCACATTTTTCGCGATGTACAGGCCATAAAAACGGTAGGCAATAAGATAGACACAGACCGACGCCACCACAATCCACAGCGCGTTGATCTGTTCACCACGGTTTAACGCAATATATCCCAGGGCAAATGCTCCGATAACGGAGAGCAATGTCCAGAGGAGGTATTTCCCTGAATTATTCATAGTTGTTGTCCGTTTGCGTGATCCAGAAAGATGTTACATTTTGTTTCTATAACACCTTTTCTGAATTTAACAACCTGACAACCACATAAACCCGAGACACCACTGACTATTTACATTGCAGTGTTAACTAGATCACTTCATTTACCTGTTAACCCTGCAATTTC
This sequence comes from Citrobacter tructae, assembly GCF_004684345.1. Taxonomy (NCBI): domain Bacteria; kingdom Pseudomonadati; phylum Pseudomonadota; class Gammaproteobacteria; order Enterobacterales; family Enterobacteriaceae; genus Citrobacter; species Citrobacter tructae. The sequence goes on from NZ_CP038469.1 coordinate 2,015,724, forward strand.
ATTTTACGTTGTCGACAATGTCACCCCATCACCGCCGTGCCTAAACGGCAGGTACAGCAGCGACGTCCCTGCTCATCAAAGATGACGATTTCCCAGCTCTGATTCTGACGTCCGAGATGCAGCGGCTGACACACTCCGCGCACTTTTCCCTGCGATACCGCACGATGGTGCGTGGCATTGAGTTCCGTACCGACCACACATTGTCCGTCGCGGGTCATCAGGTAGCCCGCCATCGATCCCAGCGTTTCAGCCAGCGCCGCCGACGCGCCGCCGTGCAGCAGGCCAAACGGCTGATGGGTGCGGCTGTCCACCGGCATTTCGGCTTCCAGCACGTCATCGCCCAGACGGGTATAGACAATAGCCAAATGCGCCACCAGCGTGTTCTGGCTGGTCGCATTGAGTTCATCGAGCGTGAGGTGTCGTTTCCAGATCATCGTTACGCTCCCAGCGTCGAGCCGCCGTCCACCACGATATCCTGCAAGGTGATATGGCTGGCCAGATCGGAGGCGAGGAATAAAATAGTGTTGGCGATTTCCTGCGGACGGGCGATTTTTCCCAGCGGAATGCCGAGCTTAAATTGCTCGCCAAACCCGCGAATACGCTGCTGTTCCGCATCGTCATTGACCCACAGCGTGCGCTGCATATCGGTGTCGGTCGAGCCCGGCGAAACCACATTACAGCGCACACCGCTAGCCGACAGCTCCAGACCGACGGTCAATGCCAGGCTTTTCAGTGCGGCTTTTGACGCGCCATAAGCGCTCATGCCGATGCGTGGCGTATGTGCCGCATCCGATGCAACGGTGACAATCGCCCCACCCTGCTGACGGCGAAACTGTGCCATGGTGTGCTGAAACAGGTTGAACGCGCCGCCAACGTTGACGGCGAAGGTTTGCTGCCAGTCCTCAACGCTGAGTGCATCGGTTGGTCCCATACGCAGGATCCCTGCGGCATTGACCAACACATCCAGCCGCTCGGTGTTCGCCATCAGACGCCCACACACCTGTGCCACCTGCTGCGCGTTCGCGACGTCCATCACCTCAGTGGCAAACGGGTATTCGACTGAAGAGAACTCACGATCAAACCCGATCACCCGCGCGCCCGCGTCAACAAACGCCAGCGCCGTGGTGTAGCCAATGCCTTTACCCGCACCGGTGACCCAGACGGTTTTACCGACAAAATCGAATCCAGCCATTACTTCACCTCGCGGGAAAGCAGTTTCCACCAGGCATCAATGGTCGGATTTTTCGCCAGCATGACGAAGTCGATATCGCCATGCACTTTGCGCCAGCGAGCAGCCAACGCCATCATACGTACCGAATCCAGACCGTAGTCGATCAGGTTTTCGTCATCCAACGGCTCGTCGGACTCATCCAGCAACGGCAGAATAACGCTGCGTAGCGCCTCTTTGCTGGCGGGCACCGGCGTCGGCAATAAATCCTGCGTCATCACCACCCGACCAGAACGTCCTGCCACATATTTCAGCGACATCAGGTGTTCGTCGCGACTAAAGTCTGCCAGCGCATCGGCCACCATAAACGGCTTGATGTCGCGCATGAACGCGTCGGTTGCCGTGGTCATACAGCCAATATGCGCGTAGACGCCGGTAATAATCAGCTGATTACGCCCGGTCTCTTTCAGCATCACTTCCAGCGGGGAGCGATGAAACGCGCTGTAGCGCCACTTCACCAGGAGGGTATCCGCTTCATCCGGTGCCAGTGCCGCAACGATTTTCTGCTGTTCAGGTGAGCGCGTCAGTCCCGGTCCCCACATATCGTTCAGCAGTGCGCGGTCTTCATCGCTCTGTTCCTTTGGCTGGGCGGTGTAATAGACCGGAATGTTATGCGCTTTGCAGTACTGGCGTAGAGCGGCGATATTGGCTACCACCTGCTCCATCATCGGGCAGTTATCGCCCCAAAAACGGATAAAGTAGTCCTGCATGTCATGGATTAGCAGTGCAGCGCGCTCAGGTTCAAATGCCCAGTCAACTTTGTTGGCTGGAATATCAAGCGCCGTGGGCAGCACATAAGCCTGCAGTTTAGGAATTGCCATCTCTTTTTCTCCTTCAGGCCAGCGAACGTGATGCCAGCCACTGACGTAATTGTTTTTTATCCACCTTTCCGACCGGGGTAAGCGGCAGCGACGCCACGCACTCGACGCGGTCCGGTAATTTGAACTCCGCCACGCCCTGCTCGCGCAGGAAACGGCGCACCTGTACCGCGCGCAGCGGCTCTTTCACCACCAGACAGGCGCAGCTTTTCTCGCCCATCAGTTCATCGTCCATGCTGACCAGCGCCGCATGAACTACCGCTGGATGGCGCAGTAACAGGTTTTCAATCTCTTCGGCGGCGATCTTCTCCCCGCCCCGGTTGATCTGATCTTTCTCGCGGCCCTGTACGGTGATGTAGCCATCCCGATCGATAGCAATCAGATCGCCTGAGCAGTAAAATCCGTTGGCATCAAAGGCGCTGGCATTGTGTTCAGGGCTATTGAAATAGCCACGAAAGGTGTACGGACCACGGGTCATCAGGCGTCCGGTTTCGCCCTGTGGCAAAGGATTACCGTCAGCGTCTGCCACCCAGACCTCGTCATCCGGACACATAGGACGACCCTGGGTATTGATGATGCGCTCAGGGCTGTCGTCCAGGCGGGTGTAGTTCACCAGCCCTTCCGCCATACCGAATACCTGCTGCAACTGGCAGCCTATTTCCGCCGGAATGCGGGCGGCAAGCGTCGCGGATAAGCGCGCCCCGCCAACCTGTAGCAATTTCAGCGATGCCAACTGCGCATTGCTGCCCCACTCCGCAATCACCTGCAACCACAGGCTCACGGCGGGCGGTACCAGCGCTGTGACGTTTACCTGATGCTGTTCAATCAACGGGAAACACAGCGTGGCACTTGGATCGGCCGCCAGAACCACGGTTCCACCCGCAAGGAACACGCCCAGCGCGCCCGGTGAACTCATGGCGTAGTTATGCGCTGCCGGAATTGCGCACAGATAGCGAGTTTCCCCTGTGAAATGGCAAATCTCGTTGCTGCGACGCACACTGTAGTAATAATCGTTATGGGTACGCGGGATCAGCTTTGGCGTCCCGGTAGTGCCGCCGGAAAGCTGGAAATACGCCACTTCATCGGCAGGTGATGGCGTGGCGGTAAAGTCATTCGCAGGCTGACTTATCGCGTTTTGCAGGTTGTGTTCACCCTCGTCATTGAGCAACAGAACCACGCGTACCGAGCTGTGCTCGGCAACAAATGTGTTCAAAAAATCATCTTCGGTAAACAGCGTATGCGCTCGGTCAGCTATCAGCAGTGCCGGTTTAATTTGTGTCGCGTAGGCGTTGAGCTCGGTGCGTTGATGGCTGTACAGCCCAAAAACAGGCGCAACCCCCAGCTTGAGCAGCGCGAAGAAGGTGACATACAGTTCAGCCACATTGCCCAACTGCACCAGCGCGGTTTCACCGGATTTGATGCCCTGGCGACGCAAGCTGCTGGCGAGATTGTCTGCCGCCTGGTTAAGCTGGCGGTAGCTCAGATGGCGTTCTCCATCAATCACCGCCGTCTGGTCGCTATCGGCGTGGCGGGTCAGAATGTCGGTCAGCGGCAAATCCTGCCAGTAGCCTTTTTCACGGTAGCGGCGGGCAAACTCTTCCGGCCAACGGGTGAAAGGAATACTCATTATCGCTCCTTAATGCAGTCCAAAAACATTCAACATCGTGGAAAGCTTGGTGCCCGTTTCGCGCCACTCCGCAACCGGGGATGAGGCAGGCACAATGCCGGCACCGGCGAAGAAACGTACCTGACTGCGCAGCAGCTTCGCGCAGCGGATCGTCACCACCCACTCGCCATTGCCTTGCGCATCACACCAACCGACGATGCCGCCGAACAGTTCGCGATCAAACGGCTCCAGCTCGGCAATCAGCTTGCGCGCAACCTGATGCGGAAAACCGCTCAACGCAGGCGTTGGATGCAGTAGGCACGCCAACGTCAGGGCATTTTCCTGGGCGTTCGCTTTACCCTCGAACGGCGTACCGAGATGCCAAAGCGTAGGCGTAGTGACCAGTTGAGGAGAAGACGGCAGTTGCAGTTCACGACAGCGATCGCGCAGTACGGTTTTCATGGCCTGCGTCACCAGCTCGTGTTCATGGCGATCTTTCTCGGAGGCCAACAGGCGAATACCCGCTTCCCTGTCCAGCACATCATCCGGCTGACGCCGCGCAGAGCCCGCCAGCGGCAGTGAGCTAAAGTGGTCACCGTCTTTACGCAACAGCAGTTCCGGGCTGGCGCCGATCAATACACCGCCGTCTTCGATGGGTACATGGAAGTTGTAACTCGCCGGATTTTGCGCCACCAGACGCTCCAGCAGCGCACCGCTGTCAATGTTGACGTCGGCGGTAACATCAATCAGGCGTGAAAGCACCACTTTGTCAACTTCCGGGGTCGCCGTCCGTGCCGCGGCCTGAGCGACCATTTGTTCAAAAAATTCCTGCTCGGGGATCGATTTACGTTCTACGACGTTCAGCGACTGATGAGCGGTAAAATAGCGCGATGATCGTTGCTTTGCCGTGCGGGAGAAGCTCTGCCAGGACTGAGGAATAAACAGCGACGACGGCTGGCGGGTATCAAAGGGAATGGCCCCTACCATGATGGGATTGGCGATACCCTGCGATTTGGCATCAGCAAACAGGGCGTGCATTTTCTGCTGGAACGGGCTGTCCAGTGAATCCCCATTAATTGCCGGTTCCGCGTAGCGGGAAAAGCATCCTGACGTCGTAAAGCTACGGTACGGCGACATAAAGAAAAAACTGTCGGGAGCAAGTGTTGCCATAGTCTGCGGTATTTCCTCGGCCAGTGACGTATCCATATCATCCTCCAAAAATGATAAAGGTTTTAATAATGATTATCATTTATATTTTCGGTCGCTAACCTAAAAGCAAAGCGCCGGTATGTCAACTCTTGCGGTAACACAATGTGCGACTTAGGCTTGCATCCCCGCCCACTAACAATGAAAATGAGAAGCATTAACTATATTGATAACAGGAAGCTTATTCGTGCGACTCCCCGCGTTTTACCGAACCACGCTCTTACTGGTTGGACTGTCTATTTCAGGAATTTCTTTAAGCCAGGCCGCTGACTGGCCGCGTCAGGTCACCGACAGTCGTGGAACCCACACGCTGGAACATAAGCCGCAGCGCATTGTCTCCACCAGCGTGACGCTGACCGGTTCGCTGCTGGCGATTGATGCCCCCGTTATCGCCAGCGGAGCCACTACGCCGAACAACCGTATCGGCGATGCTCAGGGTTTTTTACGTCAGTGGAGCGAGGTGGCAAAAGCCCGTAAGCTGAGCCGTTTATATATTGGCGAACCAAGCGCCGAAGCCGTTGCCGCACAAATGCCGGATCTGATTCTGGTAAGCGCCACCGGCGGTGATTCTGCCCTCGCGCTGTACGAGCAACTGTCCACCATTGCGCCCACGCTTATCATTAATTACGACGACAAAAGCTGGCAATCGCTGCTGACGCAGTTAGGTGACATCACCGGGCATGAACAACAGGCGGCGGCACGTATTGCCGAGTTTGATAAGCAACTGCAGGCGGTTAAACAACGCATTACCCTGCCGCCACAGCCGGTAAACGCACTGGTGTACACCGCCGCCGCGCACAGTGCCAACCTGTGGACGCCGGAATCTGCGCAGGGCAAGTTAATGGAGCAGTTAGGTTTCACATTAGCGCCGCTGCCAGCCGGGCTGCACACCAGCCAGAGTCAGGGCAAGCGCCACGATATCGTTCAACTTGGCGGTGAGAACCTGGCGACCGGGCTGAATGGCGAAGCGCTGTTCCTGTTCGCGGGCGACAACAAAGATGCCGACGCTATTTACGCGAATCCGCTGCTGGCACACCTGCCTGCCGTGCAGAATAAACGCGTCTACGCGCTGGGCACAGAGACCTTCCGTCTGGACTACTACAGCGCCACACTGCTGCTGCAACGCTTCTCCTCACTGTTTTAATGGCTCGTGCCGGATGCGGTTTACGCCCCATCCGGCCTGATGCCTCACGCCAGTTCTGGCGGCGTCTGACGGAAACGACGTAGCTCATTGAGCAACAGCAACAGCAGCAGACCTGCGATCGCCAGGCCAAATCCACTGACGCTTGCCGAAGCGACCGGCGTCATCATCGCGCCCAGACCACCCAACAACGCAGCGCCGATGGCATCACCAGTGACGTTCTGCGCGGTCCACAAACCGTTAATACGACCGAGCATCACTTCTGGCGTCTGTGTCTGTAACAAGGTGTATTGCAACAAAGAACTCACCGCGCTCAGCCAGCCAAACAGCGCCAGGCAGACCACGCCTAATTCCCAGACCGGCATCAGCCCAAACAGGCCAATCACGAGGAAAGATGCCACGGTTGAGGCCAGCATAATCAAGCCGGGACGCACGCTGTGAGCGAGTTGTCCACTGGTTAATGCGCCGACAGCAGCCCCCAGCGGGATCGCCGCATACAGCAGACCAATCTGGGCGCTCGACATCTGCCAGTTAATCGCCAACGCCGGATAAAGCACGCGCACGGCGCTGGCCATGGTCAGCAATCCACCAAGCAGCGCAATGCCGCCAATCAGCGGGCTGGCAAGCAAAAAACGAAACGCCGCCAGCAGGGATTTCAACGGGTGTTCACGCGGCTGCGGCGGCGGTGGCAACGCAGGAAGGCTCAGCAATGGTAGTAAGGTAATAAAGGTACCTGCGGCTGCCAGACCGTAGTTCCACGCCACGCCGCCGGTGGCGAGCAGCACCCCACCTATCATCGGTGATATCACCGATCCCAGGCGCACCGTCAGCATGGTGATAGCCCCCGCCTGCATCAGGTTTTCACGCCCAACCAGCGCGGGGGTCGCCGCCAGCAGCGCCGTCACACCCAGCGAGGCAAAAAAACCATCCCATAAGCCCAGGATATAAATCGCCAACAGCGACGGTTCCGGGAGCAGCGCGTTCAGACACAGGCCAATAAAGCCGATACCGCAGGTTCCACGTGCCAACAGGATCACTTTTTTGCGCTCGTAGCGATCGGCCAGTACCCCGCCAATCATCAGGCCAATAAACATCGCGCTGCCGGTAAGCGTCACCGACAAGCCGACCTGCCAGGTCGACTGAGTCATCATCTGGATCTGTACCGGCACCGCCACGCCGAGTAGCCCCAGAGAGACGATGGAAATAAAACGGGCAAGGAAAACGGCGCGAAATGCAGGGTGGGTCTTTAACAGGCTGAGATTAAGCAGCCAGGATTGTCGATTCATTACAGAGCCTTACCAGGTACTTTTTCAATATCCATTCAATGGCTGCACATGCTAACATACCTAAATAAGATCGATAACGATAATTACTATCATTATCAAGGATAGTTGATATGTCATGCTCTGTTTCCGCGACGCGCGCCTTCGCCGTGTCCGGACTGTTGTTATTACTTGTTGTCACCACGGCATTAAGTCTGGTTATTGGCGCGAAGTCGCTCCCTGCCTCCGTGGTGCTGGATGCACTCACCGGCAGTTGTCAAAGCGCCAATTGCACCATCGTGCTGGACGCGCGACTCCCACGCACCCTAGCAGGACTGCTCGCTGGCAGTGCGCTGGGCCTAGCTGGCGCATTAATGCAAACGCTCACCCGTAATCCGCTGGCAGACCCCGGTATTCTTGGCGTCAACTCCGGGGCCAGCTTCGCCATTGTGCTGGGCGCCTCGCTATTCGGCTTTTCCTCCCCGCAGGAGCAACTGTTGATGGCCTTTTCTGGGGCGCTGGCCGCGTCGCTGATTGTGGCATTTACCGGCAGTCAGGGCGGCGGACAGCTCAGTCCGGTACGCCTGACGCTGGCAGGCGTTGCGCTAGGGGCGGTACTGGAGGGGTTATCCAGCGGCATCGCCCTGCTCAACCCGGATGTTTACGATCAGCTGCGTTTCTGGCAGGCCGGTTCGCTGGATATTCGCAGTCTGCAAACCCTGAAGGTGGTCCTGATCCCGGTCGTTATTGCCGGTGCCGTTGCCCTGTTCCTCAGCCGTGGTCTGAACAGCCTGAGTCTGGGCACGGATACCGCCACCGCGCTGGGCAGCAAAGTGGCCCGAACGCAGTTTATCGGTCTGTTGGCAATCACCGTACTGTGCGGAAGCGCTACCGCGATTGTCGGCCCTATCGCCTTTATCGGCCTGATGATGCCGCATATGGCGCGTTGGCTGGTGGGGGCCGATCACCGCTGGTCGCTACCCGTCACCTTACTGGCAACCCCTTCCCTGCTTTTAATTGCCGATATCATTGGTCGCCTAATTGTTCCCGGTGAACTACGCGTGTCGGTGGTCAGTGCGTTTATCGGCGCGCCAGTGCTTATTTTTCTGGTACGCCGTAAGCCGCGCGGGGGTGGCTCATGATGCACCTTTCTCGTCGACTGATTATCAGTTGCCTGCTACTGGTTGTGGGCTGCATCGCCATCGGATTGTGGAGCCTGCGTAGCGGCGTCGTGACGCTGGAAACGCAGCAGATAATTGCCGCCCTGCTGGGCGATGCGCCGCGCAGCATCACGCTGGTGGTGACCGAATGGCGTTTACCGCGCGTGCTGATGGCCCTGCTGATTGGCGCGGCGCTGGGTGTAAGCGGCGCGATATTCCAGTCACTGATGCGCAACCCGCTTGGCAGCCCAGACGTGATGGGCTTCAATACCGGAGCCTGGAGCGGTGTACTGGTGGCGATGGTGCTGTTTGGTCAACATCTTACCGCCATTGCGCTGGCCGCCATGCTCGGCGGGGTTCTGACTTCACTGGTGGTGTGGGCGCTGGCCTGGCGCAACGGAATAGAAACATTTCGGCTGATTATCATTGGCATCGGCATACGCGCCATGCTGGTGGCGTTTAACACCTGGCTGCTGTTGAAGGCCTCCTTAGAAACCGCGCTGACGGCTGGGCTGTGGAACGCCGGATCGCTCAACGGCCTGACCTGGGCGAAAACCTGGCCGTCTGCACCACTGATTATTGTGATGCTGGTATGCGCCACGCTGCTGGTGCGCCGGCTGCGCTTGCTGGAAATGGGCGATGACAGCGCCTGTGCTCTGGGCGTCAGCGTCGAACGCTCGCGTTTGATGATGATGCTGGTAGCCGTCGTGCTGACCGCCGCAGCCACTGCGCTGGCGGGTCCTATTTCGTTTATTGCACTTGTCGCACCGCACATCGCTCGTCGTCTTAGCGGCACCGCGCGCTGGGGATTAACCCAGTCGGCGCTGTGCGGCGCACTGTTATTGCTGATGGCCGATTTATGCGCTCAGCAGTTATTTTTGCCTTATCAGCTTCCGGTTGGTGTTGTTACCGTAAGTCTCGGCGGTATTTACCTTATCGTCTTGTTAATTCAGGAGTCCCGCAAAAAATGACCGAATCAGTAGCCCGTTTGCGTGGCGACCAGTTAACGCTGGGTTATGGCAAATTTACCGTGGCGGAAAACCTCGACGTCTCGATCCCCAACGGCCACTTCACCGCGATAATTGGGCCCAACGGCTGTGGAAAATCGACGCTGCTGCGCACATTGAGTCGCCTGATGACGCCCGCGCACGGCAAAGTCTGGCTGGATGGGGAACATATTCAACATTACGCCAGTAAAGAAGTCGCACGCAGAATTGGTTTGCTGGCGCAAAATGCCACCACGCCGGGCGATATTACCGTGCAGGAGCTGGTTGCTCGCGGACGTTATCCCCATCAGCCATTATTTACCCGCTGGCGTAAAGAGGATGAGGACGCGGTTGTGAACGCCATGAAAGCCACCGGAATCACCCACCTGGCGGCGCAAAGTGTGGATACCCTTTCCGGCGGACAGCGCCAACGAGCCTGGATAGCCATGGTACTGGCGCAGGAAACGTCGATTATGCTGCTCGATGAACCCACCACCTGGCTGGATATCAGTCACCAAATTGATCTGCTGGAACTGCTCAGTGAGTTAAACCGCGAGAAGGGCTATACACTGGCCGCCGTTTTGCACGATCTGAACCAGGCTTGCCGTTATGCCACACATTTGATAGCGCTTCGGGAAGGGAAGATTATTGCCGAGGGTGCGCCGAAGGAGATTGTCACGCCGCAGCTTATCGAAAATATCTACGGCCTACGCTGCATGATAATCGACGATCCGGTTGCCGGTACGCCACTGGTGGTGCCGCTTGGACGCCAAAAATAACAGGATGAATCGTATGGCGGCTATCTCGCCGCCATACGCAATAACTTACACTAACTGATCGCCCAAAAAGGCAGCATGTTGTTTACGCGACATCACGGCATAATTCAGTAGAACCCCACCGCACGCCACCATACCACCGAGTAAAGCCGCCAGAATAACGATCATTGATTTGGCTGGACCATCTTTTTTCACCGGTAGCGAAGGGGAAAGTTGATATTTAAACGGCGTAAAGTTGACATCCTTCACATTCATCGCTAACAGCTGTTCAACATGATATTGGCGATTGCGTAATTCACCGTTGATCTCTGCAACATCTGTTACCGATTTTTCAATTTCTAATTTCCGCGCGATACCATCAGCCCCTAGCGAAATAGAGAAATCAGGGTCATCTTTTACCGCCTGACCGTTGCTGTAAACTGGTTTTTTAATCCCTGCAGCATTAGCAATTTCCAGCGAGTAGTTGAGACGCTGAATATTTGCGGCCAGTTGGTTTTTAAGCCTTTCGCGATCCATTTCCAGTCTTTCTTTCTCAAAACTGGTTTTAGTTGTCAACTTATTGCGAATATCTTCCAACGTTTCTTTCACAACAATATTAGAAACATACTGGATATAGCCCGCCAGTACCTCCTGCGCTTCTTGTGCCATTGGCGCGGTAAAGCTCAGCGTCCATGCGGTGTAGAGCGAAGTTTCATTCTTCTTACTCACGTTGCTGTCAACTGCGGTCATTTTTTCACTGAGTCTGACAATCGCCCGATGCAGGTCCATTTCGTCGATTTCGGCACCTTTCAATTGTTCTATCACATAAGGCGAAGAACGCAGATACGCTTCCAAAAGCGATGGCGACTGAAATTTCTTGATAAACATGTTAAATACATCATCACGGCTAACGTTAATGTCCATGTCCAGCACGCGCAATTTGGTCAACGTATTCTCGAGTTTCTGCCACTGCACGGCTTCAGCTGGGGTAACAATCGCCTGACTGGTCCATTTTTGCGGCAGCAAGAAAGAGACCAAAATCCCCACGCAGGCAAAAGCGAAAACAGTTGCAACAATTTTTGTCCTGGCTCGCCATAAAATCTCAAGCAGGTTTATTAAATCAATTTCATTACTGTTTACCGTCGTCTGCGGATAAGCAGTAAATTCCGAATCATTGTCTTGCTTGATATTGAGTGATGACATGTTGTGTAACCTGAAATCTTTGCCTGTAGAAAAACATTCTTGTAGTCGAATTCTACCAGCTAGTCAGAATTATCCGAAACACTCTTTGCCCAAAAAACCTACCAAATATAATATTCGGAATTTATTAAGCATTATGAATAAACCAAATAAAAACAAAAAAGAAACAACTCCACAACATTTGTTACCGTTATGGAGTTATCCAGAGAATGCGATAGCCAATAATCTTTGCTATGCGAGGTGATTAACAAGCCTATTTATTACAGGCCCTATCCTCTCAAACGCGGTGGGAGAAATGATATCGACGTGCGCGCAGTCCTGACGATAGATATCCAGACTGGATATCCACGGCGACCAGCTGCGCTCCGGACTGACGCCCTGAGGCAGCGTACGTTCGGCTACAAACAGCGTGGCATTACCGTCAAAAGGCACGCTGTGCGCGGTGGCTAACAGACGAACCGCATCGGCGTAATTGCCTTCTATCGCGCTAAACAGCGCGTCAGAAGCGTTCCCCTGCTGCGCAGCCAGAAACGCCTCGCGCTCACGATCGATTTCTGCCAGCACTGCTGGATCCAGCCCATTGGCCTCTTTTTCCTGCCAATTTTGTGTTTCCGGCGGCCAGGTATCCAGCAGTCCCAGAAACGCAACCCTTTCCCCCCGCGCCTGCAAGCGTGCAGCAATGCCCTGCGCCAGCGTACCGCCCAGAGAATACCCCAGTAAATAGTAGGGGCCATGAGACTGCTGCTCCAGCAACGTTTTAAGATGATACTCGCAGACCTCATCAAGATTTGCCGCCGTCTGCATCGGTCCATGTGGTCGTGGCGACTGGATGCCAATAATTGACCATTCAGGGCTCAAATAGCGCGACAACACGCTAAACTGCCAGGCAAAACCCGACGCCGGATGGAAGCAAAACAGCGTTGGACCGTGGCTTGTACGTAGCGGCAGCAGCGCTTCAAACCCCAGACGCTGCGACTGTTCATCATCAGTGCTCTCCAGCAGTGCGCTCAATTGTTCAACAGTAGAGGCGACCATTATCTGCCCGGGTGTCACCTGACGCTCAAAAACCCGGCTCAACTGCGCTGCCAGCTTCATTGCCAGCAGCGAATGTCCGCCCAGCGCAAAGAAGTCAGCCTCCACATCATTGACCTCGCAACCCAGTAGTGCAGAAAAGGCTCCAGCAATTGTGGATTCGATGCCCGCACGTGGCACGCGTCCTGCCACGCGCGGCGTCAGTTGCGGCATCGGCAAGGTTTTACGATCCAGTTTACCATTGGCACTGAGCGGTAATTCCGCCAACTGTAACAGCACCGTCGGCACCATATGCGCAGGCAGTTTTTCACGCAGACTTTCCCGCAACGCAGACGTATCCAACGGTAAACCCGATTGCGACACCAAATACCCCACCAGTTGGCGTGCATCGCCACCAGTCTCCACCGCCTGGTTGAATACGCAGGCATGGGCAACAGCATGCTCGACATCAGGTAGCATCTGCATCACCCGATCAATCTCGCCCAGCTCAATACGCTGCCCGCGAATTTTAAGCTGGTCATCGCTGCGCCCGAGGTATTCCACCGCGCCATTTTCCAGCCAGCGCGCCACATCCCCGGTACGATACATACGTTCACCGGCGTTAAACGGATCGGCAATAAAGCGGCTTGCTGTCAGGTCCGGTCGCCCCAGATATCCCTGCGCCAGTTGGATCCCGGTCAGGTACAGATCGCCCGCCACGCCAACAGGTACCGGGCGCATCATGGCATCCAGGATGCGTAAACCGGTATTCCACACCGGATAGCCAATCGGCACGCTGTTGCCAGTTACAGCGGCAAGCGTGTCTCCGCATGCCGGATACCAGCTGACATCCACCGCCGCTTCGGTCGGACCGTACAAATTGTGCAACGGTGCCTGGGTCAATTGTTCCCACTCACGGCACAACTCTGCTGGCAGGGCTTCGCCGCTGCAGAACACCTGTTTCAGCGTGGCGCAGCTTTCCCGCGCCGTTTCCGGCGTTAGTGATGCAACAAACGCCGCCAGCATCGACGGCACAAAGTGCGTGGTCGTCACCCCATACAAAGCGAAGAACTGCTGCATCTCCAACGGGTCGCGATGCGCCTCGGGCTCTGCCATTACCAGTTTTGCCCCGGCAATAAACGGCCAGAAAAACTCCCACACCGAGACATCAAAACTGCACGGTGTTTTTTGCGCCACCACATCATCGGCGGTCAGCGGATAGTGATTTTGCATCCACAGCAGGCGGTTAACGATGGCGATTTGCCCCACCATCACCCCTTTGGGTCTGCCGGTCGATCCCGAGGTAAAGATGATGTAGGCGGTATGTTCTGGGCGCGATAATGCGCACGGCGAAGTATCACCGCCCGGCAGCGGCGCGTTATAGCACATGCTGTCCAGCCCCGGAATATCGCGAAAGCGGGATAGTTGTTCATCGGTGGTTATCAACAGCGTGGGGCGTGCGTCTTCCAGCATCATCCGCAGACGATCGTCCGGATAGCCGGTATCCAGCGGCAGCCAGGCGGCACCGGCTTCAACAATACCGTGCAGCGCCAGCGTCAGAAAAACAGAGCGCGGTAGTGCCACAGCAACGCTGTCCCCCGGCCGCACGCCGCGCTCACGCAGCACTTTTGCCAGTGCCACAACCTGTTCACGCATCTCGCGATAGCTGAACTGATAATGGGCATCAGCCAACGCTGGCGCATCCGGTGTTTTAGCGGTCTGATCCGCCACCAGCGCACTGAGCGTGGTGAATGGAATATCAACGGCCGTATCGTTTATTTGTGCCAGCTGTTCCTGTTCTACCGGCAACAGCATGTCGGCATCACCACAGCGCAGCGCCGGATTTTCGGCGAACTGCCCCATCAGCGCGGTTAACCGCTGCGCGTGTTGGGCCAGCGTCGCTTCATCGTAGCGCTGTTTATTGGCGAGGATTTCAACACTCAGACCGCCGTTTTCATCCGGGAACAGCGCCAGTTCGAGATCGTTAACCGGCCCCGTCGCCAGCGTATGGGTTTGCGCCTGTAGGCCGGGAATATCCAACTGATAGTCAAAGATTTTCACGTTCAGTACCGGACCAAACAGCGCTTCTTCACCGCCTGCGCGACCACCGTCGCGCACAATTTGCTCCGCATCATAACGCTGATGACGACGCATTTTCTTCAGCTGTCCCGCCAGTCGTTGTGCAAGCGCAGGCAAGCTTTCTGCCGCATCCAGCTTCACGCCAAATGGCAGAACATTTAATACCGGCCCGGTTGCCGTTAACGCTGCCGACCCCATACGACGCATGAAAATAAACCCGGCAGCATAATCCATCCGGCTGCATAAACGCCCCAGCCATAACGCCACCAGCGCCAGCGCTAAATCCGCACGCTGAACGTCTGGCATACGCGCGGCAAGCTGGCGAAATGCACCGTCGGGCGCGGTCAACTGCATACGAATAATGTCCGCGCTGGCAGACCTTCCCGGTAGCGGTTTACTCGATAGCGAAGCGGGTGGTGGCAGTTGTCCCCGCTGCTCGGCCCAGAATGCGCCATCACGGTGATACGCCTCGCTGTGGCGATACTGTTGATACTCTTCCACTACCTCGGCAAAGGGTGTAAAAGGCGATGCTGGCGTGGGTTCGCCACGCTGCCATGCCCGGTAAATTGCCGCTATCTGTCGGGTAATAGCCGGAAAACTGAAGCCATCCACCAGTAAGTGATGATAACGCTGATACCAGTACCAGCGGTTATCCTCCACCTGAATAAGCTGATGGCAGACCAGCGGTTTTGTGCCATCGGCACGTATGTCTTGCTGCAGATCGGCCTGCATTAACGCACGAGCGGCTTCGTGTGGACTGCTATTTGTACGCAGATCAATAATGTCAGGTTCAGCAAAAACAATGGCAGGATCAACCCACTGCCAGACCTCGCCGTTGTCTTCGCTAAACCGCATCCGCAGGGTATCAGCCTGATCCAAACCGGCGACGACCGCTTTCGCCAGCAACGGCGCGTTCAGTGCACCGGTTAATTCCACGTAGTGCGCGACGCTCCACGGTGAAGGCAAAGTGGAGAGTTTTTCTGCCATCCAGATCCCAGGCTGGGCCGCGACTAACGGTAAGTGCTGAGTCATTTTGCCTCCTGTACATCGGCATATTGTGCCGGCGTCAGCGTGGTCCAGTTCGCCGCCAGCCACTGCTGGCAGGCTTCCTGAGATTGCGGTTCGCACGCGATATTCCAGCCAGCAGGAAGTGAGCACTGCTGTGGCCAAAGGCTAAACTGACGTTGGGGATTTTGCAGAATGTAAAACTGTCCCTGCGGGTTATCGAAGGGGTTACTGAATTCCATACTCAACTCCTGTCGTGGAACATCGTCCGGTTAAATCGTGTCGGTGAGTGGCTGCCAGAGCGTCATCAAACCCTGCATTAAGCCGCCACGCCAGCAAAGTGCATCGTGTCCACCCTCAACCTGACGCCAGAAAATAGACTGTGGTACACAAGGTAACTGCGCGTAGAGCGCCTGATTGGCGCGAAAAATTATCGGTTCGCGAATACCGGCTTCCAGAACAATACGCAGACCCTGAACGCTTACCTTTCCGCTTTTCAGTTGTTCAATGAGCACCCCATCCTGATGACCACCGCGATGCGGCCACCAGTAAGATCCAGACTGACTGAGTACACAGCCAAAGCGTTCCGGCCAGTGCAGCCCGGCATACAGAGATGACAAGCCGCCAAAGCTTTGCCCGGCTACGATCGTGCGCTGTGGATCGTCGCTGAACGCGGTGGTCGCTTTCACCAGCGGCAGTAACTCCTGCTGCACCGCTAGCCAGAAATCAGCATTGCACGGCAGCTCGCGGCTGCGATGAGGCGTATCGATGGCATCAATCAGGAGATAAACGGCGGGAGGAAGCTGATGTCGTTGGGTAAGCGAGGTCAGTGCGGGCCAGACGGGCATACTTTGCGCCCAAAACTGTCCGTCCAACAGAATAGCCAGCGGACGCGTTTCAGGATTTGCCTCGCCGGTAGTAAAAACCCACACGCGGCGCGTATTGCCGAGCCGGGCACTGTGCCATTGCAGGCAAACTGCGAGGGAATCGGGTTTTTCAGGATGATCCCAGCCTGGCTGTACAGGAGCGTCCGGCATTTCCAACGCAGACACCGCATGTCCACGCCCGCCTTGCCAGCTTTGCGGATTGAGGGGATCGGCAATGGCCTGCGGCAACAACTGTCGCCAGCCTTCTCGCAGTAGCGCTCTGTCCGGAGTTTCGCCCGCATTCAGCCCGGCAAAAATATCGTCGCGTGCAGAAGGAATGAAGCAATAGCTCCCGCGCCAGTGGGCGTCCAGGGTAATACACCAGCACCAAACATCGGTGCCATCAATACGTCGCAGCGACTGGGGAACGGAATTTTGATGGTGGTCGGTCACACCGGTAATGTAGATCCACACGCGACGGGTAGTGGAGTGTTTTTCCGTGCCCTGCGGGTCACGCCACCAAAAGGTGACGCGGTAATCACCGTTATCTTCACGCACCCATTCCGGGCCATTTTTTGACTGCCACCACGCATCGCTTCCTATCATTAACGCCGTCACCGTCATAACCCCATGTTTATTGTGCAATTTTATAGATAAGCGTGAAATATATTGATAATATTATTGATAACTATTTGCATTTGCAATAGCGTATTGTCGCGCTGTGGGAAGCGCGTACAGTTTTTCACCACTTATAAACCGACCTGACGCTGCGAACTTTTTCTGGAACGGATGGTTTTCGCAGGAGCGGGCGACATCAGGCCAAATGCCCCACAACGGCATATTGGTTCACGTGGCTAAAAGAAAGCAGGACACACAATGAACAACAAGATTCATTCACTGGCCTTATTGGTCAATTTAGGGATTTACGGAGTAGCGCTGCCAGCGATGGCAGAAGATAAAACCGATAGCACCGCCGTCTCGCATGAAGATACCATCGTCGTTACCGCCGCCCAGCAGAACCTGCAGGCGCCAGGCGTTTCCACTATCACTGCTGATGAAATCCGTAAGAATCCTCCCGCGCGCGATGTGGCGGAAATCATTCGTACTATGCCAGGCGTGAACCTGACCGGTAACTCAACCAGCGGCCAACGCGGCAACAACCGTCAGATCGATATTCGTGGCATGGGTCCGGAAAACACCCTGATTCTGATCGACGGCAAACCGGTCACCAGCCGTAACTCTGTGCGTCAGGGCTGGCGTGGCGAACGTGATACCCGTGGTGATACCGCCTGGGTGCCGCCGGAAATGATCGAGCGTATTGAAGTGCTGCGCGGTCCTGCCGCAGCACGCTACGGTAACGGTGCTGCGGGTGGCGTGGTGAATATCATCACCAAAAAAGGCAGCAACGAATGGCACGGCTCCTGGGATACCTATTTCAACGCCCCGGAACACAAAGATGAAGGTTCGACCAAACGCACCAACTTTAGCCTGAACGGCCCAATGGGCGGGGATTTCAGCTTCCGTCTGTACGGTAATCTCGATAAAACCCAGGCCGACGCATGGGACATCAACCAGGGTCATCAGTCAGAACGTACCGGCACCTACGCCAACACCTTGCCAGCGGGTCGTGAAGGGGTCATCAACAAAGACATTAACGGCGTGGTTCGCTGGGATTTCGCCCCGCTCCAGTCTCTCGAACTGGAAGCCGGTTACAGCCGTCAGGGCAACCTGTATGCTGGCGACACGCAAAACACCAACACCAACCAGTTGGTGAAAGATAACTACGGTGACGAGACCAACCGCCTTTATCGCCAGAACTACTCCCTGACCTGGAACGGCGGCTGGGATAACGGCGTCACCACCAGCAACTGGGTGCAGTATGAACACACCCGTAACTCCCGAACGCCGGAAGGCCTGGCGGGTGGTACGGAGGGGATCTTCGACCCGAATGCGTCACAAAAATATGTCGATGCCGACCTGAGTGACGTCATGCTGCACAGTGAAGTCAGCATTCCGTTGGATCTGCTGGTTAACCAAAACCTGACGCTCGGTACCGAGTGGAACCAGCAGCGTATGAAAGACATGCTGTCCAACTCACAGACCTTTATGGGCGGTGATATTCCAGGCTCCAGCAGCACCAACCGTAGCCCGTATTCCGATGCAGAGATCTTCTCTCTGTTTGCTGAAAACAACATGGAACTGACCGACAGCACCATGCTGACCCCGGGTCTGCGTTTCGACCACCACAGCATCGTCGGCGACAACTGGAGCCCGTCTCTGAACCTGTCACAAGGTCTGGGCGATGACTTCACCCTGAAGATGGGTATTGCGCGCGCCTATAAAGCGCCAAGCCTGTACCAGCTTAACCCGAACTATATTCTGTACAGTAAGGGCCAGGGTTGCTATGCCACCGGCTCCGCGACCGGCATTGGTTGCTACATGATGGGTAACGATGATCTGAAGGCCGAAACCAGTATCAACAAAGAGATTGGCCTTGAGTTCAAGCGTGACGGCTGGCTGGCTGGGGTCACCTGGTTCCGCAACGATTATCGCAACAAGATTGAAGCAGGCACGGTACCGTTCGACAGAACATCTATCACCAATAAAGGGAAGACGACCTACACCGACATCTATCAGTGGGAAAACATTCCTAAAGCGGTGGTTGAGGGCCTGGAAGGTACGTTGAACGTGCCAGTTAGCGAAACCGTCAACTGGACCAACAACATTACCTACATGCTGCAAAGTAAGAATAAAGAGACCGGCGAGCGCCTGTCGATTATTCCTGAATACACGCTGAACTCGACCCTGAGCTGGCAGGCACGCGAAGATTTGTCATTGCAGTCAACCTTCACCTGGTACGGCAAACAACAGCCGAAAAAATACGATTACCAGGGTAAACCGGTTACCGGCAGCTCGGCAAGTGAAGTGAGTCCGTACAGCATCGTCGGCCTGAGCGCGACCTGGGACGTGACGAAAAACGTCAGCCTGACCGGTGGCGTGGATAACGTCTTTGACAAACGTCTGTGGCGCGAAGGTAATGCCCAGACCACTGGCGATATCGTGACCGGAAACTATATGGCGGGCGCAGGCGCGCACACCTATAACGAACCGGGTCGTACATGGTTCATGAGCGTGAACACGCACTTCTGATAACGTTTTTCCCTCTCCTCGCTGCGGGGAGAGGGAAACGTCAGATACCATGCGCACAACACACACTTCACTCTCCTTGGCAGGCCATACGCTGCACATTGTCGGGTTTGATCCTGACAGTTTCCATGAGCACGATTTGCTCTGGCTCCCCCACCATGCACAGATAATGTCCTGCGGACGTAAGCGTAAAACAGAGCACTTAGCGGGGCGCATAGCCGCCGTCCATGCGCTAGGTGAATATGGCAACAAAGCCGTACCCGGCATCGGCGAGCGTCGTCAACCACTTTGGCCAGAAGGTCTGTTTGGCAGCATCAGCCATGGCGCCACGACCGCGCTAGCGGTTGTCTCACCACACCCCGTAGGGCTGGACATTGAAGCTATTTTTACGCCCCACACCGCAACCGACCTGGCTGACAGCATTATCGACTGTCATGAACAACAGATTTTACAAATCAGCCCTGTGCCCTTTCCGCTCGCCTTAACCCTGGCGTTCTCCGCCAAAGAGAGCGTATATAAAGCGTTCAGTACACAGGCTATCGAGCTGCCGGGTTTTGCCAGTGCCCAAATTACCGCAATCACTGCCACGCAATTAACCTTGCAAATCATGCCGTCATTTTCACCCAGCCTCGCCGGACAGGACGTCAATGTTCGCTGGTTTCAGCGCAATGAAAACATCATTACACTTTGTGAAGCGACCTTGTAGCAAACTCCGCCAGCGATCGGCGTTGCTGCCCATTTTCATCAAAGTTGTCAGCAGCTAGCCAGCGTTGTAAAACGGCGTCGCACTGTGGCCATTCGCCGTCAATTATCGAAAGCCAGTCACTGTCACGATTACGCCCCTTACGCACAATTTTCTGGCGAAAGCGCCCTTCATAGACAAACCCTAAGCGCTCCGCAGCCCGACGAGACGCAACGTTCAGCGAGTCGCATTTCCACTCTACGCGGCGATATCCGAGGGCAAATGCCTGACGCAGCAGCAGCCAGACGGTTTCCGTACCCAACACCGTATTTTTCATGCGTGGCGACCAGGTCACATGGCCAATTTCAACCGAGCCATTCTCACGGTCTATCGCCATAAAACACACCAGCCCGACGGCGCGCCCAGAGCGTAAATCGATAACCGCGTAGGGAACCAGCGCGGCATCCGTGGATTTTCCCGCTACCCAGAGGGACGCTGCCGCAACGCTCGTCGGCCGCTTGCTGGCAAGCCAGGTCCAGTCCCGCTCATCAGGCGCTTGTGCATAGGCGTCAAACAGATCGGCGGCATGGCTGTCGGCATCCAGCACGTCAAGACGGCAATAGCGTCCTTCCAGTACTCCTCGCGGCAGCACTGATGCCCCGCGCCAGTCCGGCAGCGCATCGCCTACCGTCTGTCCATAATCATTTAATTCCGGCACGGTTCCCCCCTGTTACGAAAGCAAAAAATAGTTATAGCACCTGTCATTTTGCGTTCAAAGCGCGGGATGTCGATTTCCCCTGTCGTACGGGAAATCCACATCCCTTCTATACTGATTAAAAATCAATGCTAAAGGGGACGCTATGTCACTACCCGACTTTCATGTCTCTGAACGTTTTACACTGGGTATCGAGCTGGAAATGCAGGTGGTTAACCCGCCAGGATATGACCTGAGTCAGGACTCATCTCAGCTGATTGATGCCGTAAAACCACAGCTCACTGCCGGGGAAGTGAAGCACGATATCACCGAAAGCATGCTGGAGATGGCGACCGGGGTTTGTCGCAATATCGACCAGGCGAGTGCTGAATTATCCACCATGCAGCAGGTAATCTCGCGGGTTGCTGCGAAGCAGCACCTCGCCATCTGTGGCGGTGGTACGCATCCATTTCAAAAATGGCAACGTCAGGAAGTCTGCGATGACGAACGCTATCGACGCAACCTGGAAAATTTTGGCTATCTTATCCAGCAGGCGACGGTATTCGGCCAGCATGTCCACGTTGGCTGTGAAAACGGTGATGACGCCATTTACCTGCTGCATGGCCTGTCGCGCTTTGTTCCGCATTTTATTGCGCTCTCTGCCGCCTCACCTTATATGCAGACGTCCGACACGCGGTTTGCCTGCGCGCGACTGAATATATTCTCCGGATTTCCCGATAATGGCCCGATGCCATGGGTGAATAACTGGCAGGAATTCAAGGGGCTATTTCGTCGACTGGCTTACACCAGCATGATTGATAGCATTAAAGATTTACACTGGGATATCCGTCCCAGCCCGCACTTTGGCACGGTAGAGGTTCGCGTCATGGACACTCCGCTGACCCTTGAACATGCGGTCAATATGGCTGGACTTATTCAGGCTGCCGCCCACTGGTTACTCACTAAACGGCCTTTCAAACACCAGGAACGAGATTACTTGCTGTATCAATTTAACCGTTTTCAGGCCTGTCGCTTTGGTCTGGAGGGAATAGTCACCGACGTGCATACCGGCGATCATCATCGCCTGGCGGATGACACGCTCCGGCTATTGGAACTTGTCACCCGCTCAGCAGATAAAGTGGGGGCCACCAGCGCGATTGATGCCTTGCGCCAGCAGGTAAAAAATGGACACAACGAAGCCCAACGCATGCGTGATTTCGTCGCCGAAGGCGGGTCGTTGAGTGGTCTGGTGAAAAAACATTGTGAGATTTGGGCGGGGTTGTAAGCGTGGGAATTTGCGTTGCCCGCAGAGATCCCGGACAATGGTCTTTTAACTCAACTTTAACAATGTTATGAAACACCCGCTTGAATCACTGATGACCGCCGCCGGGATCCTGCTATTGGCTTTTTTATCCTGCCTGCTGCTGCCCGCGCCTTCGCTCGGCCTGGTGCTAGCGCAAAAGTTAGTCGCTACCTTTCATTTGATGGATCTTAACCAATTCTATACTTTGCTGTTTTGCCTGTGGTTCTTACTACTTGGGGTGATTGAGTATTCTATTCTGCGTTTCATCTGGCGGCGCTGGTTCTCGCTGGCAGATTAGCCTCGCGAGAACCGTGTGCCATCAATGCGTACGGCTGTGATTTTCTTTGCGATAAGCACCCGGCGGCTGGCTGAACGTGCGGGTGAAGATACGTGTAAAAGTCTGCTGCGAATCAAAACCGTACTTCAGGCAGATATCGTAGACTTTCTGGTCGGTATCACGTAAATCACGTGCCGCCAGCAACAGCTTACGCTCACGAATGTAGCGCCCGAGGCTCTCACCTTTGTACTGCATAAACAGACGCTGCAGATGCCATTTCGAATATCCCGCGTGGCGGGCAATATCATCAATGCGCAAGGGTTGATTCAAATTATCATCAATCCATTCGACAATCGTCTCGATAACTTGTGCAGAAAGCGTCATCGCTATTTCCCTTTATTCATTGGGCCGCTGGCTGCCACCAGGCCGTAAACAGTTGGTCCGGATCGGACAGTGCTACCGGCTCACCCAACATCGGCGTCAGCAGACGGTAATCTTTGAAACGGCTGGCGAGCGCCAGACGCTTATAGGGATCGTCCCAGGTATGTTTCGCCAGTACGAAGCGACCAGCATGGCCTGGCAAAACGGCTTTTGCATGGAGATCGACCGCCGCCTGCGCGGTCTCTTCCGGCATCATATGGATGAACTTCCAGTCCAGGTCATATTGACCATTTTCCATGATCGCCACATCGACCGTGCCGAATTGTTCGCCAATCGCTTTAAAATGCGGTCCGTAGCCGGAGTCTCCACTGTAATAAACATTTTGCTCCGGTGTTTCAAACATGAAGCTTGCCCACAGCGTCTGATTCCGCTTGATGCCTCGGCCAGAAAAATGCCGAGCCGGCAGTACATGTACAATCAGTGAATCCGTCACTCTGACGGACTGATTCCAGTCCAGCTCCTCGATAATCTCGCTGTTCATCCCCCAGTACCGCAAATGCGACCCGACGCCAAGCGGCGTAATCACTCGCTTAATCTTTGGCATTAACGCCTTAATAGTCGCGAGATCCAGGTGGTCATAGTGGTCGTGCGAGATGATCAGCAGGTCGATTTCCGGCATGTTTTGTGCCGTCCACGGATACTCTCCGGCAAAGGCTTTATTCAGAAATGAAACCGGTGCCGCGTAGTTGCTCAACACCGGATCGATCAGAATACGTTTACCCGACAGCTGCAAATACCACGAGGAGTGGCCGAGCCAAACAAGGGTGTCCTGCTGCGGTGATAAACCGGCAAGTTCGGTCGCCACCAGCGGTAACGGCTGAGCCGGGCGGGCATTTTCCCGCTTCGCGACCAGAAATTCCCACCATGCAGCCAGCATACTTTTATTACCGGTATAGCCCGGCGTTGGCACCTGATTATGAAACTGCCCGTCACGATAGTGTGGTGACTGTTCAACCTGGCTCAGCTGTGCCCCTTGCGGTGCTTGACCAAATCCGGCATTGAATACAAACGGTAAACTTGCTGCAGCGGCAATGAGCATAATAACAACCACATAAACTGTGAGACGCTTCATATCCTGACCTTAAACGCGCCCCCTTTCCGCTGGTTTGCGCGACTGACCCTTGATTATGAGTGAGTAAGCACTCATTATAGAAATGGAACGTTCGTCGTCAAGATGATTTTCAATCTTTGACATTCGCCGTTGCGGTACTGCGAAGGCCGTGATTCAATCGTGTTTTTAACAGACTTAAGGGTAAAGTGTAGTGGCTCGTCCGAAGAGTGAAGACAAAAAACTGGCATTACTGGAAGCAGCAACCACAGCATTTGCGCAGTCCGGCATTGCGGCCTCTACCGCCGTTATTGCCCGCAATGCAGGCGTTGCAGAGGGAACGTTGTTTCGCTATTTCGCGACAAAAGATGACCTCATCAACGAACTTTACCTCCATTTAAAACACGATATGTGCCAGTCAATGATGGCTAATCTGGACCGTTCAGTAACCGATGCCAAAACCATGATTCACTTTATCTGGAATAGCTACATTAGCTGGGGCCTGCATAACACCGCCGGGCATCGCGCCATCCGTCAGCTTGCCGTCAGCGAGAAAATCACCAAAGAAACCGAGCAACGAGCTGAAGATATGTTCCCGGAACTACGCGATCTTTGTCATCGCTCCGTGCGGCCCGAGTTCATGTCTGACGAGTATCGCGCCTTCGGTGACGGGCTTTTTCTGTCGCTGGCGGAAACAACAATGGAATTCGCCGCCCGCGATCCTGCCCGTGCAAATGAATACATTGCTATGGGATTTGAAGCTATGTGGCGTGCGCTCACCCGCGAGGAAAAATAATGGATGGTCAGACATTACACGCTTGTGCGAAACGTGTTGCGCTTGAACTCCCTTTTACCGAGCTCTGCTGGCCATTCGGCCCTGAGTTTGACGTCTTTAAGGTCGGCGGCAAGATTTTTATGATTGTCTCCGAGCAACGCGGACGCCCTCTGGTCAACCTGAAGTCTGAACCGCAAAAATCGCTGTTAAATCAGCAGATTTACCGCAGCATCGAGCCAGGCTATCACATGAATAAAAAGCACTGGATCTCGGTCTATCCTGGTGACGATATTACCGAATCCTTACTGACAGAGCTGGTGAATGACTCCTGGCACCGGGTGGTGGACGGCCTGCCGAAGCGGGATCAAAAACGTCTGCGTCCTGGCTGATTTATCGTTAACCCCGATAAGTGTTTCTGCCTTTTTCTGTCTTATCTTTTTCCTGCTAACCCTGTACCCTGCTGTAACAAAACGCACCCGCAGGGTAAGAAAAACGACCAGGAGTTGTTATGGATATTGTTTCTGTCGCCTTAAAACGTTACTCCACTAAGGCATTCGATCCGACCAAAAAACTGACCGCTGAGCAGGCAGAAAAATTAAAAACGCTGCTGCAGTTCAGTCCGTCCAGTACCAATTCGCAGCCGTGGCATTTTATCGTTGCCAGCACTGAAGAAGGCAAAGCGCGCGTAGCAAAATCCGCCGCCGGTGGCTTTGTGTTCAACGAACGTAAAATGCTCGATGCGTCCCACGTCGTGGTGTTCTGCGCCAAAACGGCTATGGACGATGCGTGGCTGGAGCGCGTGGTGGATCAAGAAGAAGTCGATGGTCGTTTTGCCACCCCAGAAGCCAAAGCCGCCAACCACAAAGGTCGTACTTTCTTTGCCGATATGCACCGCAAAGATCTCAAGGATGACGCTCACTGGATGGCAAAACAAGTGTACCTGAACATTGGTAACTTCCTGTTGGGCGTTGCGGCGATGGGCCTGGATGCCGTGCCGATCGAAGGTTTTGATGCCGCTGTTCTCGACGCAGAGTTTGGCCTGAAAGAAAAAGGCTATACCAGCGTGGTTATCGTCCCGGTGGGTCACCACAGCGTAGAGGACTTCAACGCCGCACTGCCAAAATCACGTCTGCCGCAGGAAACGACGCTGACGGAAGTCTGATTTCCCCATACAGCCCGGGAGGCTTACGCCATCGGGCTTTTTACTGCTTATCCAGCCACGCTAATGCTTGCTCCCCGGCTGCATCCATCGGTAAATAAACCAGCAGTCGTGAACCGTTACGAGGTGCTGAATACCAGTACATCTGCTGCAAACTAAAACGCCCCAACTGCGGATGGTGAAAGTTTTTCACCTGATTTTCCACGCCCCGAACCTCATAACGCTGATGCCACAACGCTTCGAACTCAGAAGACGCGGCAAAAAAACGCGCCAATTTATTCTCCCAGATCGGATCGCCCCGATGCTCCGCCATTGCTGCACGAAAGTACGAGACAAACGTCGGTAATACATCGCAATTTTCGATACGGCTTCGCCAGGTTTCATTGGTGAGATAGAGGTAAATACAGTTGCGGTCTTCGTCCGGAAGCGTAGCAAAATCAATCCCCATTAAGCGGCAAAAACTGTCATTCCACGCCACAATGTCAAAACTGGGTTTCTGGATGCTGGCAGGCTGCGGCATCAGACTGTCTAGCATCCGCCGGGTGCCTGGACTGATGCCTTCACACACCGTAGCCGCCGTCGATTCCGGCGGTGTCAATCCTGCCAGCACAAACAAGTGACGGGTTTCCAGAGGGCTGCATTGCAGAGCATTCGCCACGCTCAGCAGTACCGTTTGCGACGGGTTCACCTCGCGCCCCTGCTCCAGCCAGGTGTACCAGGTTACACCAACATTAGCCAGCATCGCGACCTCTTCGCGGCGCAGGCCGGGTGTTCGCCGCCGCCCGATTCTCGGTAGCCCCAGTCGTTGCGGGTCAAGGCTTTCTCGTCGCGCACGCAAAAACGCACCGAGCTGTTTGCGGCTGTCATCAGGAAGGATAGCCACAGATTCAGGTTGCGCTATTACCGCCATATACACTCCAGCATGGTAGTACCAATACCCGTATAACCAGGAACTGGTACCCGTTTAATTATTCAGTGATGCTACGTCCATCTGCTGAATGACGCAATGGAGTTACAATGAATACCTCAGTTGTTTCACCCGGTCGCGTAGGGTTACTGCTGTTACTCACAGGCCAAATGCTGCCACTTATTGATACATCAATTACCAATGTCGCGTTGGATTCCATTACGCAGTCGCTACAGGCTACCACGACCCAGCTTGAGTTGATTGTTGCCTTGTACGGTGTGACCTTCGCCGTCTGTCTGGCGTTAGGAAGCAAACTCGGCGATAACTACGGTCGCCGCCGCCTGTTTATGTGGGGCGTCGTCGTGTTTGGGTTAGCATCCCTGTTTTGCGGGTTGGCAAACTCCATAGACATGTTACTGAGTGCCCGTGTTTTACAAGGTGCGGGGGCTGCGCTAATCGTACCGCAGATTCTCGCCACCCTTCACGTCACGTTGAAAGGTACAGCACATGCGCGAGCCATCAGTTTGTACGGGGGTATTGGCGGTATCGCTTTTATCGTAGGCCAGATGGGTGGGGGATGGTTAGTTTCAGCAGATATTGCCGGGCTGGGCTGGCGCAACGCGTTTTTTATTAATGTCTCGATCTGCCTGTTGGTGCTGATTTTCAGCCGCCGTTATATCCCCGAAACTACCCGAGAAACCCGGGCCGATATTGACTGGCTGGGGACCACCTGTCTGGCAGCTATCCTCTGTTGCCTCCTTTTTCCGATGGCATTAGGCCCGGAAACCGGCTGGCCATGGCAGACACAGGTAGCACTTGTCGCGATCCTGCCGTTGGGGTGGTGGATGCGGAGCAATGCATTACGCCAGGAACAACGTCAGCAACAGCCTCTTTTGCCACCACGCCTGTTGAGGCTCACCAGCATCCGGTTCGGTGTCCTGATTGCATTACTGTTTTTTAGCGCCTGGTCAGGTTTTATGTTCTGTATGGCTCTGACCCTGCAAGCAGGTATTGGTATGGCACCGTGGGAATCCGGCAACAGCTTTATTGCCCTCGGCGCGGCCTATTTTATCTCAGCGTGTTATGCGCCGCAATTGATTGCCCGCTATAGCACAGGGCGTATTCTGTTAACCGGCCTTGCCATTCAAATTACAGGATTAACAGGGCTCATGCTGACCTTCTGGCATTCGGGCCTGCAAACTTCAGTGTTCACGCTGATCCCGGCGACAGCGCTTATCGGTTACGGCCAGGCGCTGATTGTGAACAGTTTTTATCGCATCGGTATGCGCGATATCACCACACATGATGCAGGTGCCGGAACGACCATTTTGAGTACGCTACAGCAGGCTACACTCGGGCTCGGCCCCGCCGTGTTAGGCGCGTTGTTTTTGCATCTGCAGCAGCATAACCACGGTGATTACACGCGGTCGGTTATCGGTTTTTTGGCCGTCGAAACCGCAATGATGATTGTTCTGCTTCTGGCAACGTTATTTTTCCGTCGCACGCTGAATGTCGTACAAACCCGTGCCTGTGTCGCCTCAAAATAGAGAGTGAGGAGTACGCATTTGCATAACCTCTGCACAGCGGTCATCATAGACCGCTGTTTATTAAGGAGACGTTATGCAGGAATTGATATCTCAGGTAGAAGACCTCGGCATTGAAATGAATCACACCACATCGCTGGTGATGATTTTTGGCATTATTTTTATCACCGCCATTATTGTTCACGTTATTTTGCACTGGGTGGTATTACGCGCATTTGAAAAACGCGCCAACGCCAGCTCCCGTCTGTGGCTGCAAATTATCACGCAAAACAAGTTATTTCACCGCCTGGCGTTTACACTGCAAGGTATCATCATCAATATACAGGCAGCGCTCTGGCTACAAAAAGGCAGCGAAGCCGCAGAAATATTAGTCACCTGCGCCCAGCTGTGGATCATGATGTACGCCCTGCTGTCAGTATTTTCCCTGCTCGACGTTATTCTCAATCTATCGCAAAAACTTCCCGCCGCATCGCAGTTACCGCTGAAAGGCATATTTCAGGGCATCAAGTTAATCGGCGCGATTATCGTCGGTATTCTGATGATTTCCCTGCTGATTGGTCAGTCACCGGCCATCCTGATAAGCGGTCTGGGCGCTATGGCGGCGGTCTTAATGCTGGTCTTTAAAGATCCGATCCTCGGTCTGGTGGCGGGAATACAGCTTTCAGCCAACGATATGCTCAAACTGGGCGACTGGCTGGAAATGCCGAAATACGGCGCAGATGGCGCTGTGATCGATATTGGTTTAACCACCGTCAAAGTACGCAACTGGGATAATACCATCACCACCATTCCTACCTGGTCATTGGTATCGGACTCGTTTAAAAACTGGAGCGGCATGTCTGCGTCCGGTGGTCGGAGAATTAAGCGTAGCATCAGCATTGATGCCACCAGCATCCATTTTCTCGATGAAGATGAACGACAGCGGTTGCATAAAGCGCACCTGCTGAAGCCATATTTAACCACGCGACATCAAGAAATTAACGAGTGGAACCAGCAGTTAGATGCGCCTGAATCCGTATTGAATCATCGCCAGATGACCAATATCGGGACGTTTCGCGCCTACCTGAACGAATATTTACGCCACCATCCGCGCATCCGCAAAGATATGACGTTAATGGTTCGCCAACTGGCGCCGGACGATCACGGTTTGCCGATTGAGATTTATGCGTTTACCAATACGGTGGTGTGGCTGGAATATGAAAGTATTCAGGCTGACATCTTCGACCATATTTTTGCCGTGGTCGAAGAGTTCGGTT
The DNA here is from genome assembly GCF_004684345.1 of Citrobacter tructae. Taxonomy (NCBI): domain Bacteria; kingdom Pseudomonadati; phylum Pseudomonadota; class Gammaproteobacteria; order Enterobacterales; family Enterobacteriaceae; genus Citrobacter; species Citrobacter tructae. Next base: position 2,045,280 of record NZ_CP038469.1, read on the forward strand.
TACGCATTCACCAATCCCCTACCGGGAATGACATTCGCGCGTTGTCAGGTGTATTTCAACGTTAAGACGTATTGTGAAGAATGGCCGATCTCATCGCAGGATGAGATCGGTTAGCAATTAGCGGGCTTTACGGCGAAGAAGTTTGAAAGCGACAAACAGGAACAAGATCCACGCAGGCAGCAGCATCGCTGATAAACGCATCTCATCCATGGTGCACATCAGCACCAGGATCATGCAGAGGAACGCAATACACAGATAGTTTCCCGCCGGATACAGCAGCGCTTTAAACTGAGTGTCACGTCCCTTGCGACGCATTGCTGCACGAAAACGCAGGTGTGCCAGGCAAATCATAATCCAGTTCAGCAACAGCGTAGCGACCACCAACGCCATCAGCAGGCTAAAGGCTTTTTGCGGCAACACGTAGTTTATCAACACCACCAGCGAGGTGATAGCGCCGGAAAGAACCAATGAGTTAACCGGCACGCCGCGACGGCTGACGCGGGTCAAGAACTTCGGTGCATTGCCCTGCACGGAGAGACCAAACAGCATGCGACTGTTGGAGTATACACCGCTGTTATACACCGACAGCGAAGCCACCAAAATAACGAAATTCAGTGCAGAAGCTACCACGTTGCTGTCTAGATTATGGAAAATCATCACAAATGGGCTACTGTTCGATTTCACTTCAACCCACGGGTACAGCGCCAACAGCACGACCAGTGAACCAATGTAAAACAGCAGGATACGATACACCACCTGGTTTACCGCTTTCGGGATGCTTTTTTGCGGATCCTGCGCTTCTGCCGCAGTAATACCGATAAGCTCCAGTCCACCAAAGGAGAACATAATCACTGCCAGCGACAGGATCAGGCCATTCCAGCCGGTGGCAAAAAAGCCGTTATAGCGCCAGAGGTTATCGATGCTCGCATGTTCACCGCCGTTGCCGGAAAACAGCATCCATACACCAAAACCAATCATGCCGATAATCGCCAGCACTTTAATCAGTGCGAACCAGAATTCCGTTTCACCATACAGACGAACGTTGACCAGATTGACGGCATTGATAATAACAAAGAAAGCGGCAGCCCAAATCCAGGTCGGGACATCGGGCAGCCAGTACTGCATGTAGATCCCGGCTGCGGTAAGCTCCGCCATGCCGACCAGTACAAACATCACCCAGTAGTTCCAGCCAGACAGAAAACCGGCAAACGGTCCCCAGTATTTATAGGCAAAGTGGGCAAACGATCCGGAAACGGGTTCTTCAACCACCATTTCGCCCAGTTGGCGCATGATCAGAAACGCAATGATCCCAGCCACGCCATAGCCCAGCAACACCGCCGGTCCCGCCATTTGAATCGCCGGGCCGATCCCCAGAAACAGGCCCGTACCAATTGCGCCACCCAGCGCAATTAACTGAATATGGCGGTTTTGCAACCCCCGCTGAAGCGTCGGTTCATTCGTTGACGCGGCATCGGACACGCTGGTGTCAGATGCAGTTGACGCGTTTTTCACGCCCTACCCCTGTGTCGTTTTTATTGAAGGGGCTTCTTTTAACATTTCAACCTGGTTGTCGCAAGGCGCAATCGTTTGGATACGCCGGGCATCCTTGCCCAACGTACCGAGGCTCGGGAGAAAAATAATAAAAAGAAGTCATACTATTATTGTTTATTCAATTCAATACGCGCCACGTTATCAGGCGCATCCGTGGAGTGGTCTTTATTGAATTGTTGCTTCACGGTGACAAACAGCGTTTGCCCATCCGCAGAGAGCAACAGGCTGTTCGGATTCGGCGGCAGATCCCAGCTTTTCTTCACGCTGTAATCTGTTGCATTCAGGCTGAGTAATTTCCCGGCATCGCGTTGGGTAATATAGATTTCGTTGCGTTTTGCGTTGAATTTAACCGCTAACGAATCGCCAACATCCAGTTTTTTGATCAATTTCCCCGTGTGGATATCCAGCACCAGGGTGGTTTTCGCTTGCGAGTTATCGGTGACAAACAAACGACCCGTTTGCACGTCTTCCGCCATGTTCAGCAACAACGCCGGTTTCTCTCCCAGCGGCTTCCAGCGTTTCTCAACACGCTGGTTACGCGGGTTGATCACCAGGATTTCGCCGCCGCCATTGGCGGCATAAATACGCTGCGTGGCGTCAGAATAATGCAGTCCGGTCATCCATTTTCCGGTATTTTTAATGCGGGTTTTCAGCTTCAGGGTCTCGGCGTCCACCACCCAAATTACCGCCGGGTCAGCAACCGCGCCAATATAGAGCAGGCCATTATGCAGCAACACCTGACGCGCGCCATACGGGACCCTTCGGCATTACGCTCCGGCAATCAGCAATGCCAGGACGGATGTTGTTATTTTCATTGTGGGAGATCCTTACCAGAGGACGCATATCCTTGTTCAATCAAGAATAATTAACCGCTGAATAAAAAAGATGAAACGTGGGTTCGAAGAATGCAACTGGTGCGCGCTGTCTCTGCTTTCTTATAATTAACGTGAATTATTCTGGACGAAAAGGCATCGCAGGCCACAGAATGCACCTTACTGTTTTTTCAACATTTTCAAACGGGTGAACCAGGCCAGGTTCCTGTCATCCGTTTTTAAGCCACGCCAGGCAGCGACCGTCATGAATAAGATCATTAAACGCCTTGAGATCGTCAAAAGCGCCATCGAACTGGAAGACGAGGAGATCATTTTCCAGCAACTGGTGCATTTGAAAAATGACGCGTTGACGGACGTACCGAAGACGATCATTCAGGCGCTTGAAGCGCGGCGTTTCAGCGATGCCCTGCATGAAATCACCTGCTGGTTGCAATCGCAGCGGGCGGTATCAACGTGGCAAGATCCCGGCATCGCCGCCAGCAAACTCGAGCTGAAAGCACTCGAAGCGCAGCTGCGCGACTTAATCGATAAGCGCAATACACGCATTCAAATTCTTGATGATTTCAACGATTTGTACCATCTGCGTCTCGGGCCGTTGATGAGCCGTATTCTCGAATTGCGTAAACACCTGGCCGCCAGCGCGCAGCGTAAGCAGGAAGCCGAGCGCAAACGTCGGGAAAAAGATTATCAGTCCTGTCAGCACTTTATTTCTCAGGCGGTCGACCAACTGGCCCAACTCAAACAACTCTGGATGAACCAGCGTTCAGACTCACGCGAATCGGTGGAAACCCGGCAGCGCATTCAACAACAAACAGAGCTTATCACCGCCCTGCTGGCGGAGATTCGTGGACTAGAAAACGATTTTTCCCGCCAGGATGACAGCGCCACCCGCCAGGCGCAGGAAGAAGCCCGTCATGAGTATGATGAATATCAGGAGCAACAGCAGGACGCTCAGCATCGCTATAATCGCGACCAGAAGCTTTCTCACGACGAACGTAATGAACTAAAACGCCTGTGGCGTCAGGCAAGTCGCCTTTGCCATCCGGACGTGGTAGCGGATGACCTGAAAGAGAAAGCGCACCAGATGATGGTGCAGTTGAATCAGGCACGACAAAATGCCGATCTGGCAGCCGTTCGCACACTGCTTACCCAACTACAAAACGGTCTCGAACCGATGATGGCAAGCGACCGACTCAACGATCTGCAACATTTACGCCGCAAGATACAGCAGCTCAGGGAGCAAATTAATAGCCTGCTCAACGAGATTACCGAACTGGAGGCCGAGAATGCGTGGCGTCTCGCCGCTTCTGTGACGGACAAAGAGGCCTATTTTGCCGATCAGCAACGGGCGCTTACGGAGATCCGTAACTCGCTGGAACAACAGGTGCACCAGGTCGAGCAGGAGTTGTTAGCGGGCTAAACGCTAACGGCGATGCAAGCAGACAAAATGACATCTGCAAGTCAGATGTTAAGATTAGGCACAAAAAGATAAATAAAGAACAAAACACCATTAAACAATCGAGTGGCGGAAGCATTATCTAAAATAATCACGCTTTTAGCCGATAAGTATAAATTTTGCGATATTTTCATCCTCCGAACCCAATCCTCTCTCACTGTCCTGGCATAACGTAAGAATTCTCCTATCTCATATAAGTCTTGTGTGAAAAAAATAATATCCAACTGAATTAAAGCGTTTTTTTCTTCAACACTCCCCCCTAATGATAAGAATCCCCTGTGTTTGCAGGGCTATCAATCGAAGCAACACCTCTATCCATAAGCGAAATCTATCAATCATCTACTCAGAGGTGATATAAACGATTTATCTTAAATTTTAACAAAGCGTAATATCTACATTAAGAATAGTTAAAGTTATTAATAAATACAGAAAGTATCTGTTGATATCCGACATAAATAAGGACGCGTTCAAAGTAAAGAACGGAGCACGATATTTAATTAACATATCACGCATCGCGAGAAACTCTTTTTAATAAAAAAAGAGGCGATTGCCTGCACCAAAATTTCAAGGAGTTCGTTATGTCTAAAGCTGTCTTTTTGGGTGACTCACTTTACCCATGGCTAGGCATGCGAGAAATCCTACGTGGCTCAGCATTATTTACGGATATCACGCACCACTCCTCTCAGACGCTTTCTGCCGTCAAAATATTTTTTCATGAAATGGATTGCATCATTATTAATCCTGGTAATTCAGATTTTTTAAAATATGCAAGAATTATCCGTAACATGGCATTGCGCCCTGCAACGACGGTAATCGTTCTGGCTGATGAAGCCACTTTTTCACTTTTTCAAACCGTTTGTGGGATGAACATGCAGTTTCTGGATCAAGACGCCAGCCTTGATCAGTTGCTACATAAAGTCACGTCTATTGTAAAAAACAAAAAAATACGCAGTTTCAAAGAAGTACATAACAAAATAACCGCTAACGAATTCAACGTCATGATGATGCTGGCCCGCGGTTGGTCACTGACACAAATCGCCGGGGCATCACAAAAAAGTGAAAAAACCATCGGGGCGTACAAAAGCAACATAGCCAGAAAACTCGGCAAGAATAACACCCGGCTCAAGTACACCATTTCCCACTATAGCCAGCCGTAACTGACTTATTTAAGGACAATTATCACGGTTATTATTTAAAAGCTTTCCTTTCAGCTCATTTTTTAATTCCGCATCGCACGGAAGGAAACTCTATTTTTCAAAATCGACATACCGGGTAGCACATCCGCGTGCCAACCATAGCCAACAACTCAACGTATTAACACGTACATAACAGGAATGTAGACGAGGGTTATATATGAATAAGGTTTACAGCATTATTTGGAACGCGGCACTCGGTACCTGGGTTGTCGTTTCCGAATTAACAAAAGGGAAGAAAAAAAGCAGTTCACGTAAAACTGTTGCCGTATTAACAGCAACAGCATTAATCAGCGCATCGCCACTCGTGGCGGCGGATGACATCGGCGATCATGATATTTCTGTCGATTATAATAATATTGTCATTCAACCTGGTACAAATGACGACGTTCACAATGATGGCTTCCTCTACCAGAACACCACTAACGGTGCGGTGTTAAACGTCACTGGCGCATTGCCGAAGATAGAGCAAGGCCAAACCGGCATTGTTGAGTCGGCGACTATTGAGCAGTTGCTACAACAACAAAAAATCACCCTCACGGCGACCATTGGGGGCGTTACCACCCCGATTACAACCGTTGAAGAACTGGCAAAGTATTTTTACAACCAGCCAACGACGACGCCTTCGCAAGATGACAAAATCACCGTCATTGACCCTGCATTACAAACCCCGGCAGATATGCAGGTCTACAACACCGATGAACTGGTTCACTATCTGACCGAAACCCCGTTAGATGGCATAACGTTAAACACCTATGACGCTACCCTGTCTAAAATCTATAACAACTTTGGCATTGCGCAGGCCAGCAACGGTTCGACGGCCAATCTGAACATTGGCAACGATCAGAAGAATGCCCGCGATGCTGAAAATACCATCAAGCTTCTTGCCAAAAACAGCTCTTTGCTTGAAGCCAGCGGTACAGGTAGCCAGGTTAACTGGATTTCCGACAACTACATCGCCTTTGGTGCCGCCCCCGTCGTCCCGAACGAAACCTTTAACGGTTCTCAGACAATGGACCAGTTCGGCAAAGTGTTGACTATCGATACCTACGGATACGATAGCAACGGTAATGCGGTGAAAACCGGTACCCAGGAGTTCGATATCACCAATACCGAAGAGCTTGGCGACCTTAATGACTGGCTGCTGGGCGAAAGTGATACAACGGTCTTAAATGCACAAGGGAAAAAGGTAAGCCAGCTGCAACTGATGCTGGACGCCAATCGCGCCACCATGTCACTCAAGGACGTCGAAGACTGGTATGCGAAGCTGATTAGCAGTGTTTTGCAATCTGATACGGTAACCGGCTCGGTTGACTGGAAATACCAGGTCTGGAAGGATGGCCAAAGCCATACCAATAACGCCACGATCGGTAATACCGAGCTGCATGCCGTTTACGCGCATGGCGCGGGCGCAACCGGCACCGTGACAAAAGACTCTGTGCTGGCGGTAGACGGCAGCATTAATGGTGTGATGAAAGGCACAGATGGCGCCGTCATTACGAACCAGGGTTCTCTCAACGCACTGCGTACTTCCACAGGCCACAGCCTGGCGATTGGTATGCTGGCGGAAAACGCCACGGCCACCAACACCGGTACCATCAACTCCGGCTTGTTCATCGATAAAGATGGGCGACAGGCTCTGAATAGCTATGGTGCTATCGGTATGCAAGGCAAAGGAACCAGTACCGTAACTAACGATGGCACCATTAACCAGGCTATCACAACGGGTAACTATGGTACCGCCTCAGCGGCCAACCCATGGGATACCGACACCACGGTAACAAAGCCAATTACTCTGGCCATCGGGATGCAGTTATCGGGGGACTCTACCGGGGTTAACAACAAAACAATCAATGTGGTAGACGGTAATTCCGACGGTGCTTCTTTCGGGAAAGGTACAGCCTACGGCGTTGAAGTGGCTGATAATGCCACTTTCACGAACAGTGCTGACGCCACGATTTATCTTGGCCGTGATGGTTCCAACCCCGCCCAGGATGTCGAATTGACTGGCGGCTCCAACCTCAGCGCCGGTATCCATGCGCGCGGTACAGGGGCTGTGACTAACGCAGGGAATATTACTCTGGGTACTGGCGTACGTAACGCAGCAGGCATACTGGTTGCTGGCGCGACCGGAGATGTCATCAACTCCGGCGTGATTTCGGTTAATGGTAAGACCTCTGGGCTGCAAAACTACGGGATGTCGGTGCATAACAGCGGTGCAAATGCCGGTCAGACTATCCGTAATGACGGCCAGATTGATGTTAACGGCAAGAATAATATCGGTATTCATGTTCGTGCAGACAGCACAGATGCCAAAGTCACCACCAGCCAGGCCGGTCAAATTACGGTGGATGGTGAAGGTGGAACCAACGAACGTAACTATGCCATTTGGGTCGAAGGCTCCTCTGGCAAGCAAGCTGTTGCTGATATCTCTTCCGGTATTACGCTGAACGGTACCGGGGACATTGGGGTACACGTTCGCGGCAGTGCAACCGCGAATATCAATAACGACAGCAGCCCTGTATTTAACAGCACCAACCAGATAGGTTATTTCTTATACGGTGCCAATGCAGTTGCCAATATTGGTAAGACGGAGATGAATGATAATGGACAGACCAATACCACTATCTTCCGTATTGCTGAGGGCGCTAAATTTGCCGGTAACAGCAACGATCCGATAACCGGCACGGCTTCTGATCTTAAACTGACACTCAGCGGTGATAACTCTGTGGGTGTGCTGGGTACCGGGAATAATACCGTCGTTCAAACAGGTGAAGCGACCTTCAACGTCGGGGGTAAAGGCGCATCTGCCATTGTGATTGAAGGCGGCGCAAGCGGTAATATCAGCGATAAAACCACCATCCATTTGACCGGTGAAGAGACCACCGCCGGGATTGTTGACGGCCAGGCGCATAATTTAAACGGCTCCACCCTGGGTAACCCTGTCGAAACGACCCTTATCTCTGACGCCAGCATTACCTCTGATGCCAACGGGAACAAGGTTATCGCGTATGTAGCGAAAAATCTGGGGAATATTATTCTCGATGCAAAAGCGCTTATAGATCTCGACAGTGTCAACAGCATCGGTGTCGATGTGCAACAGGGCGGACGTTTAACCAATAATTCATCCAGCGATTTGCATGTCAGTAACGGTATTGGCGTACGCGCCTCTGGCTCCGATGCACAGATCAAAAGGCTGGGGAAAATCAAGGTCGACGATGGTACAGCAGGCGTTCTGCTGACAAACGGCGCCGATCTGGACATTACCGCCACAGCCGGTGATTCCATCATCACCAATGGCACTGCCGACGGTATTCGCCTCGATTCGGGTGCCGGTTCACTGAAGGCCAGAGGGGTTAGCATCAGCGCATTAGGTAATGGTGCAGGGATCCAGAACGACGCCAATAGCACCAACATTACGCTTAATGATGTCACTATCAATGCCAACGACGGCTCAGGTATCCGTACCAGCGTTGCGCTGAATGTAAAAGATGGCGCAAACAATACGTTGAATGTGACAGGCAACGGAACCGGTTTCGCTTTTGAGCAACGCGACGGTAGCGCCGTGAATGGCGATCTGAATATTGGTACCGGCTATACCGTGCTTGTGCATAACGCGGCGGGTAATGCGACAGGCAGCGGGATCCGTGCCAATACTGACGGTAATGTCACTACCAGCGCCGATATTACCGTGCAGGACAGCACGGGTGATTCAGCCGTTATCGCGACAAATGTTAAATCGCTGACTAACAACGGGAAAATCATCTCTAACAGCATCAATGGACCGGTAATTGATGCCAGCGGTGCGAGCAATAAAACCATTACCAATACCGGAACGATCCGTGCCGCCAGCGACACTGCCGTGGCCATTCAGTCCGGTGACGGCAATGACACCATCAATATCAACGGCATCGAAACGGTCGGCGTCATCAACACGGGTGCCGGCACAGATATCGTGAACTGGTCGAAGGGTACCTTTGCTGGCGAAATGAATTTCGCGGGAACCAGCGGAAACAATAAAGCCAATATTGGTAATGTAGATCTGAGCAATACCCGCCATATCATCACCGCAGCAGGCGCGGGTAACGCCCTCACCTTTACAGATACGCATGGCACGGGTGCCAAAATCGGCAGCCTGAGTAGCGATAACCTCAGCACTGGCACCAACATTGGTGCAGGCTGGGATTCACTCACACTTTCAGGCTCCCAGGCCGATATGCGCATCGTTGATCGCCTGACGCTGGCAAGCAAAACCATCGCTGTCGACAACGGTGCAACACTGCGTACTGGCGACCATGGTGAGTCCAGCAGCAATGCCGCCACCATTGGCGATTACAACATCACCACTAACAACGCAGCCAGCAAAGTCATCTTTGATACAACAGGCGACAATAATCAGGCTCAAATCTATAACGGCACCATCAGCGGCAGCGGGAAATTTGAACGTGCAGCGGGCGGCACGACTGTCTTCACCGCCAACAACACCTATACCGGATCCACTACCATTGATCAAAGCGGCACGCTGCAGCTAGGTTCGGGCGGAGATACCGGTGAAGTCAGTGCGGTGTCGAATATTATCGATAACGGCGTACTCACCATTAATCGCGCCAATAACGTACTGCTCAACGGCATTATTTCCGGTATCGGCGCATTACAGCAAATCGGCGGCGGGACCACGCGTCTGGGCGGGAACAATACCTATACAGGTGATACTACCGTCACGAGCGGCGCACTGTTGGTCAATGGGAACCAGAGCGCGGCAACGGGTATCACCACTGTCAGCAACGCTGCCACACTGGGTGGTAACGGCGTGATCGGCGGTCACGTTCTGATGAACGATGCCTCGACAATCAGCGCCGGCGACGGTGGTGCAGGTACGTTATCCATTAACGGCAGTTTGCAGCTCGGCAGCAAAACGACCTCTGCCTTCGAGCTGGGTCAGGCCTATACGCCAGGCGGCAAGCAGAACGACCTGGTTAACGTCGCGGGCGATCTGCAACTCGACGGTACGCTGGATGTCACCACCTCACAGGGCGGCAATTTCGGGCCGGGCGTATACCGTATTTATAACTACGGCGGCACGCTGGATAACCAGGGGCTGGATCTGGGCACGATCCCGGACAGTCAGGATAAGAGCAACATTTTTGTTCAGACCTCCATCGATAAGCAGGTTAACCTGGTCAACGCCAATGGTGTCACCCTGCAATTCTGGGACGGTGCGACCGTGAGCCAGAGCCACGGCGCAACGGGTATTGAAGGTGACAGCAATATTGATGGCGGCGATGGTAAATGGATGGCGATTGGCAGCCAGGGCGATAACAACTGGACGACGGCAACCGGCGACGGCAACGCGCCGTGGGCACAGAAATCGTTCGCCGTCTTTACTGGCAACGCCGGTACTGTGACCGTCGATAATGCGGTGGGTGAAGTCAACTTCTCCGGGGCGCAGTTTGACGCCGATGGCTATGTCGTTAAAGGTGACGCACTCAACGCATATGCCACCACAGAAAATGCGACGCATGCAGGTCAAACACCGGGTACCGGTGAACTGCTGCTGCGCGTAGGGGCCGGTGGCGCGGGGCAAAACTATACCGCCACCATCGAATCCATCATCCGTGAAGCCAGTACGAGCGATAAGCTGACGCTGGTGAAAACAGACCTCGGTCGTCTGATCCTGAGCGGTGATAATGAGTATCGTGGTGGCACCCGAATTGATGGCGGTACGCTGCAAATTTCTTCTGACAAAAACCTCGGTCAAAGCGGCACGGGTCTGGAGATTAACAACGCCTCGACCTTGCAGCTGGGTGCTGATTTAAGCACCGATCGCACCATCACGCTGGGCGCAAATGCCGATGCAGAAGTGTTCGACCTGAACTCACATCACTTCACACCAACCGGCGATATCACCGGTGACGGCAAACTGAAAGTCACCAGCAGCTCAAGCGATGCGGGCAGTACCTTAACGCTCGACCGCGCCAACAGCTACAAAGGTGAAACAGAAATTGCCGGCACCGGCAATGCCAACAATGTGACGGTCAATGTCAGCAAAACCGGCGCCTTTGGTAGCAATGCGAGCAGCACCGTTACCGTTAATAAAGGTGCGACAGTTAACGTTAGCGGGGCTGATACCAGCCTGCAATCGCTCACCATGAACATTACCGACAGCCTGTTAACGCTGGCAGATACCGTGACTGCCGCCAGCGCCAAACTGAATCTCACCGGTACAGCGAAAGCGGTGTTAACTCAGGATTCCACAGCAGGTGACGCAACGGTTAACGTCGGGAAAGACAGCACGCTGGCGCTGGAAGACAATGCCAGCGGCGGTAATGCCGATGTTACCAACAGCGGATTGATGACCTTTGCTGACCTGGCAATGGCAGAAAACGCCGTTGTCAAAAACCAGGCTGGCGGGATGGTCGACATCAGCGCGGTGAACAGCGCAACATCCATTGGTTCACTGTCTGGCGCAGGTAACGTTGAGCTGGGTAATAAATCCTTGTCTCTGGGTAACCTGAACTTTGATGACACCATCAGCGGTGTCATCAGCGGCAATGATGGCAGCCTGGTGAAAATCGGCACCGGCACGTTGACGTTGGAAGGCGACAACACCTATACCGGCTCCACGGATGTCGACGAAGGTGTACTGCTGGTGAACGGTAATCAGTCCGCCGCTACCGGCCAGGTCACGGTGAAATCCGGGGCTACGCTCGGCGGCAACGGCATTATCGGCGGCGCGGTTGATGTTCTTGACGACGGTCATATTACCGCCGGTGCTGCCATCAACAGCGTGGGCAAACTGACCACCGGTTCTCTGACGCTGAGCGATAACGCACAACTGGACTACCAGTTCGGTCAAGCTTATACCCCAGGCGGTGCCTTCAATGACCTGATTGATGTGAATGGCGACCTGACGCTCGACGGTAAACTCAATATTGAAACCTCACCGGGCGGTAGCTTTGACGTTGGCGTTTATCGCGTCATCAACTACACCGGCACATTAACCAACAACGTGATGGATATTGCCAACGCGCCGGAAGCCGCCGACAGCCTGTACGTGCAAACCTCGGTTAAAAACCAGGTTAACCTGGTCAACCATGCCGGACTGACGCTGCGCTTCTGGGACGGCACCGGCGGTGAAAATGGCGAACTGAAAAACAACGGCGTCATCAACGGCGGCGACGGTATCTGGCAATCCAGCCAGGGGAACGACAACTGGACCACGGATGAATCAACGCCAGAAGGCGCGTTGAACGCACCGTTTACCGATGCCGCGTTCGCCGTCTTCCAGGGTGAAGCAGGCAACGTAACCGTCGATAACAGCAAAGGCGATGTCATCATCAGCGGCGCGCAGTTCGCCACCGATGGTTATCACGTCGGCGGTGAGGCCATCACTACCAATACGGCCAATACGCTGATTCGCGTCGGCGATGGTACCGTAGACGGCATCAACTACACTGCCACTATCGACAGCGTGATCCGCGGCACCGGTGGTTTGAATAAAGGCGACCTCGGCACACTGATCCTCACCGGTGACAACACCTACAGCGGTGGGACCACGATTACGTCAGGTACGTTACAAGTGGCAGGCGATACCAACCTCGGGGCAGCAGATACCGGGATCACTTTCAACGGTGGTACGCTGAAATATGGCGACGCATTTGATACCGCGCGTCAGGTCACTCTGGAATCAGGCGGCGGGACATTCGACACTAACGGGTATGATGTTTCCCTGCTGACGGAAGTCGAAGGTAATGGTCAATTGACCAAAACCGGTAAAGGCATACTGACACTGACGCTGGATAATACTTACACCGGTGGTACGACGATTAACCAGGGCGTATTACAACTGGGCAACGGCGGCAATATCGGCAGCGTACAGGGTGATATCGTTGATAACGGTATTCTCAATATCGATCGTGCCGACACGCTGGAATTAACCAGTAATATCAGCGGTGAAGGTCAACTGTATCAAACGGGTAGCGGCACCACCGTTCTGCAAGGTTCCAATACCTACAGCGGCGCAACGTTAGTTGCCAACGGTGTCCTCGAGGCCGGTAATAACGATACGCTGAGCTCAGCATCACATCACTATGTTGCAACAAACACGACGCTGAATACACAGGGTTATGACCAGACGGTAGCGGGACTCGACAACGGTGGCGACGTGTCGCTCATCGGCCAGCAAATTGGCACAACCTTAACCGTCAAAGGGGATTACACCGGCGAAAAAGGCACCATCAACATGGCGGCTATCCAGAATGGTAGCGGCGCAGGTATTGCCGACCGACTGATTATCGATGGCGGTCAGGCCAGCGGAAGTACCCTGCTGGATGTTGACGGTTCAGGTCTGGGTGCCCCGACGGTCGGCGACGGTATTGAAGTGGTTACGGCGCTCAATGGTGCAACGACCACGGCGCAAACCTCACGGGATGCCTTCCATCTTGCCACCGCGCGCATGGCTGCAGGTGCCTTTGAGTACCAGTTGCAGGCAGGGAACGCGCAAGGCCAGGGTGAAAACTGGTATCTGAGAAGCGAATACCGTCCGGAAACCATGATCTACTCCGGTCTCGCCAGCGTTGTTCGTCAAGGCGACATCAGCCTGTTGGGCAACATGCACCAGCGTATGGGGGATGAGGTTAAACCGGGTATTGATGAAGACAACCGCGCATGGGCCAGAATGATTGGTTACTCCGGCAAAACCAAGCTGGATGATGCAACGGGTACGCAAACCAGTTCACATACCACAGGCATCCAGGTCGGCGTCGATATGTATGCCAATGAAAGCTGGAAAGCCGGGGTGTATACCAGCGTGCTCGACATCGACAGTAACGTTCAAGGTTCGAAAACGGGGAGCAACGGTAAGGGCGGAAACATTGACGACAACGCATTCTACGTCGGCGGTTATGCCACCTGGTTCTCGGGTGACGGCATGTATGTTGATAACGTCCTGCAGTACGGTAACCATAAATCCCGTCTGTCAGCATCCGGTAATAACGGCTCGTACACGGTGAAAGGCAATACGCTAACCGCCTCGACGGAAATCGGTAAAGCATTCCGTTTAGGAGCCAGCGCCTGGAGTCTTGAACCACAGGCCCAGCTAATCTACCAGTACAGCGATTTCGATAACAGTACGCTGGATGGCGAAACGAAAACGAAGGTGAATCTGGATACCGCGGATTCGTTTACCGCGCGTCTGGGCGTGCGTCTGGTTGCGGACTATGATACCAACCATGGCAAATTCCAGCCTTACGGCAGGGTCAACGTCTGGCAGGGTCTGGGTTCAAAAGACAAAACGCACTTTAGCAATGCGGTCGCCACCACCACGCTGGAATCGTCACAACAGTACTCCAGCACCGAAGTGGCAGCCGGTCTGTCATGGTCTATCGACAGAAACCTGCAGGTCTATGGTGAACTGGGTACGCAATTCAGCAACGGCAGCAATAAGTCGCAAGTTGAAGCGCCAGTTAATGCGTCCATTGGCTTTAAGAAATCGTTTTAATCTGACGTGAACGGAACCAGCCCCCTGCTTAGCAGGGGGCTTTTTTTTGCGTATGAGTTTGTAGCCCGGAGTCATCCGGCAAAACAATTGTCGCGTAGGGATATCTTGATTAACGGTTGTAGTGCGTTAACAATGCGGGAATGTCTTCGGCCATCACCGGAGGAGAGATTAAAAAACCCTGAATTTTATCGCAGCCAATCAGCTTCAAACGTTCTAACTGGGTCTGGGTTTCCACCCCTTCAGCCAGCACTTCAATGCCAAAATTGTGCGCTAATGAAATAATGCCCTCAACGATCTTCGCCGAGCGAGTATCGGGTTCAATGCCCGCAACAAATTCTTTATCAATTTTTAAGGTATCGAATGGATACCTTAACAGGTAATTAAGATTAGCATGCCCGGTACCAAAATCATCAAGCGCTAACTTCACCCCTATCGCCTTCAGTTCTGTCATATTTTTAGCGGCTATCTGGCTGTCGCACAGTGGCGACGTTTCTGTCACCTCTATTTGGCATCGATGGGCTGGAAGTCCGCTGGTGGCGAGATTTTGTCTGACACGTTGTGGGAGCTGTGGATCGCAGAATTCGAGTGCGGAAATATTGATGGAGAGTGAAAGGGGGTCCGGCCAGGTTGCGGCAAATCCCCACGGAGGATTGCTCACCATCTCTTCTATTGAAAATATATTGCCGCTATTTTCCAGTAACGTAATGAAAATATCAGGAGAGATCATGCCCATCTGTGGGCTATTCCAGCGCATCAATGCTTCAAACCCACTAATGGTGTGGGTATGTAAATTAAAGATGGGTTGATAAACCATATAAAGTTGACTGGTATTCAATGCTTTTTCAAGCGCAGTTAGTACATCACTGGAATCTAACACTCCGCCTCTCCCATCACCTCAACAAAAACCAGTCTATATCACTCCAAAGTTGTATCTACTTTTACGTGTTCTACATCAGAAAAACATGTTCAGATCAGGGCAAAAAAGACAAACTATGGGTAAATCTAATAATTAATTTATTCAAATCAGAGGTATTAGCCAGTCCCAGTTTTGTGACCACCCGCATTTTATGCGCTTGAATCGTTTTATAATTTAGGCCCACTAATTCAGAAATTTCTTTAGCTGTATAACCGCTTACCAATAGGCTCAGGATCTGCTGTTCTCTTTCCGTTAACCTTTTCTGCGAACGGTACAGCCGGGGATTCCATTTCCCGACTGCCAACGTTGCTAATTGCCCAAAATCACGCAGTGATGATTTTTCCGTCAGGACAATGGTTTTTTCAACATATAATAACTCAACACATAATTTCGCTACCAAACTGTCAGCAACAATGACGATAACGTTATTATAAAATTTAAATCGGTTTTTATTCAAAAACTGCACTATTGCAGAACACGGCTGTTCGTTGTTAATGATATTAAAAACCATTGTTTGATGTTGGCACAAGGATGATTGATTCAACATGTCATCAAACGGGAATGTTTTGATCGGCACATGTTTGCTTGTCAGATAGGCGAACATACCATTACCTACAAAATTATCAGTACCGCACATCAACATCCTGTTCACCGTTCCTTATAAACTTCTAATCTTATTGCTCATTAAAAATTTGATGATTATTTTCTCTACTTCTGCCTCTTCACGACGGTTCTTAAAATCAAACCCACATGATATCTGGTAGCAGGAGTACAGCTGATTATCTTCATCAAACTCATTAATCATGACGACATCAATCACTTTTAAATCAAGAACTAAACTACCGAACACATCAAAATCCAGCGAGGCACCTTTTATAATCGCATCTTTATAAAGGAATCGCGCATTCACATCCTTCACAATTAACGCACAGCCACCCTGAGAAATATTCTTGATCTTAAGGGAGTAGTTTTCGCCGTTTTTGTAACGACCCGTGCAGAAAAAATCGTAGCCTTTCAAGAAGGAGAAGCGCTGATTTTGCCGCTGTTGAGCAAAGAAAATCATATCCGGGATATGGTAGGACAACCCTGCCTCCGCGTCTGATGATGGCTCGTATCTGGCGCTAAACTTAACAATCCCGCTATCGCTGTGCAGGATAAAGTATTGGACCTTTTCAGGAACGATGTCTTTGTGCGGGGGGAGCACAAAGCGTTCGAAATCGATCTTTTCTAACTGCGTGATAACGCTACTGTCACCACATAAGACTTCCAGTTTCGTCTTCTTGTGCAGCTCTTCACGCAGGATCGCGATGATTTCAAACTTGTTGTCCTTTGCTAATCCAAAGCTCATTCTAAAATCCTTATTTCCATATTTAAGATATGTCCCGGTCTTGTTGGTAGACAAAAACGCGAGATCAGCATCCACCCCTGGTGCTTAATTACCATAGTGGATTCCATGTCATACAGTTGATGCAAATTTAAGTTTTTAACTATCTTTAATGTTTTATTGATATGTAAAAACGTTCGATGTGAATTAATTCTAGCTGAAGTAATGCCTAAAACCATACGAAGTTGCGCATCAAGCATAACAAAAAGGAATAAAAAGACAAATAAAGAGGGATTTTGGAGATAACAAGTATTTAGCTTAAGGCAAAAAAAAAGCCAGCATCTGCTGGCCTCGGTAATTACCGTATTAAACTATAGTGGCATACTGTCTTACAGAGGGTACAACGTGAGAAAATTAGTACTGCTGCTTAAGGATTGTCCGAGCTGAATCAGCAATAATCATTACCGCTCCCGCCAGCATTAGCGTATCTTTTAGTACCAGCCGCCCAGCCCCCGATAAATACGGAAATCCATGGTGGAGATCGCCCAGCGGCATAACCCATGCTTCGGGAGTAGTAATTAAAAAAGACAGGGTGACAATCGGTGTTGCAAATGCCAACAGGCCGCCCATTAATCCTAACCAGCGGTTAACAGGATTCGCTAACACCAGCAGTGCGATAATAATCTCAACGACGCCAAGTCCATTCGAGAAACTATAAGTATTATTGGCAGTTTGCCATTCTCGCTCCTGCGGTTTAAATTCACCTTCGTGCGTCAAATGCTGTTTGTATTCTTCGGGATGCTCATAAAAGAATGACATTACCGGACTGTTAGCGACAAATGGCGTAATACTATCAGCCTCGTAAGGTACAAATTTTAATAAACCAATCCAGATAAAAACAATCGCGATACTCAGACGAATCAATGTTAATCCAATGCGATCCCCCTGCCCCAGCAGGCGAAGATATTTTTCCATTGCAACACTCCTCACTTGTACAAAATCGCCGTAGCGTAAGTGCTTCCATCCATTCTCATTGAGGTAATTTTCCACGATGAAGCCTGTTTTTCCTGCGCCAGTTTCGCAATCGCATCTTCAACCCCAGAAGGTGCAGCTGCGATCGCCGATATGCTAACGCGGGCAACCTCGATGGGTTGCTGTGCCAAAGCAGAAAATGTCACGGGTGCAGTCAGTAGAGAAGTCATCAATAACGCTGTTTTAAAAATATTCATATCTATTTCCATTAACGAGTGATTTCAGTCGCAACAGAATAATGCAACCAACGTTATTTCATGCCATCAATAACGCCAGAATAACTGTCGATACGTATTATTTAGGCACTGTGTTGCACATATAAAAAAGCCCCACACGTGTGGGGCAAAAATGCAGACACAACTATTATTATTTAACTAATGAGAAAAGGTCGTTTAATGATTCACTCATGCTAGGGTGCGTAAATATTTGGTCACGTAATATGCTATACGGTAATCCGGCATCCATTACGGTTTTAATAATATTAATCATCTCATGAGAGTCCACACACAGCAGTGACACGCCTAATATCTGCTGAGTATTTGCATCAACCACCGCCTTCAGCATACCACGCGTATCATCCATCACCCGTGCTCGTGGGATCGCCGCAACGGGTAACGTCACTACCTGCACCGCCATCCCGCTGGCCCGAGCCTGTTGTTCCGTGATCCCCACGCGGGAAAGCGGCGGCGTCATAAAGACGGAATACGGCACATTCTGACGATCGTCGGTATTGCGCCCCCCTTCTCCCAACAGGCCGTCACGCACAATGCGGAAATCATCCAGAGAGATGTAGGTAAATTGCAAACCACCGGTGACATCCCCCATGGCCCAGATATTATCTGCCGAGGTGCGCAGATATTTATTCACAATAATCCCACCACGCTCGTTGACGTCCACGCCGGCATTTTGCAGCTGCAGTTTTTCAGTCGCCGGTTTGCGGCCTGATGCGACCAACAGCGCGTCCACTGAATGTGTCTCTTCCGGCATTTGTACCTGCACCGCGCCGTCCAGGGATGATACCGAGCGCACATTGGCGTTAAGGATTAGCTCAACACCTTTATCACGTAAAATTTGGGCAATAGCCTCTGCAACATCCCTGTCTTCACGCGGTAAAAATAGCGGCGCGGCTTCAAAGATAGTGACCTTGCTGCCAAAGTTGGCAAACATCGAGGCAAATTCGACGCCAATGTAACCACCACCCAAAATCCCCAACCGCTGTGGTCGCTGCGTCAGATTCAGTAACCCGGTGCTGTCGAACACGCCCGGCGTGCTGGATAATCCTTCAATGTTCGGCATCGTTGCCTGCGCGCCGGTATTAATAAAGATCTTCTCCCCGCGAAGCTCGAGCATCCCGGTAGGCTGCATCACCCGCACGGTATGGTTGTCGATAAACTCAGCGCGCCCTTCAATCACCTCCACGTTGTCCAGATCGGCAAGGTTATGGAAGTTTTTATCGCGCAGAAAACTGACCACCGAGGCCTTACGCTGCATCGCCGTGGCAAAGTCATGCTGAAGCTCAGCATCGTGTACCAGGGTTTTAGTTGGAATGCAGCCGATATTAATGCATGTTCCACCGTACATCGTGTTCGACTGCTCGATAATCGCCACCCGCCAACCTGCTTTTGCAAGGGTAGCCGCCAGCGTCTTACCCGCTTTGCCAAATCCAATAATGATCGCCTGATACTGATTCATGCTGTCTCTCCGCAAAGTCACTGTTCATTTGTTAAACCTAAGTATAAGGAGTGACGAAGATGAACAGCGTATCCATAACGCGCTTGTTTTTGTCCAATCGTCTAAATATGACTGAACAAATCCTGTGATGATGAAAACAGTAACTCAAACTAACAACTTGATGATATTAATTTAATATAGAATTATAGCGATAATAGCGATGTTTAGTTCAATGTATAAAACTGTTCAGGAGTCTTTATGGACGCGCTTAGCCGATTACTGATGCTTAACGACCCGCAGGGTTCCATTGATCAAAACTGCCCACTAGGCAAAGACTGGCAGTTGCCGCATGCGGCGGGAGAACTGTCCGTTATCCGCTGGCATACGGTGACTCAGGGCGCGGTTCAGCTGGATATGCCTGACGGAACATCTTCTACGTTACGTCCTGGTTCGATAGTTATCCTGCCGCAAAACTCCGCACATCGACTCTGCCAGTCAGGCAATGAACAAACGCATATTGTCTGCGGGAGACTGCGACTGCAGGCATCTTCACGCTATTTTTTAACCGCGCTGCCGGAAGTATTGTTGTTGCAGCCGGAGGAAAATAGCCCCGTAGGTCAGTGGCTGAAAGCCATGATTGGACTGCTGCAACAGGAATCGATGAGTACGCTGCCGGGTTCTGAGGTGGTATGCAGCCAGCAATGCGCCACGCTGTTTACTCTCGCCGTTCGCGAATGGCTGGCACAGGCCGCACCGGGCAAAAACATGCTGAATCTGCTGCTGCATCCCAGACTGGGAGCTATCGTTAATCTGATGCTCGAGTCGCCCGCTCATCCGTGGACCGTCGAAGAGCTGGCGCAGCGTGCGCATATGTCGCGGGCCAGCTTCGCGCAGCTGTTCCGTGAAGTCTCAAACTCCACGCCGCTCGCCGTCTTAACCACGCTACGTTTGCAATTCGCCGCCCAGATGCTGTCTCGCGATTCACGGCCTTTAATCGTGATTGCCGAGTCGGTTGGCTATGCCAGCGAATCGTCGTTTCACAAAATCTTTCTGCGCGAATATGGCTGCACGCCGGGCGAGTACAGAAAACGGGTCAAGGAGCTGGAAAAGTAGCGCTACGCCTTGCGGAGTTATCAGGCGCAACGCTACCCGGGCTTTACTTCTGTCGATGCCGTTGCAGCCACATCAATTTATAGGCCGCAGGAATGATAAACAGCGACAGCAGCGGCGCGGTTATCATGCCGCCAATCATCGGGGCGGCTATCCGACTCATCACTTCCGACCCAGCCCCGGTTCCCCATAAGATCGGCAGCAGGCCGGCAATAATCACCGCCACGGTCATCGCCTTGGGACGCACACGCAGCACCGCCCCGTGGTATAACGCCTCATCCAGCTTAGCGACCGTAAAGGTCTGCGGATTTTCCAGCGCAGGCTCCGCCTCGATGGCGTGGCGCAGATACATCAACATGACCACACCGAACTCAGCGGCAACGCCTGCCAGCGCAATAAATCCGGTCCCGGTCGCTACCGACATGTGGAATCCCATCCAGTAGAGGAACCAAATCCCGCCCACCAGTGCGAACGGCACGCTGGTAATAATCAGCAGCGCTTCACCAAAACGACGAAACGCCAGATACAGCAACACAAAAATGATCATCAACGTCATCGGCACCATCAGTTTGAGCTTATGACTGGCGCGCTCAAGCAGTTCAAATTGGCCCGAAAATGCTACGCTGGTCCCGGGTTTGAGCTGAACATTTTCAGCAATCGCTTTTTTTAAATCGTTTACTACCGAGACCATGTCGCGATCGCGGGCATCGATGTAGATCCAACTGGTCGGCCGCGCATTCTCGGTTTTCAGCATCGACGGACCAGAAATAACCTTCACATCCGCCACATCAGCCAGCGTGATCTGCTGCTTCATTGGTGTCAGGAGCGGCAACTGACGTAACGCTTCCGGGCTATCGCGGTAGCTTTGTGGATAGCGAAGATTTATCGGATAGCGGGCAATCCCTTCAACCGTTTCACCGACCATCGCTCCCCCCACCGCCGAGGTAATGAACAGCTGCACATCACCTACCGTCATGCCATAACGCGCGGCCTTTTCACGCTGAATATCGACACTGAGATAGCGGCCACCTTCCAGACGTTCTGCCAGCGCAGAGGCGACGCCTGGTACGGTTCTGGCCACCTCTTCGATTTGCTCCGCCGTGGCGTCAATATCCGCCAGCACGGTGCCCGACACTTTAATCCCGATTGGGCTTTTGATCCCGGTAGACAACATGTCAATGCGATTACGAATCGGCGGCACCCACAGATTTGCCAGCCCCGGCAGCCGGACCGTTTTATCCAGTTCCTCGATGATTTTGTCCATCGTCATTCCCGGACGCCACTGATCCTGCGGTTTCAACTGGATGGTTGTTTCAACCATTTCTAGCGGCGCGGAATCGGTGGCGGTTTCGGCTTTACCGGTTTTACCAAACACGCGTGCCACTTCCGGGACGGTCATGATCAGCTTGTCGGTTTTTTGCAGCATATCCGCCGCCTGCGCCGCCGAGATCCCCGGCAGGGTCGACGGCATATACAGCAGATCACCTTCGTTGATCTGCGGTAAAAATTCGCCGCCAACTTTATTCAGTGGCCAAATAACCGTCAGGATCGACAGCACCGCCACCAGCAGGGTAGTTTTTGGCCAGTGCAGCACCTTCAACAACAGTGGATGGTAAATGCGGATCAGGAAACGGTTAAGCGGGTTGCTGCTTTCCGCAGGGATCTTGCCCCGGATCCAGAATCCCATCAGGATCGGGATCACCACAATCGCCAGCAACGCCGCGCCAGCCATGGCATAGGTTTTGGTGAACGCCAGCGGGCCAAACAGTCGCCCTTCCTGTCCCTCAAGGGTAAAAATAGGGATAAATGACAGGGTAATAATCAGCAAACTGATGAATAGCGCCGGTCCCACTTCCACCGAGGCGTTGGTGATCACCTGCCAGCGCGTGGCGTTATCCAGCTTTTCACCCGGATGCTGATGCTCCCACTCTTCCAGCCGCTTATGCGCGTTCTCAATCATCACAATCGCGGCGTCGACCATCGCCCCCACCGCAATGGCGATTCCTCCAAGCGACATAATGTTGGCGTTCAGCCCCTGGAAATGCATCACGATAAACGCAATACACAACCCCAACGGCAGGGAAATAATCGCCACCAGCGCCGAGCGGATATGCCACAGGAACAGCGCACACACCAGCGCCACGACGATAAACTCTTCCAGCAGCTTGTAGCTCAGGTTATCAATCGCGCGGTCGATTAGCTGACTGCGATCGTATGTTGTAACTATCTCAACGCCTTCCGGCAAACTGCTTTTCAGCGTCTCGAGTTTGGCCTTAACGGCGGAGATGACCTCACGCGCATTTTTACCCGAGCGCAGAATCACAACGCCGCCCGCCACTTCGCCTTCGCCATTCAATTCGGCGATACCACGGCGCATTTCTGGTCCAATTTGCACGCGGGCAACATCGCGCAGGTACACCGGTACACCATCAGCCCCGGATTTCAGCACAATATTGTTGAAGTCATCGAGGGTTTGCAGATACCCGCTGGCACGCACCATGTATTCCGCTTCCGCCATCTCCACAGATGAACCACCCGCCTCCTGGTTAGAGGCATCCAGCGCCGATTTCACTTCAGACAGGTTGATGCCGTATTGCGTCAGCTTCATCGGATCGATAACAACCTGGTACTCTTTAACCACACCGCCTACCGATGCCACTTCCGCCACGTTGGGAATCGTTTTCAACTCATACTTTAAAAACCAGTCCTGCAGAGAACGCAGTTCGGCCAGATCGTGTTTTCCACTGCGATCTACCAGCGCATATTCGAAGATCCAGCCGACGCCGGTGGCATCCGGCCCCATTTCCGCACTGACGCCTGCCGGTAATTTCCCCTGCACCTGGTTGAGATATTCCAGTACGCGGGAGCGAGCCCAGTAAGGGTCGGTGCCGTCTTCAAAAATGACATACACATAAGAGTCGCCAAACTGCGAGAAGCCGCGCACCGTTTTCGCGCCGGGCACCGACAGCATGGTGGTGGTCAGAGGATAAGTGACCTGATTCTCAACAATTTGCGGCGCCTGTCCCGGATAGCTGGTTTTGATAATCACCTGTACATCAGAGAGATCCGGCAGCGCATCCACGGGGGTGTTGATGATGGTCCATGTCCCCCAAATACTAAGGAACAGCGCCCCCATCATCACCAGAAAACGGTTGGCCACCGAGCGGCGAATAATCCATTCAATCATTTGTTATATCCTCAGTGTGAATGGGTCGCCGGGGCCGGCATTGCAGGCATAACTGCGGCGTCTGGCGTTCCACTCTTCTGGGCGCGCATCCGGTCCAACGCACCGGAAATATTCGCCTCGGAATCAATCAGGAACAGACCGCTGGAGACGACTTTCTCGCCTTCCGTCAGGCCGGAGCGGATAGCCGTTAGCCCCTGAGATTCATGGAATACGGCAACCTGCTTCGGCACAAAGCGTCCGTCGTTATCCACGGTAATCACCCGCTGCTCGCTGCCAGTATCAATCAGCGCTTTGGACGGGATCAGCAGCATCGGCTCACTTTGTGTTTTTAACTTGAGGTAAGCATTCATCCCCGGCTTGAGCGCCTCGTCAGGGTTTTCAACCTGCAAACGCAGTTGGAGGGTGCGCGTCGTGGCATCCACGCTTGGCAAAATACTCCACTTGCTGATGGTGAACGTTTTATCCGGCCAGGCGGGCACGGTAATCACAAACTGCGACGCGTCTTTAATCAACCAGGCGATAGATTCCGGGACCGATGCGCTAACCCACACCGGATCCATCCCCTGAATTTTTGCCACCACGTTATCTTTCGAAATGTTCATGCCGGTACGCAAATCAAAGGCAGTGATCACCCCATCGATAGGGGCACGCAGGGTAAAGCGGGTCTGAATTTTACGGGTCGATTTTAAGCGCTGGATGTCTTGCTCGGGCATCCCGGCCAGACGCAATCTTTCCAGAATACCGTCTACCTGGGTGGCGGTACCGCCGGTTTCACGCAGCAGCAGATATTCGCTCTGCGCTTCAACCCAGTCGGGGATGGTCAGATCGATCAGCGGCGCGCCTTTTTTAATTTTATCGCCGACGGTCAATGGATACACTTTTTCGATAAACCCCGCAGAGCGGGCCTGCACAATAACAAACTGATATTCGTTATAGCTGACGTTGGCCGGGAAAGTTTGAGCATACTGCAGTGGTCCTCGGCGCACGGCCTCGGTTTTTAGCCCCAGATTTTGGGTCTGTGTTGGATCGATTCGCACACCTGCTGCTGAGTCGCTCGCGGTCTCTTCATCGGCATATTTCGGGATCAGATCCATATCCATAAACGGCGATTTACCCGGCTTATCAAAACGCGTATTCGGGTACATTGGGTCATACCAGAACAGCACTTTACGCGCTTCTTTTTGCGTAGCGGAGCCGCTGTCGGTCGAGACGTTTGCTGATGACAAATAAGGATAGATACCGACAGAAATAACTCCACCGACAATCATGCTGGCAAGAATAAGCGCGGTATTTTTAATGTTTAAAGACGCCATAGTGATTTCCATTGCACGAGTGTCTCACCCGCGTTCAGGGAAGGCGGGTGAGAATAAAAGAGACCTGCGAACGACGTTATTGACTGACGTGAATATCACGTAATACAGAGAGATTTCCCTGTTGAACAAAAGTGAAGGCAACCTTATCGCCGGACTTAATATCATCAGCCTTAGTTTCCGGAACCAGCGTAAAACGCATGGTCATAGCAGGCCAGTTCACCGCTGGAATAGGTTCATGTTTAATGGTGATTTTTTTGTTTTCTGTATCAATAGATTCAATCACACCGGTTGCGCTAATTGTTTGCTCCTGCTGAGCCGTTGACTCCATACTCATCATCTCACCATGCTGATGCTCATTGGCCTGAGCATTAAACATAACCACAGAGAAAAGACTCAACAACGCAGCTTTGACGGTAGTATTCATAGATTATTCTCCTGAGAATTTAGGCTTAAATATTATTCAACCCAACCGCCGCCTAAGGCAGCAAACAACTTAATTTCATTAACCTGTTGGGCGTAATTCAGATCGAGCAACGATTGCCGGGTAGTGAATAAAGAACGCTCTGCGTCCAGGACTTCGATATAGCTCACCGCACCATTTTGATAGAGCGCTCTGGCGCGTTGCAGCGTGATTTGCAAGGAGTCCAGATACCGCTGCTGAGCGGTAATTTGGGAGGCCAAGCTTTGGCGCAATACCAGTGCATCCGCCACCTCTTTAAATGCGTTCTGGATTTTTTGTTCATAATTCACCACCGACTGCTGCTGGCGAATTTCGGCCAAATCGAGATTTGACTGGTTACGTCCGGCGTTAAAAATCGGAATATCGATTTTGGGCACAAAATTCCACATGCCGCTGGCCGCATTAAATAAAGTGGAGAGATCGCTGCTGCTGCCAGATACCGAACTGGTGAGCGTAATAGACGGGAAAAAGGCTGCCCGCGCAGCGCCGATATTGGCATTTGCCGCCATTAGCGCATGCTCGGCTTCCAGAATATCCGGTCGCTGGAGCAGTATTTGCGATGGAAGCGACGGCGGCAGCGTCACAGCGTTTATATCACCGCGACTGCGCGCCTGGTCGTCCGGTAATTTCCCGTAGGTGCCAAGCAACAGCTGCAGCGCATTATTCGCCTGCGCCAGTTCACCTTTACGTTTTGCGATATCGGCACGCGTACTTTCAATCACACCACGCGCCTGTTCCAGCGCCAGTACGTTGGTGCTTCCCGTCAGTAACTGTTTTTCGACAAAGGCGTAAGAGCGCTGATAGTTTTGCAGCGTTTCTTCGGCGATTTTCAGCTGTGCGTAAGCCAGTCGCTGGTTGAAATAACTTTGCGACACGTTGGAAATTAATAAGATATGCACTGCCCGACGCGCTTCTTCACTGGCAAAGAAATTCTGTCGTTCGGCTTCACTCATATTTTTCAGTCGACCGAAGAAATCCAAATCAAAACTGAGATTCAGTCCAGCCTCAAATTCTTTCTTCGTGCTGGTATCGCCTTTAAATTTGCCGCTATAAGTGCCGCTGGAGCCCGCATTAAGCTGTGGATAGCGGTCTGCATCCGTCACCCCATATTGTGCTCTTGCTTCCTGAACCTTCAGGGTTGCCATGCGTAAATCACGGTTATTCAGCAGCGCCTCGCCAATCAGCGCTTTCACCTGATCGTCAACGAAAAAGGTGCGCCAGCCCGTGTCCTGATATCCCTGAGGTGTTGGAACCAGCGCATTCTGGCTTAAGGAGAATTGCTGCGGCACCGGCATTGCCGGACGCTGATACTCCGGTGCCAGCGAACAACCGGCCAGAATAAAAATAACGCTGAGGGTAAGAAGCTTAAATTTGCACATAGTTCTTTTCGTCCAAACCGGACTGGAATGTGAATTTATTACCATGCACCTTACCGAATCGACTCTGTTTAAGCGGTGACAGGAAAATGACAAAGCTGTCATTTTCCCAATAACTCATTGCTATCCGATCCCGCTTCTCTAGAATTGAAACCCGCATAGCCAGCTGGTGAAGGAGAAAATGATGAAGATTTTGGTCGTCGAAGATGAGAAAAAAACCGGCGAATACCTGACTAAGGGCCTGACGGAAGCCGGTTTTGTCGTCGATTTGGCAGATAACGGCCTGAACGGGTATCACCTGGCCATGACCGGCGATTATGACCTGATCATTCTCGACATCATGCTGCCTGACGTGAACGGCTGGGACATCGTGCGTATGCTGCGCAGCGCCAGCAAAGGCATGCCGATTCTTCTCCTCACCGCGCTGGGTACGATTGAACATCGGGTCAAAGGACTGGAGTTGGGGGCGGATGATTATCTGGTTAAACCGTTTGCCTTTGCCGAGTTGCTGGCGCGAGTCAGAACGCTGCTGCGCCGTGGGGCGGCGGTGATTGTCGAGAGTCAGTTTCAGGTCGCGGATTTAATGGTCGATCTGGTCAGCCGAAAAGTCACCCGCAGCGGCGCCCGTATTACTCTCACCAGCAAAGAATTTACGTTGCTCGAGTTTTTCCTGCGCCATCAGGGGGAAGTGTTGCCCCGCTCGCTGATTGCCTCGCAAGTCTGGGACATGAATTTTGACAGTGACACCAATGCAATTGACGTCGCCGTGAAGCGCTTACGCGCCAAAATTGATAATGATTTTGAACCGAAGTTGATTCAGACCGTACGCGGTGTGGGATATATGCTTGAGGTACCGGATGGCTATTAAACGCCCGCAACGTCCCTTTTCACTAGCAACGCGCCTGACCTTTTTTATCAGCCTGGCAACCATCGCCTCATTTTTCGCCTTCGCCTGGATAATGATCCACTCCGTGAAGGTCCATTTTGCCGAGCAGGATATCAACGATTTAAGAGAGATCAGCACCACGCTGGAACGAATCCTTAATCAACCCAACGAACCTGAATCCCGCCGACTGGAAACCTTAAAAAATGTAGTTTCCGGCTACTCAAACGTTATTATTTCTTTAGAAGATACCAACCAAAAGGCCATTTTTCATTCACCTGGCGCGCCGGACCTGCGCCAGTTTATCGCCAGTGCGACACCGGATAAAAATGCCCGTAACAATAATGTTTTTTTAATCTCCGGCCCCACGCTACACACGCAGAATCACACTCACGGGCAAAACACCCCTTCCAACTGGCGAATGATTAGTTTGCCGGTAGGCCAGTTAGCGGACGGCAAACCGGCGTGGACGCTGTATATGGCGTTATCGATAGATTTCCATCTGCATTATATTAACGATCTGAAAAACAAGCTGATTATGACGGCATCGCTAATTAGCATGATGATTGTTTTTATCGTGCTGTTCGCCGTTTATAAAGGCCATGAACCGATCCGTAATGTCAGTCGCCGCATCCAAAATATCACCTCGAAAGATCTTGATGTGCGCCTGGATCCACAAGCCGTTCCTATTGAACTGGAACAACTGGTGAGTTCGTTTAATCACATGATCGAACGCATTGAGGATGTGTTTAAACGCCAGTCGAATTTCTCTGCGGATATTGCCCATGAGATCCGCACGCCAATCACCAACCTGGTCACACAAACGGAAATTGCGCTCAGCCAACCCCGTAGCCAGAAAGAACTGGAAGATGTGCTCTATTCCAATCTTGAAGAGTTTGGCCGGATGTCGAAGATGGTGAGCGATATGCTGTTCCTGGCACAGGCAGATAACAATCAACTGATCCCGGAAAAGACGGCGCTCAACCTGGCGGATGAAGTCGGTAAGGTGTTTGACTTTTTCGAGGCCTGGGCAGAAGAGCGCGAAGTCAGTTTACGCTTTGAGGGCCGCGCATGCTGGGTGTCTGGCGATCCGTTAATGCTGCGCAGAGCCCTGAGCAATCTGCTGTCTAACGCGATGCGTTACACGCCCAAAGGCCAGTCGGTGACAGTACGGGTTAAAGAAGCTGATGGGCAGGTACAGATTATCGTCGAAAACCCAGGCCCTCCCATCGCTGCGGAACATCTGCCGCGACTGTTCGACCGTTTCTATCGCGTGGACCCGTCACGGCAGCGTAAAGGAGAAGGTAGCGGTATTGGCCTGGCGATTGTGAAATCGATTGTCGCTGCCCATCAGGGAAAAGTGGCGGTCACCTCCGACGCCCGTGCTACCTGCTTTATTCTGACGCTGCCAAAACATGCAATTTAATCCTACCGGATGGCGCAAATACGCCATCCATTGACGACCTGTTTTTTTTATTTATTCTCTGACACAACCGTCATAATTCTGTCACCTCTCTGAGCGCGCCTGCTTATTATAATTTCCTCTGTAAACTCACACAGGAGAAATATGATGAATAAGATATCCTCTTTTTTAGCTATCGCATTTTTTATCTCAGCGGGTGTTAATGCTACAGATAGCATTGATACGCACCAACAGGCAGCGATGGTCCATAAAATGATGAATAATAGCGATGCTTCTGCTCATCAGAAAATGGCACAGGCACATCAAGCACAAGCGCAAGCGCAAGCGCAAGCGCAAAATAGTCAGCCCACGAAGACTGTTGCGCCGTCATTTGCACAAATGAATGAGCATGAAAAAGCGATGGTCGTACATGAGTCTATGAATAACGGCCATGCGTTTGCACATAAGCAACAGGCCGAACAGCACCGTGCACAGATCCCCGCACAAGGGTAAAGTTGTTCTGCGTTGTATAAAATGTTCATCAATACAGGGATTCAATCTCACGCGCTAAATTGTGCGCGGATAACGCCAAAGAGCGCTGCGATCACAGCGCTCACAAAAACCCTGCGCTACAGTATGCCGTTTTAATACTGGAGTCAGGTGTGGCTTTAACCCTCACGGTATTGCTTGAAAACAGACGTGCTGCTGGCGCTGATAAATCATTACGGGCAAAGCCTGGACTAAGTCTGTTAGTCCAGGATGAAACAACCTCTATCCTGTTTGATACCGGGCCGGATGACAGCTTCATACTTAACGCCGCACAAATGGGTGTTGATTTATCGCAGCTTGACGCCGTGGTACTTTCACACGGCCATTACGATCACTGTGGCGGCGTGCCGTGGCTCGAGGATAACAGTCGTGTCATTTGCCATCCTCAAATCGCCTGCGAGCGTTACGCCTCAATAACTCTTGCGGGAACGCCGCGAAAAATAAAAAAACTCTCCCGCGATAACGACTATTCTCGACTCATCATGGAATACACCTGCGAACCGTTGGCTATTAGTGAACGTTTTTTGTGGTCCGGGGAAATTAGCGTCCCCACTCCGCAGGCCTATGGCGTGATTAGCGAAGCGACACCCCAACCAGATTACATCAGCGATGAAGGCGTATTGATTTATAAATCAGAGCGCGGGTTAGTCATCATTACCGGCTGCGGGCATCGGGGAATAGAAAATATCGTCCGCCATTGTCAAAATATTACCGGCATTACAAAGATCCACGCCCTGATCGGCGGATTTCATTTACGTGCGGCGTCTCCCTTTAAGCTATGGCAGACACGGCAATTTATTAAGCAACAAAAACCAGACACGGTTCTCGGCTGTCACTGCACCGGCACTTGGGGGCGATTGTGGCTACCAGGAACAAATGCTCCAGCAACGGGAGATGTGATCGTACTAGCAGAGTGAAGGCGGTAAAAACGTTGCTCACTCCTGCAGTAAAAAACGGGAACCTCTCGGTTCCCGTTTATCAGTCATTATTACATGGTGACGATTTCAGGCTCATCAAATACGGTGAGTTTTGGCGCTTCGCCGGTATATTTCTCCGCGTACACCAGACTGGTATTGCCTGCGCAACCATTCGCCAGTCTTGAGGTTGGAATATCCGCAGTCAATACATTGGCCCCGCCGTTTTTACATATACCGTTTTCAATATCTGGCCAGGCCCCTTCGTGAATACAGATGATCCCCGGTTTGATCCCATCACTGACGTGCGCCCCAACCAACACCTGTCCACGGCCATTCCAGACGCGAACCAAATCCCCCTCGGCAATACCTCTGGCCTTCGCATCATCCGGGTGAATCGTCACAGGTTCGCGATTGGCAATGGCGTATTCTTTACGCAGCGCAGCGTAGTTCAACTGGCTGTGCAAACGATGTGCCGGGTGTGCCGTCAATAACTGCAATTGATCCTTATCCGCAGAGCCTTTCCATTCATCTGGTTCAATCCATGATGCATGCGGCGGACAATCTTTGTATTTATAGCCCTCAATCGTTTTTGAGTAGATTTCTATCTTACCGCTCGGTGTTCCGAGTGCGTTCATCACCGGATCGCTGCGAAAATCCGCGTAGCGCACATATTTGTTGTTCTTCTCATTCTCACGCATTTCGATCAGTTTATTCTGCTGCCAGAACGCGTTGAATTGAGGCATGGCGACACGCTGGGCGCGGGCGGCTTTCTGCGCAACATCGTAGAATTGCTTCAGCCACGCCATTTCGTCTTTCCCTTCGGTGTAGACCGCTTTGCCACCCGGCTTGAGCATCTCTGCCAGATCGGCAAACACGTCAAAATCACTACGTGCTTCAAATTGCGGCTCAATCACCTGCTTCATCGGCACCAAGTGCTGGTTGCTGTAATCGCCGGTCATGGTCAGATCGTTACGTTCAAACGACGTGGTAATTGGCAGGACAATATCGGCGTGTTTGGCCGCTGCGGTCCAGTAACACTCGGAGATAACAACCAGTTCGGGCTTCTGCCAGGCTTTAATTAAGCGATTAGTATCCTGATGGTGGGTAAAGTTAGCGCCACCAGCCCACCAGATCATTTTGATTTCCGGGAAGGTCTGCTCTTTACCATTATGCTGATATTTTCCGCCCGGATTCTCCAGCGCTTCGACGATTCGCGCCACCGGCAAATTAGTCACCGCATCAGAAACCGCCCAGTCATTTCCTGCTGACGAGCCGCCCTCAATTTTGGCCGATATCGCCGGTAATACCCCGCCGGTGCGCGTTGGGTTTCCGCCGTTAGAGTAGTGGTAAGAGAAACCAAAACCACCGCCTTCGGTACCAATTTGCCCAAGCATTGCTGCCAGCGTTACTAGCATCCAGTGTTTTTGCTCACCGTATTGCTGACGCTGGATCCCCCACCCTGCCATCAGCATGGTTTTGTTACTGGAGAAAATATCTGCCAGTTTTTCCAGCTGTTCTGCAGGCACGCCGCACACACCGGAAGCCCACTCGGCGGTTTTCTCGACGTTATCGCTCTTACCCAGCAAATACTCTTCAAACTGCGGATATCCGGTGGTGTATTTTTCCAGGAAAGCTTTGTCGTGGAGATTTTTCTTCACCAGCGTATGAGCAATCCCGAGCATCATCGCCACATCGGTGCCCATGTTAGGCGCTATCCAGGTGGCGTTATCACCAAAGAATTCGATAGTTTCAGAACGCATAGGATCGATGGCAATGACGCTTTTCCCTGATTTTTTCAGCAGATTAAAGTATTCGATCCCTTGTTCGTCCGTACTGCTCCAGGCAATTTTTAACGTATTGAGCGGGTTCATGCCCCACAACACCACGACCTGGCTGTGTTCAAGTACCATAGGCCAGGTGGTTTGTTGTTCATAGACTTCAACCGATCCCACAACGTAGGGCATGATGACCTGCGCGGCCCCGGTGGAGTAATCCCCGGTATGTCCGGCATATCCACCCGCCATGCTCATATAACGTTGCAGCAATGTCTGTGCTTTATGCAAAACCCCGCTGGAGCGCCAACCATAAGAGCCAGCAAACACCGACGCTGGACCAGAGCTGCTGCGAATCCGGCTATGCTGTTCATGAATGAGTTTCAGCGCTTGCTCCCAACTCACCCGCACAAAAGGATCGCTGCCGCGTTTGCCGTCCGCTTTACCCGGGTTTTCCAGATAACTTTTGCGCACCATCGGATATTTTACGCGGATATTGGTGTGCACCTGGTCCGGTGCAGTTTGTTGTAATGAGTTCGGTACGGTTTTCGGCAATGCGCCTTTTGAGGAAACCACTTTGCCGTCTTTCACTTCCACATACACCGCCCCCCAACGTGCGGCCGTCAGGATTGCCCCGCCATTTTGGCCTTCTGCCCAGGCTGGCATCGGGATCACCGAAGAAATCGCCATAGTCCCGGTTGCCGCGCCAGCCGTCTTGATAAAGTCACGTCTTGTGAGTTTCATGATTTCTCCTGGTGTTATCGCTTATTTATTCATGTCTTTCGCGTTGTACTGGAAGTAACGGCTCAGGATATCCAGTTCGTTTTCACTGATATTGGTGCGAGCGCCCATCCCTTTTGCCACTGAAGGCCAGGCGTTGAGCGTAAAGTGATTAGCGGGGATCGGCGCATGACAGCCCGCGCAATACACATTGTCGAGCTTGCGTGCGTAATCCCACATCGGTTCACGGCTGGCAAGCGCGGAGCCACTCCATTCTCCTTGCAGAGCCACGTCCCTCCACGTATTGCCGTAGTCATCTGTTTTCCAGTCGGAGAGAATCTTCAGAGACTGCTGACCTTTTTCACTCAGGCTGGCCAGAATCAAACGCTGTCCAGCAGCGTAATAAATGACCTGTTCACTTCCCTGCATCTGGCTGCCGCGGATCTCCACCAGTCGCGAATTTTCCGTCGATTTCAGTACCTGCATTTTGGTTGCCGGATAAACTGTTCCCAAATCACCAAGAGCGGTATTACTGACGGCATAAAGCTCTTTCGCCGTTGCGGGAGTCGATGCGGACTGTGCTTCAAGCCCTTTGAGAGCGCTGTCATCCATTTTTATTTCAGGCGGGAAGTGGGCGACACCTTTATGGCAATCAATACAAGTTTGCTTTTCCGCAATGCCCATTTTGTGCATTTTCTGCGCATCCGCACTTTGTGCGGCAAGATCCATCGCATCCATACTGTGACAGCTGCGACAGGTGGCCGAATCGCTGGCTTTCAATTGCGCCCACACGGTTTGCGCCATCGCCAGGCGATGTTCTTCAAATTTTTCCGGGGTATCGATCTTTTTGGTCACAAACTGATGATAAACATCTTTTGAGGCTCGCAACTTAGCGACCAAATAATCCAGGCCACCTTGCGGAATATGACAGTCCGCACATTCTGCCCGAATACCTTTCTGATTCTGAAAATGAACTGAACCGGTATATTCTTCGTAAGGCGCTTGCATCGTATGGCATGACAGACAAAATTCAGTACTCGACGTTTTATGTAATGTCCATTGCCCCGCCAAAACAATAACTGCACCCAAAACAATGCATAGCAGCATTGTCCATAGGATGGTTTTATTTATTTTTCTCATTTTTGATTCCCACAAGCCACCTACCCTTTAATAGGTAGACAATAATTACACTGGCTTAGTTACTTATTGATATTCATCAAGGACAACAGGAAATGAGAATCAGCATGTAGGCAAATTTGAAGGCGATCGCATATTTAATATGATAAGAATGTATATATACAATTCATTATAAAAACAGAATATAAAACCTGAATATAAGTTTAAAAAACCATGGTTAAATACAATATCAGCGCAAAAAGTGGAAAGCAAAGCGTAAGGATAAATATTATCTGAAACATCTTGTCGCTATATAAATTAATATACAATGGAAAAAGGTAAAGATGAATCTCTTTCGTCTGCGATAGACGGGAAGAGAATCACACATCCTTGATCTGGTCACTTATTACACAAGATGCCAATTCGCTACACTCAGAATGGCGGTAAAACAAACAAGAGGTGGTGAATATGTATCGTTCTATTCTGGTGCCGATTGATATCTCTGAAGCCGATCTAACTCGCCAGGTGATTCCTCAGGTCGAGGCGCATGCAAAAACGGCAAAGGTCCATTTTTTAGCCGTTATCCCTACCGTCCCATTCTATGCATCACTGGGACTGGCCTACTCCAATGAATTCCCGGACAGAAGTGGCATTCAGGTTAAGGCCACCGAAAAGCTGGAAGAGATCGTGAAGCAATTCAACATCCCTGCCGGCAGGACGGAGCTCCATGTGGTTTACGGCCCGCCTAAAGATCAGATCCTGAAGCTCGCGGAAGCGGTAGACGCGGAACTTATCATCATCGGTTCACATAAGCCGGGTTTTAGCACTTATCTACTGGGTTCAACGGCTTCTGCCGTCGTACGCCACGCAAAATGTCCCGTGCTTGTTGTGCGGTGATATCAGCGGAAAAATAATGAAAACGGGAGCAAATCTGCTCCCGTTTTTTATGACTTAGGCCAAAACTCAGGTCTGATTATCCAGTCTGACAACTGCCAGCAACAGCTGGCTCAACGCACCATAAAAACCAAAATCATCATAACGGCGGCATTGAGTGGTGAATTCCGGTAACCAACGTAACAACCCAACCAGCGTGTCTTTGCGCAACGCATCAATTTGCTGATAACGCTGTCCTGCCTCTGCCAGAGAAAAATGCAGATGACTCAGCAGTTCGATGAAAATCGCCAGATGATCGGCAGACTCGCTAAACGCATCACTGACCTGCATTCCAGCTTCAGATAACAGCTGCCTGATGACCCCGTTGTCTGGCGTATCCTTGAGATAAGCCGACGAATAGGGTAACGCCGCATGTTGATCCGACATCAGGAACAGGCTGCAAAAATCAGCAGCCAGTTCCAGAGTGGCGTCTTCACGCACCTTCAACGCAGCAATTTTCTCCTCCAGCAAAAGGACCTGCGCCTCAAGCGACGGTTCACCTTTTAGCACCGCGAACCACTCAGCCATTTCACTGGACTGTAAAAGCACCAGGCTTTCATCGTCACGCTCCCGGGAAAACAACTGCGCCAGCCAGGCGTAAACACAGGCCATCTGTTCCGTTGTCAGAGAAGAGTGTTTCGTCATGACGTCGCCTTCTCCGCTGGAACATATTCGCACTGTGCCACCATTTTTATAGGACCGCTGAACGCCGTCACGTTATCCACCTTGCCGGTATATTTCTCAATATCTACCAGCGTAGTATGCGCACTGGTCGCCTGCGCCAACTGAGACGTGCCAATATCCATCGTTAACACGTTCGGGTTACCGTATTTACACAGAGCCCCAGTTTCTCCACCGTTATCAGGATCGTACCAGGCACCTTCATGAATACGCACGACACCTGGTGAGTAAAAATCGGAAACAACCGCTCCCGCAAGCACCTGGCCGCGCGCATTAAACACACGGACAATATCGCCATTGCGGATCCCCCTGGCGCTGGCATCCTGTGGGTTAATAAAGACCGGTTCTTTCCCTCCTACCGCATAATGCTTACGCAGTGCTTCAGATTCACAGAGCTGTGAATGCAGACGGAAATCCGGGTGGACGGATTGCAGATGCAGCGGCCAACGTTGCGACCCCGGCCCACCGTGTGAACGTTCGATTTTCTCAAACCACATCGGATGCCCCTGGCAATCGTCATACTGCATATCGGCAATCGTTTTGGAGAAAATTTCGATCAAACCACTCGGCGTCCCCAGCGGCTCAAGATCGGGATCTTCGCGGAATGCCTGATGACGAACAAACATCTGCGGATGTTCAAACTCAACGTATTCTTGTTGATTCCAGAAAACGTCGAACGACGGGAGATGAACACCGCGTCCTTTCCCTTGCTGGCTTCCTTCCTGCCAGATGCGTTTCAACCAACCTATCTCATCCAGCCCTTCAGTGAACGCCTCTTCACGATTAAAGCGGCGACAGAGATCGCGGAAAATATCGAAATCATTACGTGCTTCAAATTGTGGCTGCACCAGCTGTTTCATGGCGATAATGCCGCGATTGGAGTGGTTGCCATACTGGTCGAGATCGTTACGCTCAAACTGGGTCGTTGCGGGCAGAACGATATCGGCAAATCGACAGGTTGACGTCCACTGATTATCGATGGCGATGACGGTTTCCAGCTTACGCCAGCCCTCAATAATGCGATTGATCTGCTGGTGACGATGGAAGGGGTTAGTCCCGGCAAAAACACACATCTTCAACGGCGGCAGTTTGACCTTTTTACCGTTCCAGTTAATGTTCTTGCCCGGCTCCAGAATCGCATCGATAAAACGCGCGATCGGAATGGTGCTGCTATAACCCTTATAATCGGTGCTGTCATGGATCGGAGGCACGGTGGTGGAACCTGAAAAACCGCTGAGGATAACGCCTTTACGCCCAGGCGTTCCCGCACCGTTATAGTGCCAGCCAAAGCCAAAACCGCCGCCGGGTAAACCGATTTGTCCGAGCATCGAGGCCAGCACCACGATCATCCACGCCCACTGTTCCCCGTGCTGCATACGCTGGACGCACCAACCGGCAATAATCTGCGTTCTCCCGGCTGCCATCTGCCGGGCCAGTTCACGAATGGTGTCGGCATCAATCCCGCATATTTTTTCCGCCCACTGGGCATCTTTGGGTTGTCCGTCGCTTTCACCCAGCAGATAAGGCAGAAACTGCTCAAACCCAACGCAGTAGTTATCGAGAAAATGTTTGTCGTAAAGTTTCTCGGTATAGAGCGTATGCGCCAGCGCCAGCTGGAGTGGAACATCAGCCTGCGGGTTCACCGTAATATGCTTGACCTTGTCGCGCCCAAGATACTCGTGGGTTGAGGTAACGACCGGGTCGACGCTGATGACAGAGATCTCACCGCGTGCCACCTTTTCCTTCAGTTGCTCGTAGTATTCATAGACATCATGATCCGGACACCACCAGTTCGCCTGCTGGTTTTTAATCAGATCAGAGCCCCACAGCACAATAGTTTTGCTGTTTTCAAGCACCAGCGGCCAGGAGGTTTGCTGCTCATAAACCTCCA
The DNA here is from genome assembly GCF_004684345.1 of Citrobacter tructae. Classification (NCBI taxonomy): domain Bacteria; kingdom Pseudomonadati; phylum Pseudomonadota; class Gammaproteobacteria; order Enterobacterales; family Enterobacteriaceae; genus Citrobacter; species Citrobacter tructae. Next base: position 2,083,065 of record NZ_CP038469.1, read on the forward strand.
TTGATCCCACCACACGCGGCAAAATCACCTGCGCTGCGCCGGTTGAGTAGTCGCCCCCCGTGCTCACGCTGTTGCCATGCAGCGCAATGGCGCGCGCCAGCATACCGGAGGCATTATGGAACATCCCCGTTGATTGCCAACCGCTGGCCGTCAGCAGCGCGCTCGGGCCGTAGGTTTTTTGAATACGCTCCAGCTCCTGGTAGAAGAAGTCCAGCGCCTCATCCCACGAAACGCGCACAAAGCGGTTATCTCCACGCTGTGAGGTATCGCTCTGATGGCGTTTACGCAGCCAGTCAACGCGCACCATCGGGTAGCGAATACGCGCATTACCGTGTACGTGATCCGGCAACCCGGCGATCATTTTTGACGGATACTTATCACGCTCAAATGGCTTGGCCTCGATAAAACGACCATCCACCACAGTGGCTCGAATAGCCCCCCAGTGAGAACCAGTCAGGATCCCCTCTTTGACGCCAGCCCCCTGCACCTCTGCGGCGTTAGCGCTACGCGGTGTGAGCAGCGAAGGTCCTAACATACCGGCCACGGTCAAGCCGCCCAACTGCAGCAGAAAACGTCGGCGAGATGCCTGAAAGAGATCGTTATTTTTCATTGCTTTCTCCCTTATCGCCATGCGGCTTGTCCGTGGTGTCAGAGGCATTCATCTGCAAATATTTCAGCAAGGTACGTTCTTCACGTTTATCCAGACTGGTAAATCCAATCATGCCGTTCAACGTGCCAATCCAGCCGTTGGCGTCAAAGTGTTCTTTCTCCGGCGCGCCGTGGCACTGATTACAGGTACCGTTATAGAGCGAGTCGGCATAAGCCCAGATAGGTTTAATGTCGTTGACCATATCGCCCTTTTGCATCCAGGCGGTGGCCTGTAACTTGCTCCACTGTGTGTTCGTTTCCGCTACGGTAGTTTGCTCCAGCGTTTTCACATGCTGCTGGATGTCACCACGAATGGAGGCGACAAAAATGCGCTTGCCCGGCAATTGCGCCAGCACGCGCTGACGCCCGTTGCTTTCGGTCCAGCCCACGATTTCAATTTGCAGCCAGTCACCGTCACGCTTTAACACTTTCACTTCGGAAGCAGGCAGCAGTGAACCCGCCGGCTCTTTATCGCCTTTGGCGGCATAAATAGGTTTGATATCCAGGGAGTAGAGCGTATCGCCATCGTCGTTTGCGTTAGCTCGTAACGCGTCAAACTGCTTACGGAAACCGCTGCTCATATCGGGAAGCTGATGCGCAATCCCTTTATGGCAGTCGATACAGGATTGATTGTCCTTCGCCGCAATTTTCATCTGACGCGCGGCTTCAGGATGCTGTTTAGCGTGATCCATCGCATCATAGTTATGACAGGAACGACAGGTCGCAGAGTTGTTTTCCTTCATCCGCGCCCATTCTCGCTCCGCCAGCTCGGCGCGTTTGGCTTCGAATTTTTCAGGAGTATCAATAGAGTGGGCAACAAAAGTCTGGTAGATATCGTTACTCGCTTCCAGCTTACGTTTCACCATGCCTGGGATATCTGATGGGATGTGGCAGTCGTGACATTCTGCGCGCACCCCGGAGGCATTCTGAAAATGCGCTGACTGTTTATATTCTTCGTAAACCGGCTGCATGCTGTGGCAGCTCACGCAAAACTCGGTTGAACTGGTTAATTTTATGCCAACGTGTGGCAGAACGATCAGTGCAATACCGACCACAACCCCGATTACGACCAGCGCCAGCACTGACCAACGTGCGCTCGGTCGGAGTAGCGCCCTCCAGAGTTTTCGCATAATAGCCCCTGTAAATATATGGTTTAGTTACAGAGGATCTTATTCAGCAAATGTGAACAGCAACACTGGTCAGGATGAATGGCTTACGGCACAATGTGAACAGATATGAACAGAAAGAGACAGTAAACAGGATGTCGCATCACATTGTTATTGTTGAAGATGAACCGGTAACCCAGGCGCGGCTACAGGCCTATTTTGAACAGGAAGGTTATCACGTCTCAGTCACAGCCAGCGGTGCGGGCTTACGTGAGATTATGGCGCAACATCCTGTCGACCTTATTCTGCTGGATATTAATCTCCCGGATGAAAATGGATTAATGCTGACCCGCGCCCTGCGTGAACGCTCAACGGTGGGAATTATTCTGGTGACGGGGCGCAGCGATCAGATCGATCGTATCGTTGGCCTGGAAATGGGGGCTGATGATTATGTCACTAAACCACTGGAATTGCGTGAACTGGTGGTACGGGTGAAAAATTTGCTCTGGCGTATCGATCTTGCCCGCCAGGCGCAGCCGGAGGCAAAAGATAACTGCTATCAGTTTGCCGGATATTGCCTGAATGTCTCCCGACATACGCTGGAACTGGGTGACGAAGCGATCAAACTCACCCGCGCCGAATACGAAATGTTGGTCGCATTTGTCACCAACCCAGGGGAAATTCTCAGTCGTGAACGCTTATTGCGTATGCTTTCGGCACGGCGGGTAGACAATCCTGACTTACGTACCGTGGACGTACTGATCCGCCGTTTGCGCCACAAGTTGCAAGCCGACTTGCTGGTGACGCAACACGGAGAAGGTTATTTTTTAGCTGCTGACGTGTACTGATACAGATAAACGGGACGAAATCCACCCGGTGACAGCGAGCGTCGAACATGCTGACTGTCCGCATTTTTCGGGGTGAGCACCAAGATCGGTGGACTGATATTTTCCGGCACCGGTTGCCCTTGTAGCACCCTGATCGCCTGCTGAATCGCCAGCTCGCCTTGCCAGACCATTTGATCGCTGGCAGCCATAATGATCCTTTCGCGTTTAAGCCCGCGATATACCTGATGCGACAGATAAAAAGAGACCACGGTTAAAGGTGTGCTCAGGTTACGCCGCTCCCCCATCGCCGCCTCTGCCGCAATTGCTGTACCGGCAACCACATCGGCATCTGGGTGGCGTTCCAGCATCTCCTGCAGCAGATTGCGTTGTACTTCAATATCATTATCACCCAATGCCACATCCACGATGTGAACCTCGCTACCGGCAATCGCCTGGCGGAACCCGGCCACCATTTCTCGACTGCCTCCGGCGTCATCAGGACCTGGCAATAATAAGACCTTGAGTGGTTTACCACCGCTCCACTTAACCAGATAACGGCCTGGCTGATACCCCATCTGGAACCACGGAACCCCAATCCTGGTTTTCACCGTCGCATCGTGTATCGCATTCACCACCTCAATGACCGGTAGCATGCCTACCTGCGCTTGCAGCTCCGGAAAGCTCGTCGTACTGCTGCCCAACAAAATGGCATCAGCTCCCCATTGCTGACATTGGGCAATTTGTGTTTTTTGCATGGCAAGCTGGCGATACCCTCCCGCTTCGAGCACCTTCAGGCTGACACCGTATTTTTTCGCGGCGTCAAGCATGCCGTAATTCACTGAAAGCCAGTAGGAATCCTTCAGGCTGGGATACAACGCGCACAGTTTCCACGCCTTAGTGGCGATGACGCCCGTTTGCTGTTCCGCCACTGCCAGCTGCGTATCCTGCCAGCGCAGTAATGCGGCCCCGGTCGCGTGAGCTAAACCAGGAAAAAGCGTGATAAGCAGGAAAACCAATACGCGCATGATGGCCTCAACATTGATAAGGCTTTATCCTAGTTGCTTTCCGCTTTTGGACTCAACCTTTTTAATCTGTGGCGACCAGACAGTGAATTTATCTCTGACCAAACGACTGTGGATAGGCTTCGCACTGATGGCGACGCTGACCCTCATTAGTACGCTGGTAGGCTGGTATAACCTGCGTTTTGTCAGCCAGGTTGAGCAAGCCAATACCCAGGCGCTTATTCCGACAATGGACATGGCACGCCAGCTCAGCGAGGCCAGTGCCTGGGAACTGTTTTCCGCACAGAACCTGACCACCGCAGATAATGAAAATATGTGGCTGGCTCAGGGGCGGATGTTAACCGCCCAGAGCCTGAAAATAACCGCATTGCTGAAAACCCTTCGCGAGCAGAGCTTTGACACCTCAACCATTGAGCAGCAGGAGAAAGAGATCGCCCAGTCGTTAAGCCATCAGGGGGAGATGGTTGGTGAACGGCTGAAACTACGCGATCAACAGCAACAACTCAGCCAGCATATTATTGAGGCGACCGCAGACGTTGCCGAAATGGCACGCGGCCAGGCCAGTAATGCCGCCACGTCGGCAGGCGCTACGCAGGCCAGCATTTATGATTTAATTGAGGGCCATCAGGGGCAAGCGGCTGAACACGCTCTCGACAGACTTATCGATATCGATCTGGAATATTACAACCAGATGAACGAACTACGCCTGAGCGCGCTACGCGTGCAGCAAATGGTCATGAATCTAGGCAATAATCAGGCGCAGAATAATCTGGCGGCGCTGGAAACCCAGCTCAATGCCGCCGTCAGAGTGCTACATCGTCGACAAATACGTATTGAAGATCCGGTGGTACGCGCTCAGGTAGCCAATAGCGTGAATACGATTGGCCGTTATGTCGAGCTGCTGGCCCTGTATCGTCAGGATAACGACATCACTACCCGACTACAGATCTTGTCGCAGAATAATATCGAGCAATTTACCCGCTTTAGTAGTGAAGTTAGTCGGTTGGTTGAACTCATCGGGCAACGCAATCAGACCGGTCTGGCACACCTCAAGCAGGCCAGCCAGCGGGGACAAAACCTGCTGTTGCTGTTGGGCGGCGTGTCACTGTGCTTGCTGATTCTCATTCTTTGGCGCGTGGTTTACCGCTCAGTGACGCGCCCGCTGGCACAGCAGACGCAGGCGTTACAGCGTCTGCTTGAAGGTGACATTGACTCTCCATTTCCGGAAACCGCAGGCGTTCGCGAACTGGACACCATTGGGCGTTTGATGGATGCCTTTCGTAGTAGCGTTCATGCGCTCAATAGTCATCGCGAACATCTGGCCGCGCAGGTTAAATCCCGCACGGCAGAACTTCGTTCTCTGGTGTCTGAACACCGACAGGCGCGTGCGGAGGCCGAAAAAGCCAACCAGGCAAAATCGGCGTTTCTTGCTGCCATGAGCCATGAAATACGCACCCCGCTGTATGGGATCCTCGGTACGGCGCAGTTGCTCTCAGATAATCCTGCTCTGGCGCAGCATCGGGAGAATTTACGCGCCATCACTGACTCAGGCGAGTCTCTGTTAACCATTCTCAACGATATCCTGGATTATTCCGCCATCGAAGCAGGCGGAAAAAATGTGGCGATCGGCGATGAGCCTTTTGCACCTAAACCGCTATTAGAAAGTACGCTCCGGCTAATGATCGGTCGCGTTGCGGGTCGCCCCGTCACACTGGTTGCAGATTATGCCGACGATGTCCCCGCGACCCTACGCGGCGATCCGCGTCGCATTCGCCAAATCATTACCAACTTATTAAACAACGCACTACGTTTTACCGACCAGGGGCGCATCATCCTACGCAGCCGATGTGCAAATGGAGAGTGGTATATCGAGGTGGAAGACACAGGGTGCGGAATTGATCCTGACCGTCAGAGCGATATTTTTCAGCCGTTTGTTCAGGTAAGCGGTAAACGTGGGGGAACCGGGCTTGGATTAACCATCAGCGCCAGCCTCGCGCAGGCGATGCAAGGGGAACTGAGCGTTACCAGCACTCCGGGGGTCGGGAGTTGCTTTCGTTTGCGTCTGCCATTACGGGCTGCCGCGATGCCGGTAGCAAAATCCGTTCCACGTGCCATATCGTTACAGGGGTTACGCTTACTGCTTATCGAGGATAATCCCCTCACGCAGCGCATCAGCACAGAAATGCTCACCCTCAATGGCGCACAGGTTAGTACTGCAGACAGTGCTGCTGCGGCGCTAACCCTACTACAGCAGGACGCCCACTATGATGCCGCCCTGGTTGATTTCAACCTGCCTGATATCGACGGTATCACGCTGGCGCAGCAGTTAACCCTTGAGTATCCAACGCTTAACCTGATCGGCTTTAGCGCACACGTCATTGACGAAACGCTAAGCCAAAGAACCAGCAACCTGTTTCTCGGCATTATTCAAAAACCGGTTCCCCGGGATGAACTCAGCCGACTGATTACGCATTATCTTCACGGTAGCAATACCCTTCCCGCTGAATTAGAAGATGACAACGAACGGTTAGATACCCAGCAATTAACTGATGATATCCACGTAATGGGATCGCAAAAGGTACATGAATGGTTAGCACTCTTTAAACAACATGCGCTGCCTTTATTAGATGAAATTGATGTTGCGCGCGCTGAAAGTGATGACGAGAAAATTAAACACCTGGCGCATCAGCTAAAAAGCAGTTGCGCCAGCATTGGGATGCGTTCAGCCAGTAAGATGTGCGCGGAGCTTGAACAGCAGCCGTTAACTGATTTTCCACTCAGAGAGGAGATACAACAAAGCCTTAATGTAGTAGAAGACTGGCTGAGAAAATAAATAACACACTGCTTGTAGCGTTGTTCTTAGGGAAGAAAATGGTACGCCCTGTAGGATTCGAACCTACGACCTACGGCTTAGAAGGCCGTTGCTCTATCCAACTGAGCTAAGGGCGCATTGCGAAGTGAAGACTTCATGCGGATGAAACGCGTGAATTATACGGTCAGCGCATGCTGAGTCAATGCCTTTTGTTCTGGTTGCTTGCGAAGTGTACGAATATTGTTTTTTCTGCTCGTCCACGGGTATCCAGGAAATCACCTGGTAACAACTCAGGCACCGTAAAGCTCGGTTTAAGGTTAAATGTATTTAGAAAATTAATGATTTTGCTTAACATTCTCCTACTCCCTTCCTTGCGGTTTAGGATCTCTTCAATGTTAAGTATCGCCATCAAAGAAGAAAATAGTCACTTCGAACATGGACTGAAAATCATTATTACTCGCCTGGCAAATCAGTGGCATCAGAAGATTTGCTTCTTGCCTGCCGACGATATTGACCGTGCAGACATCGCCTTTTTATCGTTAGATGAAGATTGGTTTAGCGCAGGCTGTTACGAAATTCCTATCCACACCAGGCACCAGCATCGGGTTATTATTTGCAACAAATGCGATAAAGACAAACTGATGTTCAGACCCTGCCTGTACATGTTACCGCTTATTTATCGCGAAGATGATGTCGAAGAGATCAGCAAAAAAATGGTGCTCATTTTGCAAAAACGCGCACTCCGTTCCAGCGTCCCCGCCACCATCTGTCACTATTGCACCACCCGCAACTTTTCCATTGCAGAGCGCCAGTTTTTAATGTTTCTCGCTAGCGGATATACCGTCGCCGAAACGGCGCATCTTCTTGCGCTCAGTGAGGTCCAGGCGAAGGCGACTCGTCGCAGCATTATGAAAAAACTGCATGTGAAAAACGAGCAGCAATTCTTAAAATACATCAGGGTTAACCTGAGTTTTCTACAAAGTTAAACCGTTTCTCACACACTAGCACTTTTATGAGAAATGTCTCATAGCCAATTAAGTATCAGTACCTACTGCACCGGTTTCTACGCTGCCACAATAATACCTATATATTATTACCGGGGTAATAAAAATACACACTCGGTAATATTTGCTCTGCTTCGGGGGGATATCGTGACACCGAGCCTGTTATTATGGAATGATAAATATGAACATGCACCGCCCTCAATAGAAAATGATGCCCGTATTCTCCCCTTCTCGCTTAAACTGGAACCCATTGTTGATTTGTCGACTTCACACCGATATGGCTTTGAAGTCCTGACCCATCTTCCCCGAGAAATTAACAGCGAAAAATATTTTCGCCAGCTTTCTTTACCACAACAACAGGGCCTGTTTTATCAGCAGATGACCAACGTCACGTGTTTTCGTTCAGCCTATGTTTATTCCCTGAATTTACCGATGAAGGCCTTCCTGGACTGGAGATCTTTTCATTGGGCCGGGATGGTTTTCCCACCTAACCTCGCCATAGAAATACAGGATGCCGTTACTTTCCTTTCGCTCAACACTGCTCAACGCGCTGTGGTGTATAAGACTATTCAACAAATTGAAGCGTTGGGCATCCCCATCTGGATGGATGATGCTAATGAAGAATTACTTACCGCATTCATTGATGCTAATTGGCAGTTGTCAGGTATTAAGCTAGATAAAAATACCTTTTGGACACTGAGTAAAAAACCAGGCAGGCTCCAGCAGACCATTCAGAGGGGACAGGCAATCGCGAATCGGATGATTGTAGAAGGGATTGAAACCCACAAGCACAAGGAAATTGCCCTGCAGGCCGGCGCAGAATTTGGCCAGGGATATTTATGGCCTGCCATTTATCCGGGTCAGTGAAAATAAAACGGTAAGGAAAAAAGGAAGGATGCGCAGCGCACTACGCCGGGAACGACATCGCCGTTTACGCAATACCCACTGTACCCATCAATATCATCACTGTGCGCCACAGGTATTTGACCGACTTGAGTATCTGACACAAAAACTCAATTACTCTCTACCCGGGGATACTATATCGCAGGCGATTATCACCACCGATTACTACCTTGCCTACACGCTAAACCGCTATTTATTTTCAGGGACCCGCACGGCCGTATTCCAGAATTTTGAGTCCGCACTCGCCAGCCTGCAAGACCCTGAATGCCGTCAGTTAGTAGTTGATATGGACGGGTTACAATTATCTTATTTCGAGACGCTCGAATGGTTGCGCCTGCTGGTTAAACAGCGCAATGATATACAGATTTTTTTATTGCTTAGCCGTAATGATGAGGCCCTGAGTAAATTTATTGCCATGACCGGCCCCTTTTACGTTCTGCCTCGTCGTCAGCAACTTGCAGGCATACGTGATGCATTATTATCACCAAATCTAAATAATATTCATTCTGAGCGCTTAAGTCAGGCTGACTGGGAGATGGTTTCATTACTATTACACGGTGAATCCCTAAAAAAGATTGCCCATTCACAGAACCTACCTTATCACCGCATCATCTATCGCCTGAATCAGCTGATTACACACCTGGGATTGCCACACCGCCAACGCTTTTTGCACCTGATACACCGTCTTAATGTTACCTCTCCTCATTTAATTTAACACCATAACTCGCTGTGAAATAAGATTTTTTAAGAAATTACTTATTTCACACTGAGACATGCCGTGTATTTTTTACATAAATTTAATATTTACAACTAGTCCTGGTATTATGCCCGCGCCTCGTACTGCGTTTAACCTTACGAATGCTGCGTATTACGTCTTAATAGACACCCGCGCCCCCCTTTAACAAAACCTAAACAATTAGCCTGTTGTATTGTTTTTAGTATTTTAAAAAAACTTTCAATCTGCCATAATTAAAACAATAGGAAAATAATACTAACAACCGTAAACATACTGGGATCTTTCAGGATATCGTAACAGCCATTAAGAAGTTACTTACCGCAAGACTTTTCCGGAGGAGCAGAGCAGGTATAATCCCTACTGTTTCATGATTAATTGTAAATTTTCCCTGGTGTGAAATGGATATTCCACACACTTATTGTTCTTACGAAGAACGACCGAATGAACAAGGATGAAATATTATTTGTTCGGTTCCTCTCGAAGAACAATCCTTGGCTATTTGACAATATTAATAACGCCTGATGTTTTATCAAAATCGCAAGATACACAAACAGTTTGAGGCATAAAAAAATGAAACCAGCATCCGTTATCATTATGGACGAACACCCTATTGTCAGAATGTCGATAGAAGTGCTGCTCGAAAAAAATAGTAATATCGAGGTAGTACTGAAAACCGATGACAGTCGCGCGGCAATAGATCATCTGCGTACCTATCCTGTCGACCTCGTCATTCTGGACATTGAACTGCCTGGCGCCGATGGATTTACCTTACTCAAGAGAATTAAATCACTGCAGGAAAAAACGCGGGTACTGTTTTTGTCCTCAAAATCTGAATCATTTTACGCCGGACGTGCTATCCGGGCAGGCGCAAATGGTTTCGTCAGTAAACGGAAGGATCTGAACGATATCTATAATGCGGTTAAAATGATTTTATCCGGGTATTCTTTCTTCCCATCCGATACGCTTAACTTTATTAATAACATTAATATACGTAAAGGAGAGCTGAATGACATGCCGCTTTCAAATCGTGAAGTTACAGTTCTGCGTTATCTGGCAAATGGGTTGTCCAATAAAGAAATTGCTGAGCAGTTATTACTCAGCAATAAAACGATCAGTGCGCACAAAGCCAATATCTACTCCAAGCTGGGTTTGCATACCATTGTCGAACTCATCGATTATGCGAAAATGCATGAATTAATGTAACTCCACTCCCGGCGAGATGTCGTTCGGGAGTGGGTCGTTAGTTGTAGTTGATCATAAACGTCGCATCAGCCCTGGCAAGTCCGGGCTGAACACCATCCGCTAAAGCAATATAGTTCGCGAAAAAGGTTAGCGTGGCATTGCCATTGTTATCAATTGCCACCGTCTGGCTGGCCTGTTCGAGCGGTAATCGCGTGCGATCGCGGTCACGCAGTTCAATCGCCACCTTTTGCGCCATCACCGCATCATCCAGCGCCAGTAGCGTGGTGCCCGCTGCGGGCGTACCGGAAAAGGTGATTGACGCCGATCCCGGTGGGCAGCCTTCCAGCTTTAGCGAAAAAGACATCGGTTGAGTGGTATCGCCGCTGGTTTTCAACTGCTTTGTCGGCCAGGTGCCCAGGTCCACGTATTTATTGCTGTCGCTGGCAATCACGGCGCAGGTAAAGTCCACCACGTTACCGCGCAGCTCAATATTGATCTCACCCAACGAGGTATCCGCCCGACTTAGCGAGCTGAATGACAGCGCGGCTGCGACCACCAACAGTGTGCGTATGACCCTTGATCTCTTCTTAGTCATAATCCACTCGCAGATATCCACGGGCGGTAAATGGCCCTTCCGCCGGCTTATTGCCTGTCACGCTAACCGGCCACGCCCGGATACTGACACTCGCGGCTGCGTTATCATCCAGGCGAAACGGAATTGTACTGGACAGGTTGTTAGGGGTCAGCGGTACGCCGCTGCTGTCGGCAACAATGAAACCTAAATCAGCGTTGTCCGATACCATCATTTGCCCGGAGGATTTTTCGGCCTCTACGCGCATGGTCAGATAGGCTTGCGCGGCAACATTAGTGCATTTTATCGCTATCGTTTTGGTTTGCGGGTTGACGCCTTCTGGTCGATTTCCCGACCCAGCCTTGCTAAACAGCGAGGCACCGATATCACCAAAATCAAATTCAACAACCTGCCCTGCATTCACTTCGCAGTTTTGTGGTACTTCGACCTTACCGCTATAGCTGATGGTGTAAACCGGTACACTCAGCGCATCGCCGGTGCTGGTCGTGACATAGACTCTGAACATCGTTTGCCGGGGGATCGGCACCATATTAATAAATGAGCGGATCACTTTTAATTTGAACACCAGTTTTGAATCCATTACGCCAAAGGGCTTCTGCTTGGGTACGTTCGGGTGAGTCCCCATACGGATATTATTACGTGGAGGATAAAACAGCCCGGCGTAGCTGTCGGTAATGCTCATGGCCCCCAGCAGGTAGTCATTAAGCTTCAGGTACTGAAAGCCCCCTTCTGTGCTTTGCACCGGAAGATCCGTCACATAGCTGCGATAGGTGTAATCCACCGTCGTCCCGGCCGGACAGGTGGCATTGACGCCAATCCAGCCGGACTTTTCCGGCAATGTCACCACCTGTCCAGGATGGTTGTTGCTGCTGTTAAAGACATTCGACAGATCGTAAAAGACATCCGTCGGCGTTCCGTTCGAATTCTGGCAAACCGTTGCCCATGACGAATTTGCCAGCAACAGTAAAGCACTCCCGAGTAACAAACCAGTTTGTCGTTTCATCGTGTTATTCCTTTCATGCCGACGGGCGTTTGCAGGTCACATTGGTGAGCGTCACCGCTTGTTTCAAACTCTCCTCCGGCAAGGCATAGTGCGCCGTGCAGCGTGCCTTCGCACCTTCGCCCCACTGGATCAGCAACTCGCCTTTTAGCGGCAGACCGCTCAGGTAGATTTGTCCATCTTCCCCCACCATACTGGTCACACCGCTGGCGGTTTCTCGCACAATGGAACCGAACGGCACGGGTTTTCCAGCCAGTTGAACCGTGATCAACGCTCGCACGCCAATACGCGTATCAAACGCCGCCCTCACCAGCGCTCCCTGCGTCGGCACCACGCTGCTGACGTTATTTTCCACATCGGTATGGTTGTTCATTGAATTGGTATCCAGCGCCACGCGGTTGTAGCGATAGACGGTGGCATACGGCATGACCGCGTAACCGCGCCAGTCAGTCTGCACGCCGGTCTGGTTCTCTATCCTTACGCCCTGGGCGCCAGGGGCTTTAATCAGCACATTGGTATCACCCAGAGGCTGGCTAAGGGTAATGCCGTCCGCATGCCCTATCACGCCACCGGAGAGTTGCCAGTTATAGTCGTGCTGGTCGCGGTCATAGTTGTATCCCATGCCTAGCGTGCCATAGGCCGCCTGCCAGTTTGCGCTGGCGCTACCGCTGTAACCATTGGTGCTGCTGTGACCCTGATTCACGCTGTAGCTCAGGTTGCGCCCGTCAAGCAACGTACCGCCAATCCCGCTCTGCCAGCTGTTTTGTCCGTTGCTATTACGGTTAGCGTTAAAGGTGGCATAGGTGCGGTCGAGCGCGTTATCACGCGTATAGCGTCGGCCGGTCAGCAGACTGAACGGCACCGACATATTGAAAGCCAGAATCCTGTCGGTATCGGCGATCCCTACCGATTCGCTCCACGACCAGGAGAGCGAATAGCTAATTCCCTGCCAGCCACTGGCATAGCCGAGTTGATACCAGGTATTGGTATCAGACGTATTCCAGTAGGTTTGCTGACTCCCCGAGACATACAGCGATCCGTAGTCCCCGAGATTCTGCGAAATGTTGATCTGAAAACGGCCTTTTTTGCTGTAGCTCAGATTGTGATAGCTCTGTACCACTGGCACCTTATGACGATTGCCTTCGCTGTCATATTCGTACTCATAACCTTCCATATTGCGGTACGCCACGTCGTCGAGGGTATAAAACCCGCGCGTCGAATAGCGATATCCCAACAGCTGGAAATTGGTGCCCACGTTATTCAGTGATTTTGCGTACAGGAAACGCAGCGATTGCCCCTGGTGAGTGCTGTCATCCGCCAGTTGGCTGCGCGCATGGGTTAAATCGACGGAGACCGCGCCCCAGTCGCCCAGATTACGCCCGGTGCCAAACACCAGCGCACTGTAACGTGAGGCCAGCTGCGTGCCGCCATAGGCGGTATACCCTTCGGGCAGCCCGGCTATTAACGTGCCCTGGACGAAAAACGGTGATGATTGCTGGCTGTTACCGCTGCGGAAATCCCCGGCCACCAGGTCATACTTCATGCGCCCCTCACGCTGTAACAACGGAACCGTGGAGTACGGCACCGTATAGCGCTGCTGACTGCCATCTTTTTCATCCACCGTCACTTCAAGGTCACCACTGGACGACGTAGGGTTGAGGTCGGTAATCGAGAACGCGCCTGGCGACACATAGCTTTGGTAGATAACATAACCGTTCTGGCGGATGGTCAGCTTCGCTGCAGTACGGGCAATACCGCGAACAGTGGGCGCATACCCCTGCAAGCTATCTGGATACATGCTGTCTGAAGAATAGAGCCGCGCACCGCGAAACCCGACGCTGTCAAAGACGTCGTTACCGGTATTGCTGTCGCCCATCACCAGTTCGCCTTTCAGCGGAATAATGGCGCGCTGAAGCCAGGTCCCGATATTTTTCCAGCTCTGCGAATGATAGCCGTCACCTTTGGAATAACTCCAGGCACCGTTATTTCTGAGTCGCCAGGGACCGTAATTCAGGCCGCTCAGCATGCTTAAGAAATAGCTGTCAGAGTCGCTCCCGCGACTGCCAGTAAAGCTGTAGTTAACCAGCGCCGCCGGAATGCCTTCATCCCACTCCTCTGGTGGGATGTAGCCACGCGCGCTGTTTAGCATACTGGCCTGCGGCAAACTGATATTCAGGCGCAGTGCAGAGAAATCAAAGGCGATTTCGCTGCCTGGGATCGCCTCGGGCAAATTAATACAGGTACTGTTCGGGTCCTGATTGAGCGCCGGAAACGCCGCCGTGTTAACGCCCAGACGCTTAACCCAGTCGAGACCAAAACACGGCATCAGCCCACCGGATTTCTCGCCGGTTTTAGCCGTACTGGTGGCAAAATGGACATCCTGGGTGGCAATAAACTCATCATTGCGCCAGATATCTACACGGTAGACGCCTTCAGGCTGGTGATTACCTTTTTCAAAACGCGACAAATCTGCCACGGACGCCGTATCCGCAGATAAAAATGCAGGGTTAAAATAGCTTTCCCCGTGGCCTGATAGCGGAAATACCGCTGCCAGCGTGGACAACGCCACGCCCGCTAGCGGTAGCGTAACCCCCGGTAACAGGCCAGGTAAATACGTTGTCTTATTCATCGTTTTCTCAACGCACGCTGACCGTTTTGGCAGGGGTCACTGCGCCGTAATCATTGACCGTCTGAAACGTCACGTTGCCCTGAACACCTGCAGGCACCGGGATCTGCGTCGCGTTTTTCGGTGCCACCATAACGTTATCAACCTTCGTTTTTCCCACATTGAGGTTGACCAGCGTGACGTAATAGGCTGACGGATTCGTAATTTTCAACTGGTTACCAGAACGAGAAAATTGCAACATGCCGGGCGCATCTTCTGGTATTTGCGGCAGATTATTCGGTCGGACAAAGAGTTTAATGCGCGACAGGATCGCCAGTTGCAGAACGTTTTTACCTTCAAGGCTGTTTTTATTGACGGACGGAATCGCCTTCACGTTCATCCAGAACAGCGATTCGCGGTCGGTGGGCAGAGGCTGTCCGGCATAGATAATACGCAGCGTATTTTCGCTTTTGGGTTCGCTGACAAACAGCGGCGGTGTCACCACAAATGCTTTTTCTTTAACGCCTGCGCTATTCTCAATCCATGAATTAACCAGGAAACGTTCTTTGGTATCACTGTTGCTAATTGCCAGAGAAGTTTGTTTAGCCTCGGCAGGATAAATAACGCGGGTGGCACCTAATGCAATTCCACCAGCAGCCTGTACGCTACCGGAAGCAAATAAGGCGAAGAAAATAATAAAACCTGATTTAAGATAATTAAACATGGCTACAAATACCTTTGGTGTGATTATCGTCGGTAAATAAATCAGGGATAGACCAACGTAAACCACACGTCTGAACGAAGCGTTCCCGGGGTGATTTTTTCCGAGACGGCCCGATAGCGAGCGGTGAAATGAAACTTCATTTCCTGCGTTAAAATAGGGGCATAATGAAGCGGCAGCGCGTTCGGAATAATTTGTCTTTGTCCCTCATCAAATAATGCCAGGCCAATGCCCGAGGCCGCAGACGCATCGCCGCTAGCCAGAAAAACCTGCGGATCTTCTGCAGGCGTGACGCCGGCAAACGCAATCCCAACATGGTCATAAACGTCAGCGCTGCAGGACGTTAAGCGCAGCGAAAACGGTACGCTGGTCGAGGCAAAACTTCCCGGTTCTCCGAAAGCATTGGTGCGATATTGCCCCATCTGCACCCGCAAGCTCTGGCTATCGGAGGCGACCGTACAGGCTCCATTGACGAACTGCCCACGCAGATGGAGGCGACCGCTTTCCAGTATTACCGTCTGTGCAAGCGCAGGCATTACGCACAGCATTCCCGCCAGCGTCATCCCTTTGTAAGTTATTTGCCACATCCCTCTTCATCCCCGGATATTGCCTCATCCATTGAGGCTGTCGTCTTCCTTGTGCAAATCAGAACGGCTTATTCGTATTTCATGATGAAGGTGGCATCGGCATTTGCCTGGCCTGGTGTGGCAGCTGCAGCGGTCGCTTTATAACGAGCAGAGAAACGCAAAGTGTTGGTCCCTTCTACCAGCGCCTGGGCAGTAGAGAAGGTCGCTCCATCAGGTTTCAATGCAGTAGACGCATTGTCCAGAATCTCAATACCTACACCGCTAGCAGTGGTGGTGTTATTCCCTGAAGAAACAGCCAGCAGGGCCGAGTTGGTGGCATCCGCCTGACCAGAGAAAGCCACGGCTGCCGTCGCGGCAACGGCAGGATCGCAGTCATTCAGCACGATGGAGAATGGAATCTGTGCTGTGGTATCACCCACCGCAGCAAAGCTGGCGGTACGGTACTGCCCTAATGTCACCACCTGATCGGCTGACTGAGTACTCACCGCACAAGCTGCATTAACCAGTTCACCTTCAAAATGAACGGTACCGCCGCTCACGCTGACCGGATCTGCTGCGACTGCGGCACCTGCCACTAACATCAGGCTGGCAATAACAGAAGAGTTAATTAATTTACGTTTCATGGATTTCCCTTGAATTACACACATCCGGTTCCGGTATCCTGCCGGATCCGTTTGAATCATTATCGACATTAAATGTCAGGCAAATTATCTCTGCATCCTGTAAAGATATATATCGAAAGAGAATTAGCGATTCTGACTCCAACTCTCCTGAGCACGAGATTCACTAATTAATCTTTACGAATATGACAATTCGTCACCGGGATAAATTAAACATTTCAATTAATGAAAAATACCTGCAAATCCTTGTAATGGCCCTGGCTAATTCTTATTGGGATCTAAGAAAAGTCTGGGTAAATATTACTTAAACACCGCCACAATAGTACGTAACAGTCTGGTTTATGAAGCATTACCCATAAAAACAGAAGGGTGATGAATTGTTTCATTAGGGTTAAATTTAATTAGCATGCTCATTAATCATTCCAATGCTTTCGTATTCTGACTCTTCTGCGTTGCCGCAACATGCCGCGCCAAATCTCACCTAAAAATGCAAACGAAAACTGACAGCACGCTGCGCTTCTGACAAAATAGTGACATCCCCTTCGATTTAACGTAACAGACGGAATCCTCTCTCTGATGGCAGCAAAGATTATTGACGGTAAAACGATTGCGCAGCAGGTACGCTCTGAGGTTGCTCAAAAAGTTCAGGCGCGTTTAGCGGCTGGATTACGCGCCCCAGGCCTGGCTGTTGTGCTGGTAGGTAGCAACCCGGCTTCGCAAATTTACGTCGCGAGTAAGCGCAAAGCCTGCGACGAAGTGGGGTTCGTCTCCCGCTCCTATGACCTGCCTGAAACCACCAGTGAGGCGGAACTTCTTGAGCTTATCGATACGCTCAATGCGGACGCCGCCATCGACGGTATCTTGGTCCAGCTACCGTTACCGGCGGGCATCGACAACGTCAAAGTGCTGGAACGCATTGCGCCGGATAAAGACGTCGACGGCTTCCACCCGTATAACGTCGGTCGCCTGTGCCAACGTGCGCCGCGCCTGCGTCCGTGTACGCCACGCGGTATAGTGACCCTGCTTGAGCGTTACAACATCGATACCTACGGCCTGAATGCCGTAGTGATTGGCGCTTCAAACATTGTCGGTCGCCCGATGAGCATGGAGCTGCTGCTGGCGGGTTGTACCACCACGGTAACCCATCGCTTCACCAAAGATCTGCGTCGCCACGTTGAGCATGCTGACCTGCTGATTGTCGCCGTCGGCAAACCGGGCTTTATTCCCGGTGAATGGATCAAAGAAGGTGCGATTGTGATTGATGTCGGCATCAACCGTCTGGAGAATGGTAAGGTTGTTGGCGATGTGGTCTTTGAAGATGCTGCTGCGCGTGCCTCGTATATTACGCCGGTACCGGGTGGCGTTGGCCCCATGACCGTCGCCACACTTATCGAAAACACGCTCCAGGCGTGCGTTGAATATCATGATGTAAAGGACGTTTAAGATGGCCACATTTTCACTGGGTAAACACCCACACGTTGAACTCTGCGATCTGCTGAAGCTGGAAGGCTGGAGCGAAAGCGGCGCCCAGGCAAAAATCGCCATTGGCGAAGGGTTGGTGAAGGTCGACGGTGTAGTAGAAACGCGTAAGCGCTGTAAAATCGTTGCCGGACAAACCGTGAGCTTCGAAGGCCAAAGCATTAACGTCGTGGCATGATCCCAAGTGCCGGATAGCGGTTCACACCGCATCCGGCCCGTTCCCCGCATTTTCAGATAATTAACTTCACCGTCACTTCACACCAGGCTGTTAGCATGTTGTTTTCTCATACGAAGCGACCATCATGCCAACCATCGTTACCCACGCAGCCGTACCTCTTTGCTTAGGATTGGGTCTGGGACTCAAAGCCATTCCACCACGCTTGCTGTATGCCGGGGTTGTGTTGGCAATGCTGCCTGATGCCGACGTCCTGTCATTTAAGTTCGGCATCGCCTACGGCAACGTGTTTGGTCACCGTGGATTTACCCACTCGCTATTGTTCGCCTTCGTGGTGCCGCTACTGTGCGTAATGATTGGCCGACGATGGTTTAAAACCGGGCTGATTCGCTGCTGGCTATTCCTGACGGTTTCACTGCTGTCACACAGCCTGCTGGATTCGGTAACGACCGGAGGGAAAGGTGTTGGTTGGCTGTGGCCGTGGTCAGATGAACGCTTTTTTGCGCCATGGCAGGTGATTAAGGTCGCGCCGTTTGCGCTGTCGCGCTACGCCACACCGTACGGGCATCAGGTGATTATTTCGGAATTGATGTGGGTATGGCTACCAGGAGCCGTAATGATGGGGGTGCTGTGGTGGTATAGAAAGCACTAATTTGCCGAATGGCGACGCATTGCGCCATCCGGCAATCAAGAGAATTACTTACGACGCCAGGTGGTGCCTTGCGGGCCGTCTTCCAGCACAATGCCCATCTCGTTGAGACGGTCACGCGCCGCATCTGCCGCCGCCCAGTTTTTCGCTTTACGGGCATCTAAACGCTGTTGGATCAACGCTTCAATTTCAGCAACTTCACCGTCATCCGCCTGCGCACCGCTTTGCAGGAACGCTTCCGGATCCTGCTCCAGCAGGCCCAGTACGCCGGACAGTTTACGCAGATGCGCAGCCATGCCGTTAGCCGCGGCCATATCTTCGCCCTTCAGACGGTTCACTTCACGCGCCATATCAAACAGCACGGAGTAGGCTTCCGGCGTGTTGAAGTCGTCGTCCATTGCTTCAATGAAACGCGCTTCAAAGGCTTCACCACCAGCTGGCACCACGGATTTGTCGGTACCGCGCAGCGCGGTGTACAGACGCTCCAGCGCAGAGCGCGCCTGTTTCAGGTTCTCTTCGCTGTAGTTCAGTTGGCTACGATAGTGGCCGGACATCAGGAAATAGCGAATGGTTTCGGCGTCGTAGTATTTCAGCACGTCGCGCACGGTAAAGAAGTTGCCCAGCGATTTGGACATTTTCTCACGGTCAACCATCACCATCCCGGAGTGCATCCAGTAGTTGACGTATTCACCGTCGTGCGCACAGGTGGACTGCGCGATTTCGTTCTCATGGTGTGGGAACATCAGATCAGAACCGCCGCCATGAATATCGAAATGGTTGCCCAGCTGTTTGCAGTTCATCGCCGAACATTCAATGTGCCAACCAGGACGGCCCGCACCCCACGGCGACGGCCAGCTAGGTTCGCCCTCTTTGGACATCTTCCACAGCACGAAGTCCATCGGGTTACGTTTCACATCAACCACATCCACGCGGGCACCCGCCTGCAGTTGATCTAGATCCTGGCGCGACAGCTGACCGTAGTGCGGATCAGTCGGCACGTCGAACATCACATCGCCGTTATCGGCTACATAGGCGTGGCCTTTGGCGATCAGCTGTTCGGTGATTTCAATAATTTCCGCAATATGATGCGTAGCGCGTGGTTCAAGATCCGGGCGCAGAATATTCAGCGCGTCGAAATCGTTGTGCATTTCCGCGATCATGCGATCGACCAACGCCACAAAGCTCTCACCATTTTCATTAGCGCGCTTAATGATTTTGTCGTCGATATCGGTAATGTTGCGCACGTACTTCAGTTTATAGCCGAGGAAGCGCAGGTAACGCGCGACCACGTCGAAAGAAACGAAGGTACGTCCGTGACCAATATGACAGAGATCGTAAACGGTGATACCACACACGTACATGCCGACTTCCCCGGCATGAATGGGTTTGAATTCCTCTTTTTGGCGCGTCAGTGTATTAAAGATTTTTAACATCGAAGATTCCGTGTAGACGTGTGTGGATAACAAAGCCCTATAATACCTATAATTTGCCCCCGAAGCAGCACACTTTGCAAGGTGATCACAGCTTGCGGTTATGCTATAACAAGCCCCTATCATGTGACCCTGACCAGGGTCGAAGCACCACTCTATCGGAACAGGATGCAAAAATGGTTACTTTCCACACTAATCACGGCGATATCGTAATCAAAACGTTTGATGATAAAGCGCCTGAAACAGTTAAAAACTTCCTGGACTACTGCCGCGAAGGTTTCTATAACAACACCATTTTCCACCGTGTTATCAATGGTTTCATGATCCAGGGCGGCGGTTTTGAGCCAGGCATGAAGCAAAAAGAAACCAAAGAAGCTATCAAAAACGAAGCTAACAACGGTCTGAAAAATACCCGTGGTACGCTGGCGATGGCCCGTACTCAGGCTCCGCACTCTGCAACCGCTCAGTTCTTCATCAACGTTGCCGACAACGACTTCCTGAACTTCTCCGGCGAAAGCATGCAAGGCTGGGGCTACTGTGTGTTTGCTGAAGTGGTTGAAGGTATGGACGTGGTTGATAAAATCAAAAACGTTTCCACTGGCCGCAGCGGCATGCACCAGGACGTACCGAAAGAAGACGTTATTATCGAAAACGTGACCGTCAGCGAGTAATCGTGGCGACACTGTTTATTGCAGATCTTCACCTCTGCACGGAAGAACCGGCGATCACCGCCGGTTTTCTGCGTTTTTTAGCCGGTGAAGCACAAACAGCCGATGCGCTGTACATTCTTGGCGATCTGTTCGAAGCCTGGATAGGCGATGACGACCCCAATCCGCTGCACCATGAAATAGCCACCGCGATAAAAACGCTGGCTGACGCCGGTGTCCCCTGCTATTTCATTCACGGTAATCGTGATTTCCTGCTCGGTAAGCGTTTTGCCCGTGAAAGCGGCATGACCTTGCTTCCCGAGGAAAAAGTACTCGACCTGTATGGCCGCAAGGTACTAATCATGCATGGTGACACCTTGTGCACCGACGACGCTGGCTATCAGGCGTTTCGCGCCAAAGTGCATCAACCTTGGTTACAAACGCTGTTTCTTGCCCTACCTTTGTGTATTCGCCAACGCATTGCCGCTAAGATGCGCGCCAACAGCAAAGCCGCCAACAGCAGCAAATCGCTGGAAATCATGGACGTTAACCAAAACGCGGTAGTCAGTGCGATGGAAAAGAATCAGGTGCAATGGTTGATCCACGGCCATACCCACCGCCCGGCAGTGCATGAACTGACGGCCAGTCACCAACCCGCTTTCCGCGTGGTGCTAGGCGCATGGCACACCGAAGGTTCGATGGTTAAGGTCACTGCTGACGACGTTAAGCTGATCGCTTTTCCGTTTTAATTCCTTCCCGAAACGTCTGTAGTACAGGATACGCAATCGTTTTCCTTGAGAGCGAAATATGCTATTCTCTGTGGCCTCAAAAGTCGAGTGTAGTGCACCACAGGAGTTTTCAGACGCATGTCTTCCCGCAATAATCCGGCGCGTGTCGCCATCGTGATGGGGTCCAAAAGCGACTGGGCTACCATGCAGTTCGCCGCCGAAATCTTCGAAATCCTGAATGTCCCGCACCATGTTGAAGTGGTCTCTGCCCACCGCACCCCCGACAGGCTGTTCAGCTTCGCCGAAAGTGCTGAAGAAAATGGCTATCAGGTGATCATTGCAGGCGCAGGCGGTGCAGCACATCTGCCAGGCATGATTGCGGCGAAAACGCTGGTGCCAGTGTTAGGCGTTCCGGTGCAAAGCGCAGCGCTAAGCGGTGTAGACAGCCTTTACTCCATCGTGCAAATGCCACGCGGTATTCCAGTCGGAACGCTGGCGATTGGTAAAGCGGGCGCGGCGAATGCAGCCCTGCTGGCGGCACAAATTCTGGCGACACACGATAAAGAACTTCATCAGCGTTTACACGACTGGCGTAAAGCGCAGACCGATGAGGTGCTGGAGAACCCGGACCCGCGAGGTGCGGCATGAAGCAGGTTTGCGTACTTGGCAACGGTCAACTAGGGCGCATGCTGCGTCAGGCCGGTGAGCCGCTGGGGATTGCGGTCTGGCCCGTCGGACTGGATGCCGAACCCGCTGCCGTTCCCTTTCAGCAAAGCGTGATTACCGCCGAGATTGAACGCTGGCCGGAAACTGCGCTAACCCGCGAACTGGCGCGTCATCCGGCGTTTGTGAACCGTGATATCTTCCCGATTATTGCCGACCGCCTGACGCAAAAGCAGCTTTTTGACAAGCTCGGTCTGGCGACCGCACCATGGCAACTGCTGGCAGACAAAAACGAATGGTCTGCGGTGTTCGATAAACTCGGCGAGTTGGCGATCGTCAAACGCCGCGTCGGTGGCTACGATGGTCGCGGGCAGTGGCGTTTGCGCGCCCATGAAACCGAACAACTGCCGGATGACTGCTACGGTGAGTGCATCGTCGAGCGGGGGATCAACTTCTCTGGCGAAGTGTCGCTGGTAGGTGCCCGCGCGCACGACGGCAGCACCGTCTTCTATCCGCTGACCCACAACCTGCATCAGGACGGCATTCTGCGCACTAGCGTCGCTTTCCCGCAGGCCAATGCCAAACAGCAGGAACAGGCCGAGGCGATGCTCTCTGCCATTATGCAGGAGCTGGGCTATGTTGGCGTGATGGCGATGGAGTGTTTTATCACTCCGGAAGGCTTGCTGATCAACGAACTGGCTCCGCGCGTCCACAACAGTGGGCACTGGACGCAAAACGGCGCCAGCATCAGCCAGTTTGAACTGCATCTGCGCGCCATTACCAACCTGCCATTACCGACGCCGGTGGTGAACAGTCCTTCAGTGATGGTGAATTTGATTGGCAGCGACCTCAACTACGACTGGCTGAAATTGCCACTGGTGCATCTGCACTGGTACGACAAAGACGTGCGCGAAGGTCGCAAGGTCGGTCACCTGAACCTGACCGACAGCGATACCGCTCGCCTGAGCGCAACGCTGGAAGCGCTGATTCCCCTGCTGCCACCGGAATACGCCAGCGGCATTATCTGGGCGCAATCAAAGCTGAAATAAGCCATTAATGCCGGGGAATGGATTTTATCCTTCCCCGGCCCCTCCTCTGGCGCGTAAAATCCCCTCCATTGCTGTTTTGTATTTTCAGGATTGAACATGAACGATGGAACGGACTATCGCGCGATTCTGCTCGCCGGTACGCCCTTAATCGATGTACGCGCGCCCGTTGAATTTCAACAAGGCGCGATGCCCAGCGCAATCAACCTTCCCTTGATGAACGATGACGAACGTGCCGCTGTCGGTACCTGTTACAAACGTCAGGGACCGGAAGCTGCGCTGGCACTTGGGCATCAACTTGTTAGCGGTGACGTCCGCCAGCAGCGGATGAATGCCTGGCAAACTGCCTGTCATCAGCATCCCGAGGGGATTTTATGCTGTGCACGCGGCGGTCAGCGTTCGCACATTGTGCAGCAATGGCTGCGTGAATCCGGTATTGACTACCCGCTGGTACGAGGCGGTTATAAGGCCCTGCGTCAGGCAGCGATACAGATAACCGAAGATTTAGTACAAAAGCCCATCGTCTTAATTGGCGGCTGCACCGGCAGCGGTAAAACGCAGCTGGTGCAACTGCAGCCGAACGGCGTGGACCTCGAAGGTCTGGCGCACCATCGCGGCTCTTCTTTTGGTCGCACGGTAGAACCCCAACTGAGCCAGGCCAGTTTTGAAAATCTGCTGGCGGTCGAGATGCTGAAAACCGATAGCCGTCAGGACCTGCATCGCTGGGTGCTGGAAGATGAAGGCCGCATGATTGGTGCCAATCATTTGCCCGAATGCTTGCGTGAACGCATGAGCCAGGCGTCTATTGCGGTAGTGGAAGATCCCTTTGAGCTACGTCTCGAGCGGCTTCGTGAAGAGTATTTTGTGCGCATGCACCACGATTTCACCCAAGCCTACGGGGAAACTCAGGGCTGGCAGGAATACAGTGAATATTTGCATCACGGCCTGTTCGCTATCCGTCGTCGTCTGGGATTACAGCGCTTCGCGGAGCTGACCGCACTGCTGGACGTTGCCCTGCAAGAACAACAAACCAACGGAAGTACCGACGCGCATATGGGCTGGTTGATACCGTTACTTAACGAATACTACGACCCGATGTATCGCTATCAACTGGAAAAGAAAGCCGCGAAAATCGTATTCCGCGGCTCATGGCAGGACGTGAATGACTGGATCCAGGCGCATTAATGCCGGTCGCGCTTGTCCGCGCGTTTCGCCAGCCAGTCGCCCAGTACCTGCACAACCTGTACCAGAATAATCAGTGCCACCACGGTGACAATCATGACCTGGGTTTCATAGCGGTAATAGCCGAAGCGAATCGCCAGGTCACCTACCCCGCCGCCGCCAACAATCCCAGCCATTGCGGAATACCCGATCAGACTGACCAGCGTTATCGTCAACCCACGCAGCAGACCCGCACTGGCTTCCGGTAACAGCACGGTACAAATGATGCGCATCGGACTGGCACCGAAGGCCTCCGCCGCTTCAATAATGCCCTTGTCAACCTCACGCAGGGCGCTGTCGACCAGTCGGGCATAGAACGCAATCGCCGCCACCGACAGCGGCACCGACGCGGCAATTGGCCCAATGGTATTGCCGAGCAGAAACTGGGTTAACGGCAGCAACAGCACCAGCAGGATCACAAACGGCACCGAGCGGATAATATTCACAAGAACGGAACTCAGC
This sequence comes from Citrobacter tructae, assembly GCF_004684345.1. Taxonomy (NCBI): domain Bacteria; kingdom Pseudomonadati; phylum Pseudomonadota; class Gammaproteobacteria; order Enterobacterales; family Enterobacteriaceae; genus Citrobacter; species Citrobacter tructae. Next base: position 2,107,930 of record NZ_CP038469.1, read on the forward strand.
AGATATACAAAACGGTTCTGCCAGAATAAATGGCGGTCGGTCACGAAGATTAAAAAGCCCAGAGGCAGGCCGCCAACAATCGCCAGCACCGTAGAGATGCTTAGCATCTGGAAGGTTTCATTGAACGCCAGCGTCAAATCCGGCAATAAATCATCCACGAATAACCTCCACCTGTGCGGTACGTTGACGAATGTGTTCTACAGCGACATCTACCGCCGCAGGATTATGCGGCGCGGTCAGTTGAACCACTAAGATCCCCAGCGCCCGTTCGCCGATATATTCAATTTTGCCGTGCAAAATGTTCACCGCTACGCCAAATTTAACAGCCACTTCAGACAACACCGGCTGCTCCGCCGAATCGCCAATAAACAGAATTTTTAACAGCTGACCCGGCAAATGTTGCCGCAGGCGCTCCGGTAGCGTCAGGTTAAGCGTGTGCGACACCAACTGCTGGGTGAAGGCGTGCTGCGGATGTGCAAAGACGTCAAACACCTCGCCGGACTCCACCACCTTGCCGCCGGACATGACCGCCACGCGATCGCAAATGGATTTGATCACGTTCATCTCGTGGGTGATCAGCACGATCGTGATCCCCAGCTGTTGGTTGATCTGCTTGAGTAACGCCAGGATGGTGGCAGACGTTTCCAGATCTAACGCCGAGGTCGGCTCATCGCAGAGCAGCACATCCGGGTGGTTGGCAATCGCACGGGCAATACCCACGCGTTGCTTCTGCCCACCGCTGAGCTGAACCGGAAAACGGTTAGCTTTATCAGACAGGCCCACCAGGGCCAGAATTTCCGTCACGCGCGGGGCAATTTTACTGCGCTCCCAGCCCGCGGCCTTCAGACTAAAGGCAACGTTTTGCGCCACGGTGCGGGTATGCATCAGGTTAAAGTGCTGGAAGATCATGCCAATACGCTGACGCGCCTTGCGTAAATGACTCCCCTCGAGCGCAGAGATCTCCACGCCGTTCACTTTTACGCTTCCCTGACTCGGGCGCGTTAAGGCGTTCAGCGTTCGCAACAGGGTACTTTTTCCCGCGCCGCTGGTCCCGACAATACCGAATATCTCGCCTGCGCCAATACGCAGGCTGACGTCATCAACCGCACGGGTTGACGGCCCACGGCCTGCGGTAAAATCCACACAAACCTTCTCTATTTCAATCATAGCCACCTCAGAAATGCGAAAAGGGCAGTCATCGCTGCCCTGTTAAACCGTTGGCGCAGCGATTATTGGGCTGCCGACATCCATTCCGGTTTCTGGAAGGCGCTGTAGATATTTTTCGGATCGTCGATCACAGCACGATAAGCCGGAGATTTCACCGCTTCAACAATGTCTTTGGCGAATGGTTTATCCGCATCTTCACTGCGTACCGCGATGATGTTTTTCAGGTTTTCATCCAGCTGCTCTTGCTTTAACGCACTGGCGAGATCCAGCTTTGCCGCCACGGCGAAGTTACCGTTGACCAGCGCCCCGGTCACGCCGTCCAGCGTACGTGGCAGCTGCGCGGCTTCCAGCGGTTTAAAGACCAGCCCTTTCGGGTTGCTGGCGATATCACGCTCGGAGGCTTTGGTAGGATCGATATTATCTTTAATGGTGATCAAATCGATGGATTGCAGGAAGCGCAAACCGCGAGCCAGGTTGGTTGGATCGTTTGACAGGGTAATGACATCCCCTTTCTTCAGCTCATCCAGACTTTTGATTTTATGCGAATAGAAGCCCATTCCAGCCGTCGGGACCACAATCAGCTTACTCAGTTTCAGCCCTTTATCGGCGGTGAATTTGTCAAAGTACAGCGAGTGCTGGAACAGGTTAGCGTCAATGCTGCCATTGGAGAGCGCCATATTTGGCTGAACGTAGTCGCTGAATTCACGCACCACCACCTTGTAGCCCTTTTCTTTCAGCGTCGGCGCAATGGCTTGTTTCACCATATCGCCGTAAGGACCCGGCGCTACACCGAATACGATAGTGTGCGGATCGCTATTCGCGTGGGCAAACTGTAAGCCGCAGGCCAGTAACAATGCCCCGGTCGTAACGCGTAAACTGTGGCGCAATCCCATAATCTCTCCATTTTAACGTTGTGATGTGGTGTCTCACGCCGTTCATGCGGCGTTGTTGTTGTTGGCCTGTTAACAGGCTGATTCTTAACATGACACAGATCACACGCTGCTGTCCTTGAAATTATTTCATGATGTTGCTGAGTGTGTCGTTAAATGGGGATGGGAGAGATGCCCTGCCAGATCTCGCTGGCAGGACAAATACGACTTAGAAGTCGTAACGCAGACGCACCAGGTTCATGTCGCCCAGGTTGTCGGTGCTGGAGGTAAAGACGTGTTCGTAATCCACACGGAAGCCGTAGTCCAGTTGGAAGCTGATCCCCACGCCGTTATCGGTACGCAGGTAGTTACGGCCATTCACGTATTCAATACGATCGCCCATAAAGTAAGGCTGAACAGATTTCAGCGCATACTGACCAACCGGGAAGGTGTAACCGGCAAAGTATTCCAGACCCCACGCGTCACCGGCAAAGTAGTCGTTAACCGACACTTTTTTGGTGGTCATGAAGTTTTGATACCAGCCGCCACCCAGGGAGAAGGTCCAGTTGTCCGGTTTCCAGCTCAGTGCAGTACCCACGATGTTTTGATCGTAGGTTTTGCTGGTGTTGCCGCGCATTTCCGCACGGGTGTAGTTCCACGCCGTACCCCAGGTTAAGTCATCGGTAATGTGGTAATCCACACCCAGCGAGCCGCCGCCTTTACGTTTGTAGCGCAACCCGTTGTTCGGGTTGTAATCATCGCTGAACAGGTAAGAAGCGTAGAGATCAACATCGCCTACGGTTTTCTTATACTTCAGCGATTTACGCGTACGATATGAACCGTCGTAGTCGCCATTGATACCGTTACCTGGCGCCTGACCGATCATGTCATAGTCCCAGATATCCGTTTTCGCACCCACCACATCATAGTAAATGCTGTTCTGTTGACCGAAGGTCAGCGTCCCCCAGGTTGCGCTCTTCAGCCCGGTGTACAGCATACGACGCGTCGTGTCGTTGGCACCACTAGCATAGTGATTATCCCAGTTGAACATCGCCGGGAAGTTAACGCCCAGCTCGTAGTAGCTCACCCAACTGATGTCATCAAACAGATAGTAGTCTGCGGCGAAGCGGAAACGGGTACCGCCGTCAAAACCATTCCGTTTGTAACCATTCTTGCCATCGTCGCCCGCCATGTTCTGGAACTGGGGGCGAATACTGCCGCCGACGGTGAAGTTAAGACGGCTCAGCGGATTACCCGCCTGCGGATCTTGTTTCAGAACGGTGATTTCCGCCTGGGAGGCGAACGTCGTTAATGCCACTGCTGCGCCGATCGATACCGCCAGCGCTGTTTTTTTTATAGTCATGGTTTGTTTTACCTTGATAGATAGCCTGCCAATTATTCAGCACACAAATATTAACGTTTATTAATACTCTCGTGTTGGCAGGTTTTTAATGTTCTGTGCGGTTAAATATCAAGGAGTTATCAAAATGTGCGGTATAGACGAAAAATACGCACCGGGGTAAAAACCGGTGCGTAATCATCACTGAAATGAATTAACTGTTAAACTGGCGGAACAGGGCTTTGCCTTTTAGCAGGCGTGCGCCGAGCCACCCACCGCATAATGAGAGCAGCAGCGCCCCGCAAACCGGTAATACGATCCACAGCCGCCAGTCAGGCTCCCACGGGAAATCAAACACACGGGTTTGCAGAACCGCCAGCGCCGTTTCTGCGCCAATGGCGGCCACCAGCCCGGAAACCATCCCCAGCATAGCGAATTCGCACCATAGCGTGGTGCGCAGCAGTTTCTTGCCCGCCCCCAGCGTACGCCAGACTACCAGTTCCTGGTGACGCTGACGCATCCCGACCTGCACCTGCGCCAGCAACAGCAGCATGCCACAAGCGGTGACCAGCACCACCATCACCTCCAGCGCCCGACTGACCTGCTCAAGGACCTGGCCGACCTGCTTGAGGATCGCGCCGATATCCAGCAAGCTGATGGTCGGAAACTCACGGTTAAGCTGCGTCAGCATGCCATTGCCATTTTCCCAACGGAAGCTGGTCAGCCAGCTTTGCGGCTGCCCATCCAGCGCCCCGGAAGGGAAAATAAAGAAGAAGTTAGGCCGCAAGCTTTCCCAGTCTACTTTACGCAAACTGCTAACCGTGGCGCTGAAATCCTGGGTGTCCCCCATAAAGGTTACGCGATCACCGAGCTTCACATTCAGCCGCTTCGCCAACCCTTCTTCCATCGACACTTCGCCCGCCTTTGGCGGCCAGTTTCCGGCGGTGATCGGATTATGATCCGGGCGAGTATCCTGCCAGGTCAGGTTCAGTTCGCGGTTGAGCGACTCATCCTGATTGCCTTCGGTCGGCTTCTCATTGATAGCGGTCAGACGCGCCCGCACAATCGGATAGAACGACTCCGGGATCACCTGATGCTCAGACAGAAACGCTTTCAGCGGCACCACCTGTTCAGTGGCGATGTTGATGAGGAAGTAGTTCGGGCTTTCCGGCGGCATTTGCTGTTGCCAACGGTCAAGCAGATCGCCCCGCAGCACCAGCAACAGCGCTAACAGCATAAAGGAGAGCGAAAAGGCCGACAGCTGACTGAGCGTTGACCACGGCTGACGCAGTAAGCGACTGACCGCTAAACGCAGCGGCAGCGAGGTCAGCGTCAGGCCGCGCAGCAGGTTTAGCAGCATCCAGCCCAGCACGCCGCACAGCAGCGCCAGCACCACTGCACCGGCCAGCACCGCCCACAGCAGCATACTTCCCCCCATCAGCCCGGCCAGTAGCGCAACCACAACTATCGTTGCCACGGGCAGATAGACCTTCAGCGGCCAGACGTTTGCCACCACGTCGCGACGCAGTACCCGCAGCGGTTGCGTTGCCAGCAGTAGACGATAGGGACGCAGCCCAACCAGCAACGAAATGACGGCCATCGTACCGAATGCCCACAGCCACGGCCACAGGCTGGCAGGCGGCAATTCACCCGGCAAAACGGGCCTGAGCAGCAGCACCAGTACGCGTTCAAACAGCAGCCCGCACGCCCCGCCAGTGATGCCGGACAGCACCAGCACCATCAGCCACTGGCCGATAATCAGCTTGCGAAGCTGCGCCCTGCCCGCGCCGAGCGTTTTTAGTATCGCCACCAGATCGTAACGGCTGCGGCAGTAATGATTCATCGCCACGGCAACGGCAGCAACCGCCAGCAACAGCGTTAACAGTGCCGACAGCAGCAGGAACTGTTGCGAACGTTCGAGGGATTTCCCCAGTGCGCCTTCATCCTGCTCCAGCCCATACCAGCGCTGTTCCGGCTTTAACTGCGGCAGCAGCCACTTTTCATAAGCTTCAAGCTGCTGCGGCGTCCCGCCAAATTTATAGCGCCAGGTCACGCGACTTCCCGGCTGGACGGCCCCCGTTTTTTCGACATCCGCGATGTTCATCATCAGACGCGGCGCGATCTGGAACGGGTTAAAGCCGGAATCCGGCTCTTGTACCACTTCGCCAGCAATACGCAGCGTGGCGTCACCCACGTCAATGGAATCACCGGTTTTCAAATTGAGCAGCGCCATCAGGCGCGGAGCTAGCAGCACCGAACCGGGCTGCGGTTTCAGCCCCGGCGGATCGGTTTGCAGGGAGCCATACATTGGGTACACGTCATCTACCGCTTTGACGTTCGCCAACTGCGGGGTATCGGCGGCAAAAGTCATGGTAGCGAAGGTCAGCTGTTCGCCCACCTTCAGGCCGCGTTGGCGCGCCTCGTCAATCCAGGCTTTCGGCACATCCCGCGAGCTTTGCAGCGCCCGATCGCCCGCCATAAATTCGCGGCTTTGCTGGCTCAACCCTTTTTCCATGCGGTCGCTGATATTCCCCAGCGCCAGCACACAGGCCACCGCCAGGCTCAGCGCCAGCCAGACAATTAATAATGAGGGCGAGCGCCATTCGCGCCAGAACCAGCGTGCAATCATGCCTCCTCCTGTAACTGCCCGTTTACCAGACGCAAACGCCGGTCGCAACGAGCCGCCAGCTGCGGGTCATGGGTTACCAGAATCAGGGTGGTGCCGTGTTCACGATTGAGGGAAAACAGCAGATCGGCAATTTTATCCCCAGTTTGTCGGTCGAGATTGCCCGTCGGTTCATCGGCAAACAACACGTCCGGTCGGCCGTTAAACGCCCGTGCCAGCGCCACGCGCTGCTGCTCCCCACCGGAAAGCTGGGCCGGAAGGTGGTCGAGGCGTTTGCCTAATCCCAACTGCTCTAGCAAAGCTTTAGCCCCGGCCTGGCTGGAACCGCTGTTTTCGCCGCGCAATAACGCGGGCAGCTCAACGTTCTCCAGCGCATTCAGGGTCGGAATAAGCATAAAGGACTGAAAGACAAAGCCGATATGTTGCGCGCGCAGCTGTGCCCGAGCCTCTTCGTCCATGGTATGCAACGGTTGCCCGACCAGGCTGACTTCGCCGCTGGAGCCATCGTCCAGCCCTGCAAGGATTGCCAGCAACGTGGATTTCCCCGATCCCGACTCGCCAATCAGCGCAATGGTCTCGGCGCGTTTGACAACCAGTTCAACTCCGGTAAGGATGGATAGCTCCTGATCACCCTGACCGACGGATTTCTTAAGATGATGAACTTCAACAATGTTTTCCGCTGGCATTTGCCCTTCCTGTTCCTGGTTCTGTTAACTTTCCGCGCCGCCGCAGCGGACACGTTATTAATTCTGGGTGACAGCCTGAGTGCCGGATACCGTATGTCTGCCAGCGCCGCGTGGCCAGCGCTGCTGCATGATAAATGGCAAAGCAAAACGTCGGTGGTGAATGCCAGCATTAGCGGCGACACCTCGCAGCAGGGCCTGGCGCGTCTGCCCGCGTTACTGCAACAGCACCAGCCGCGCTGGGTACTGGTTGAACTGGGCGGTAATGACGGCCTGCGCGGATTTTCGCCAGCGCAAACTGAACAAACTCTGCGTAAAATTTTACACGACGTCAAAGCGGCGAATGCCGAACCGCTGCTGATGCAAATTCGTCTGCCAGCAAACTACGGTCGCCGTTATAATGAAACCTTTAGCGCAATTTATCCAAAGCTCGCCAGCGAGTTTGATATTCCTCTGCTGCCCTTTTTTATGGAAGAGGTCTATCTAAAACCCCAGTGGATGCAGGATGATGGTATCCACCCTAATCGTGACGCCCAGCCGTTTATTGCCGACTGGATGGCGAAACAACTCACGCCTTTAGTTAACCACGACTCGTAAAACAACGGAGATCCTGACAGGTAAAGTTATGCAAAAATCGGTCTTAATAACAGGATGTTCCAGCGGAATCGGCCTGGAAAGCGCACTTGAACTGAAGCGTCAGGGCTTTCAAATTCTGGCAGGCTGCCGTAAACCTGACGATGTCGCACGCATGAACGGTATGGGATTCACCGGCATCTTGCTGGATCTGGATTCACCAGAAAGCGTGGATCGCGCAGCCGATGAGGTGATCGCCCTGACCGATAATCGTTTGTATGGGATCTTTAATAACGCCGGATTCGGCGTGTATGGTCCGCTGCCGACCATCAGCCGTGAGCAGATGGAACAGCAATTTTCCGCCAACTTTTTTGGCGCGCATCAGCTGACCATGCGCCTGTTGCCTGCCATGTTGCCCCACGGCGAAGGGCGCATTGTGATGACTTCATCGGTAATGGGATTAATCGCGACTCCAGGACGTGGCGCGTATGCCGCCAGCAAATACGCGCTGGAAGCCTGGTCCGATGCGCTGCGCATGGAATTACGTCACAGTGGAATCAAAGTCAGCCTAATTGAACCCGGTCCTATCCGCACCCGTTTCACTGAAAACGTTAACCAGACCCAGAGCGATTCCCCAGTTGAAAACCCTGGAATTGCTGCTCGTTTTACGCTGGGACCAGATGCGGTTGTCACCAAAGTGCGCCATGCTTTTGAGAGCGATAAACCGAAGCTGCGCTATCCCGTCACCCTGGTGACCTGGGCGGTAATGCTGTTGAAACGCCTGTTGCCAGGTCGCGTAATGGACAAAATTTTACAGGGCTGAGTTGAAGCCTGCGCGTCTGCCCCCATGTAAAAACAAATCGACGAATAGAGAGTGACTCCATGTCCGTACAAAATATTGTCAATATTAACGAATCCAACCTGCAGCAGACCCTTGAACTGTCGATGACCACGCCGGTCCTGTTCTATTTCTGGTCTGAACGCAGCCAGCATTGCCAGCAACTGACGCCAGTGCTGGAAAGCCTGGTCGCCCAGTACAACGGTCAGTTTATTCTCGCCAAGCTGGACTGTGATGCCGAGCAGATGATCGCCTCGCAGTTTGGCCTGCGTGCCATCCCAACAGTGTATCTGTTCCAGAACGGTCAGCCGGTGGACGGATTCCAGGGCCCGCAGCCGGAAGAGGTAATTCGCGCACTGCTGGATAAAGTGTTGCCAAGCGAAGAGGAGCTGAAAGCGCGTCAGGCGATCGAGTTCATCGAAGCGGGTAATCACGCCGACGCGCTGCCGCTGCTGAAAGAAGCCTGGCAGATTTCCAATCAGAGCAGCGAAATCGGCCTGCTGCTGGCAGAAACGCAAATCGCTCTTAACCGCTCCGAGGATGCCGAAGCGGTGCTGAAAACCATTCCGTTGCAGGATCAGGACACACGCTATCAGGGTCTGGTCGCACAGATCGAACTGCTGAAGCAGGCGGCGGATACGCCGGAAATTCAGCTGTTGCAGAAACAGGTGGCAGAAAACCCGCAGGACGCCGCACTGGCTACCCAACTAGCGATCCAGCTGCATCAAGTCGGACGTAACGAAGAGGCGCTGGAGCTACTGTTCAGCCACCTGAGAAAAGATCTTGCCGCCGCTGACGGCCAGGCGCGTAAGACCTTCCAGGAGATCCTCGCCGCACTGGGAACCGGTGATGCGCTGGCCTCCAAATACCGTCGTCAACTATACGCACTGCTGTACTAACCCGCTGCATTTTGCCCGATGGCGCTGGCGCTTATCGGGCCCACAAAAACGCATTCGGCATTACATCACGGTTTCTCTAATGGCGTCACCACCAGTTGGTGGCGCGTATTATAGAATTTCCGATAGGTTAAATAGCAGGCAATGATGGTCGACAGGCTGGCTGTAGAAAGCAGCATGAAGGTCACCATAATCTGATATTTAATCGCTTTTACCGGATCGATACCGGCAAAGATTAACCCTGACATCATCCCCGGCAAGCTCACCAACCCGACGGTTTTCGCAGAATCAATGGTCGGGATCAGTGACGCTCGAATGCTGTCGCGGATCAGCGGCGCAGAGGCAATTTTTGGCGTGGCCCCGAGGCTCAACTTTTCCTGAATTTGCTGCTGCTCGCTGTTAAACCGCTGACCCAGGTTGTTGTAACACAACCCCACAGCCACCATCGCATTGCCCGCAATCATGCCGGAAATGGGGATCACCTGCATCGGCGTAAACTCAATGGAGCCTGACAGCACCAGTACCGTCAGCGTCAGTCCAGCCCCTGTCGTGATCGCAATAAACGATGAAATAAAGGCTTTGCCGATATATTTACTGCGTTTTTGCGCGTTATAGGCGGCGTTAAAACAGATAAACAGCACCATCAATAAGGTCAGAATGCTGTGGTTCACGCCAAAGATATATTTCAGTACGTAGCCGACGATAATAAGCTGGATCACCGCTCGACAAACGCTCCAGAGAATATCTTTTTCCAGTGCCAGTTTTTCTTTGTGGCTAATCAGGATCGCCACCACCACCAG